>VBKO01000101.1 GCA_005888115.1 Deltaproteobacteria bacterium
CTCGCGCACCAGATCATCGGCTACACGACGCTCCTCGCCACCTACACCGGTTTCTTGGTGCTCACCTTCTGAGGAGTCGATGCCCGACGACCTGACGAGACGCCAACTGGTCCGCCGCGCCACCCTGGCGGTCTGCGCTCCCGCGCTGGCGCGCGGGCTGGCGGGATGCGCCCGCCGCATCTCTCCCAACCGCGACGTGCAGGGCGGTACCCTGGTGGACGGCAGGGTCGTCATCCCCGCCGCGCAGGTGCCCGAGCTGGATCGGCCGGGCGGCGCCATCGTGCTGCGCACTCCGTGCGCTCCGCGGCCGGTGCTGATCGCGAACACCGGCACCGGGTTCGCCGCCATGGACGCGATCTGCCCGCACGCGGGCTGCGAGCTGGCCTGGGTGGGCGAGGATCTGCAGGCCGAGTGCCCGTGCCACGGGTCGCGCTTCGCCGGCGATGGCACCGTCCTCAATCCGCCTGCGCGCACCAATCTGCAGGCGTTTGCCGCCAGCCGGGACCCGACCACGGGCGATGTCCGCCTCCATCTGTTCGCCGGCGACGGCGTCTTCCCGCCGGTCCAGGACGGCAAGGTCGTCTTCCCTCTGGCGAGCTATCCTGCGCTGCTGCAGACGGGAGGAGCGGTGCTCGGCCATCCAGAGGGAATGAACGGACCGCTCCTCCTCACGCGGCCAGACTCCGGCGCGAATCCGGTGGCCCTCTCGGCGGTCTGCACCCACGAGCAATGCACGGTCCAGCCCGCGCCAACCGGGGCGCCGGGCACCTTCACGCTCTACTGTCCTTGCCACGGCTCCGCGTTCGACCTGACCGGCAAGGTCACGCACGAGCCGGCCCCCGCGCCGCTCTCGACGTTCTTGGTCGAGGTGGATGCGTCGGGCATCGTCACCGTCACCGTCGGCGCGATTTGCTCCTGAGCGCCTTTCGGGCGAGAACGGCTGCATGCCCGAGGCCCCGCCGCCGGACCCCGATTCCGCCCGCGCCTGCCTCGCCCGCCTCTACGAGATGGACGCCGCGCTGGAGCAGATGGAGGTCGAGCTGCCCGACGACGTGCGGCCACTCGGCGCCGAGGCGCGGCGTCGCGTGCACTCCTGGCTCACCAGGCTCGGCGGGGGTGACGCGGACCTCCGCGGGCTCACCGATGCGATGCGGGACATCTCGCGGATGATGGATGCGCTCACCGCGCGCCTGTTGCTCGTGCCATGGGACGGCCACCCGCCGGCGGGAAAGCAGAAGAGCTGACGCGAGCCGCTCCGGCCGAGGACGCGACCCGCGCCCACCACCGGACCGATCGGCTGGCGGCGCGGCGACGCTTCGACGAGGTGGAGTGTACCGTCTCGCACCTGCTGCGCTTTCCCCATCCTGCGCTCCGGGGCCGCCGCTACGGCGAGGCGTTGCTCCACGGCCTGGCGGACCGCGGGATCCAACCGGGGCCGGACGGTGTACTGGAGATCGGGGGCGGCGCGGGGCACCTCGCGGAAGCAGCCTGGCGCGGCGAGGCGGGGCCGTTCACCGGATCGCGCTGGACCTCGCTCGATCTGTCGCCGGCGCTGCTGCGCGCGCAGCGCCGCCGCCTGCTCGCGGAGGGAGCCGACGCGGCAGCGGTGCCGCGCGCAGCGCACTCGCGGTGGTCGGGAGTGCGCGCCGACGCTTTGGCTCTGCCGCTGCGCTCCGGGTCCTTCCGCGGGCTCATCCTCGGGAACGAGATGCTGGCCGACCTGCCCGTGCGCGACGGCACCAGCGCGGGCGCCGTGCAGCTCGTGCGCGAGGTGTCGCGCGTGCTCTCCCGCGGGGGAGCGGCCGCGTTCACGGAGTTCGGCGGCGATTTCCCACCCGCCGCGGTGGATCTCACCGACGGCACCCGGGCCGGCGAGCACACGGAGTGGTCCATCGATTTCCGTCAGCTCCGCGCTGCCGCCGCGGAGTGCCAGCTCGAGGTGGAGGAGCTTCCCCTGCACGAGCTGCTCGGCGCGGATCTCTCGGTGCGCTGCGCGAGCTACACCGACCTGTGGCGGCTGCGCCGCTTCGTCTCCTGCGAGGTCTTCGCCGCGCCCGCGGAGGAGGTGCGCAGGCGCCATCCCCTGCTCTCCCGCCTTCTCGCGCTCGAGCTGCCGCCGCTGGGCTCGCCGCGCTGGCCGGACGCCCACGCAGCGGCGGGATTCGCGCAGCTCTTCCGAGCGATCCTGCTGCGACAACGCAGGTGAAGGTAGGGAAACGGAGCGTGGCCGCGCCGGGACTTTTCTGGCTCCTCCTGGAGGCGTCCCCTACGGTGGAGGCGCCCTCGCGTGCCTGGAGCTCCCATGCCTGGTCGGACCCATCGCCTGCTCTTCGCCGCCTGCGCGGCGCTGCTCTCTTCCGCCGCGTTTGCGCAGGAAGAGCCGCCGCCTCCTCCGCCTCCCGGAATCGAGACCGCCGGCGCCGCCGGCCAGAATCAGCCCGACGCGCGCTCGGGCAGCCAGAACTTCGCAGATCCCTCGCAGCTCTTCAGCGGGACTCCGGGCGCCTTCGTCGGCGTAGGGTTCGGGAAGATCGACAAGGACACCTACGTCAGCACGGTGATCAACACCGAGCTCGCCCTGGGCCCCTTCGCGGTCGGCCTCGGCGTGCCGCTGAACCTCCTCGCCATCAACGACGATTCGACCGGGACCCGCGACTCGAAGACGTACGAGCACGTCCTGCGGCGGAGCGACTGGAACCAGGCGCAGGACTATCTCAAGTTCGTGCGGTTCGTGCGGTACGGCCACAAGCGCGAGCCGCTCTACCTTCTCGCCGGACAGCTGTGGGGCTCGACCTTGGGGCACGGCACCCTGGTCAACCGCTATTCGAACTCGCTGAGCCTCGACCAGCGCAAGTTCGGCATCGCCTTCGATTTCAACAGCGACTACTTCGGCGTCGAGACGCTCCTCGACAACGTGGCCGGTGTGGGCATCCTCGGCGGCCGCGCCTACGTCCGGCCCTTCGCGGGGATGCCCGGCCTGGGCGGGCTGGCCTTCGGCTTCACCATGGTAGTCGACCCCACCGCCCCGCTCGTTCCTTTCGCGACCGTCCCCGCCATCTCGTTCGATGCCAACGGGGACGCCATCGTTCCGCAGCGGGCGTTCGCGGCGGCCGGCGTCGACGTCGAGTACGAGCTGTTCCACAACCAGATCGTGGACGTGATTCCCTACGTCGACGCGAACCGCCTGTTCGGCGCCGGAAATGGTCTCCACGCGGGCGCGCTGCTCAACGTGCGACTCCCGGTGCCCGTCATCGACGTGAGCCTGCAGACGCGGCTCGAGTACCGGCACATGCAGCCCGGGTACATTCCGGAATACTTCGATCAGACGTACGATCTCGGTCGCCTGCAATATGCGGTGACGGTGCCGGGCGCCGGCTTCGCCTCCAAGCAGTCGGCGGCGTTCGACGCGAAGGCCTCCGGCGGCAAGGCGGTGAAGGGGTACTACGGCGAGCTGGCGTTCAACTTCGCCGGCCTGGTCCAGGTCGGCGGGCTCCTGCAGGATTACGAGCAGGACAACGGCGCCTCGTTGGGCCTGTTCGCCACCCTGCCCAAGTTCGAGGCGGTGAAGATGTCCGCCTACTACCTGCGCAAGAATTTCGGGGACCTCGGGAACGCGTTCGAGCTCGACGAGCGCTCGCTGCTCGCCGCCTCCGCGGCGGTCCGGGTGACCGGGCCCGTCTACCTCGTGATGGATTTCCGCCGGCAGTGGCAGGTGGACCGCGCCAGCGGGAGGGTGATCGCCGTCGACACGTACCGCACCGGAATCGCGGTGAATCTCACGTTCTAGACCCGGTGCCACCGGCGGCTGACCGCCCGCCGGGCCGGCCGTCCACCTTGGAGTGACAAGGGTCCGGGTTTTCCTTATCTTCCCGCCCCCATGCCGACCGCGAAGACAGCCGCGCCCCGCACCGGAGCGGAGATCCGCGAGGCATTCCTGCGCTTCTTCGAGGAGCGCGGCCACAAGCGGGTGAAGAGCTCGCCGCTCGTTCCGCAGAACGACCCCACCCTGCTGTTCACCAACGCCGGCATGGTCCAGTTCAAGGACGTGTTCACAGGCCGCGAGACCCGCGACTACAAGCGCGCCGCCTCCAGCCAGAAATGCGTGCGTGCGGGCGGAAAGCACAACGACCTGGAGAACGTGGGGTTCACCGCGCGCCACCACACGTTCTTCGAGATGCTGGGGAACTTCTCCTTCGGCGATTACTTCAAGAAGGAGGCGATCGGCTGGGCCTGGGAGTTCGTCACCCGCACGCTGGGCCTGCCGGTGGATCGGCTGGCGGTGACCGTCTTCCGCGACGACGACGAAGCGGAAGAGCTGTGGCGCGCGACCGGCGTGCGCAAGGAGCGCATCTTCCGCCTCGGCGAGAAGGACAACTTCTGGGCGATGGGCCCGACCGGTCCCTGCGGACCGTGCAGCGAGATCCACCTCTACCGGCTGCCCGGAGATGCGAGCGTCCGCCAGATCGACGAGCACGCGCATCGCTTCTTCGCGCAAGACGCCGTCGCGGACAGCGACTCGTGGATGGAGATCTGGAACCTCGTCTTCATGCAGTTCGAGCGCAAGGAGCCGGAAGGCCCGCTCGCTCCGCTGCCCAGGCCCTCGATCGACACGGGAGCTGGTCTCGAGCGAATCGCCGCCGCGGTGCAGAACGTCGCCTCCAACTACGACACCGACCTGCTGCAGCCCCTCATCCAGGAGGCGGCGCGGATCAGCGGCAAGCGATATTCCCCGACCGACGCGCTCGACGCGCACGGCGACTCGGCCTCGATGCGCGTGGTCGCCGACCATTCGCGCGCCGCCTCGTTCCTCATCGCCGACGGCGTGCTTCCTTCCAACGAGGGACGAGGGTACGTACTGCGCCGCATCCTGCGCCGCGCGATCCGTCATGCGCAGCGGCTGAGCAGCGATTCGACGCTCTACGCGCGCGTCTGCGGCAAGGTCATCGACACCATGTCGGACGTCTATCCGGAGCTGGCCGATTCGCGCGTTCGCATCCTCGAGACGGTGCAGCACGAGACCGACGCGTTCCTGCGCACGCTCGAGCGCGGCAGCGCCATCCTCGCGGAGGAGATCCGCCGTGCCGGGAAGGGCAAGCAGATTTCCGGCGAGGTCGCGTTCAAGCTCTACGACACCGACGGGTTCCCGCTCGACCTGACGCAGGTGATCGCGGCGGAGAGCGGCTGCACGGTGGACGAGGCCGGGTTCGAGAAGCTGATGGAGGAGCAACGCGCGCGCGGATCTTTCACGGGCTTGGGCGAGGCGGCCGTCGGGGACGTCTACAAGCAGCTCGCGGGCGAGGTGGGTGAGTCGGAGTTCCTCGGGTACGAGCAGATCGCCTCGCACGGGACGCTCAAAAGCGCGGTCTCCGGCGGGCAGCGCGTGAGGCGGGTCGCGGCCGGCGCGGAGGCCGAGCTGGTCTTCGACCGAACGCCCTTCTACGGAGAGTCGGGCGGCCAGCTCGGCGATGCGGGCTACGTGGTCGGGAACACCGGGCGCGCGCAGGTGCTCGACACGCAGAAGCCCGTCGGCGGCCTCGTCGTACACCGGGTGAAGATGCTCGAGGGCGCGTTCGAGGTGGGCGAGAAGCTGGAGCTCATCGTCGACAAGGAGCGCAGGGCAGGTCTGCGCGCGAACCATAGCGCCACCCACCTTCTCCACCGGGCGCTCCGCGAGATCTTCGGCGAGGGCGCCAAGCAGGCCGGATCGGTGGTCGCGCCCGACTACCTGCGCTTCGACTACACCTCGTACCAGCCGCTCACCGAAGAGCAGCGCATGCAGATCGAAGCGCGCGTCAACCAGCTCGTCCGCGAGAACCACGCCGCCGAGACGCGCGTAATGGATCCGGAGTCCGCGATGAAATCGGGGGCCATCGCGTTCTTCGGCGACAAGTACACGCAGCTGTCCCGCGTGCGCGTGCTGCAGATCGGCCCTTCGGTGGAGCTGTGCGGAGGGACGCACGTGGCGCGCTCCGGCGACATCGGCTTCTTCAAGATCCAGAGCGAAGGCGCGATCGCCGCGGGCGTGCGCCGCATCGTGGCGGTCACCGGCCCCGAGGCGGTGGCGCTGGTCCACGAGGAAGAGAAGCAGCTGGCGCGCGCCGCGAGCGCGCTGCGCGGGTCGCCCAAGGACGTGGCGCTCAAGGCCGAGCAGGCGGCAGGCCGCATCCGGGAGCTGGAGCGCGAGCTGGAGCAGCTTTCGAGGAAGGCGGCGGCCGCGAAGAGCAGCGAGCTCGCCCAGGGCGCGCGCGAGGTCAACGGAATCAAGGTGCTCGCCGCGCGCCACGAGAACGGCGACCCGGAGAGCCTGCGCGAGCTGGCGGACAAGCTCCGCGATCAGCTGAAGAGCGGCATCGTGGTGCTGGGCGGCGAGAAGGACGGCAAGGCGACGCTGCTGGTGGCCGTGACGCCCGATCTCTCGAAGAAGTACAAGGCCGGTGATCTGGTGAAGGAGCTGTCGAAGACGCTGGGCGGCCGCGGCGGCGGCAAGCCCGAGCTGGCCCAGGCCGGCGGCGGCGACCCGGCGCGGCTCGACGCTGCGTTGGCGCGCGCCTATGAGCTCGTCCGGCCCTGAGCCCAGCCCCGCAGCACTTCCTCGGCCCGCGTGCGCGGCGGGGCTTGCACCAGCACGCGCTTGTCCCTGTTCTTTTCGCCGCTGACGAGCACGCATTGCCGGCGGGGCACTTGCAACTCGCCTGCCAGGAATTCGATCAGCGCGGCGTTGGCCGCTCCTTCGACGGCGCGCGCCTGGACCTTCACCTTGAGCGCGGGACCGTGGAGCCCCTGCGCTTCGGTCCGCTTCGCTCCGGGAACCGCGTGCACCCGCAGCTCGAGATCGGCGCCGATCCAGCGGTGGAACACCGCCTCTTCCGCTCCATGCCCGGCCACGCGCGTACCTTTAGAACGGCGCCCGCGGAGCGCGCCACCCGTCCGAAAACGAGAGGGGGTTCGAAAACGAGACGCCCCGCGCGGGGCGACGCCCGAGGGCGGCGAGGCGGCACGGCGCCTGCAATTGCGCGCGGCGGCCGCGAGCAGCGGACCGCCACGCTTCACGGGGGACTCATGCACAGGACCTGCAACGCGGCCGCTGGCTCGCTCGTCTCGGACCGGACGACGGAGTGGATCGATCGACTCGCTCCCGACGATCCGCTGCTCGACGCCGCGGAAGTCGAGATCCCGCACGCCGAGCGCATCCATCCGCCGCGATCCGAGCGGAAACGTTCGCGGACGGCGGCGGCCCTCGCGCTCCTGCTCGAGGCGTGCGGCGGACCTTCTCTTGTCCCGCAGCTTGCCTCGGACTCCATCCTCGTCCAGCTCGAGCGGGAGGCGGAGCCGCCCTCGTTTCCCGCGGGCGGCGAGGGCGGTCCCATCGTTCCGTTGCAGGCGCTGGGACCTTCCGATGGCCCCGCCTTGCTGCGGCTCCCGCTTCCGCCCGGAGAGGACCCGGTCGCCTTCGCCAGGGAAAACGCGCGACGGCCGGGCGTCGAGTTCGCAGAACCTGTGTACCTGTACCGGCAGGGCCGCGCGCCGAACGATCCCCGCCTCAAGGAGCTGTGGGGGCTCACCGCCATCGACGCGCCCGGGGCGTGGGCGTCCACGGTGGGCGATCGGCGCGTCACAGTCGCGGTGGTGGACGACGGGGTCGCGCTGACGCATCCGGATCTCGCGCCCAACCTCTGGATCAACCCGTCGGAGATCGCCGCCAATGGCCGCGACGACGATGGGGATGGATATGTCGACGACGTGAACGGGTACGACTTCGTCGCCAACCGCGGCGACCCGTCTCCCGCGCGCACCGGCGAGGAGCGCTGGCACGGTACCCACGTGGCGGGCACCATCGGCGCCGCGGGCGACAACCGGGTCGGCATCTCCGGCGTGAACTGGAAGGTCGCACTGATGGCCCTGCGCGCCATCGGGACCCGCGGAGGGCGGAGCGACGACCTCGCCCGCGCCATCGACTACGCCGTGGACCACGGGGCGCGCGTGGTGAACGCGAGCTGGGGCGGAGGCGGACAAAGCCAGGCCATCGCGAAGGCAGTAGCGAGGGCCGGCGAGCGCGGCGTGCTCTTCGTCGCCGCCGCGGGGAACGACGGCGCCTCGCGGCCGTCGTTCCCGGCATCTCTCACGAGCGACAACCTGATCTCCGTCGGAGCCTTCACGCCGGCGGGCAAGCTGGCGCCGTTTTCGAACCGCGGTGCCCTGGTCGCGGCGCCTGGCGTCGGGATCCTTTCCACCACCGCACCAGGGCAATACGAGCGGTACGACGGCACGAGCATGGCGGCGCCGCACGTGGCCGGCCTGGCTGCGCTGCTCTGGGCGGCGCGCCCGGAGGCCAAGCTCGAGGACGTCCGGCGTGCCATCCTTTCGTCCACCGTCCCGCTCGCGGGTGTGAGGAACGGCCGCATCGATGCGGCGCGCGCCATGGCCATGTTGCTGGAGGGTGCGCCCGGAGCATCCTCCGGAGCATTGGTGTTGTCCCGCGAGTCGCTGCTCTTCACCTCCTCGCGCGGCCATCTGCCGCGCGCGCAGACCGTCTCCTTGCGGGCCGAAGGAGGGGAGCCGAGGCGGTGGACGGCCCGGCCCGACGCAGGATGGGTCCGGCTGACGACCGACCACGGCGAGACGCCGTCGCGCCTGTCGGTGCACGCGGACCCGGCGGGACTGGGGCCGGGAGAGCACCTCGCCCATGTGCGCATCGATTCGGACGACGATTCCGGGCGCACCGCGATCCTGGGGGTGAAGCTTCGCGTCGGAGATGCGCCACCCGTGGCCGCGAATGGGTCCGGATGCGCGATGCGGGACGGCCGGCTGCACGTCGACCGCGGCGCCACTTGCAGACTCGCCGTTCCGGGGCTCGGCGACGGCGCGACCTCGAGCTACGTGCAGTGGCGGCTGCCGGGAGGCGCCGTAGTACAGGGCGGATCGATGTACGCGCAATTCATCGCGCGCGGCGAATACCAGCTCGAGCTGAGCGGCAGCGAGGAAGGTGTCGAGGCGGTTTCGGTCGTGGTGGAGTGAGGAAGCCTGTGCGATCTTCGGCCGATGGCAGCGCGCCAGCTGTGGCTTTTCCTCACCGCCAAGGACGTCGAGTCGCTCCTGGCGGTGCTCGATGCGCGCGAGCCGGGGCTGATCTGGTCGCAGGGCCGTTACCTGCGCGGGGATCCTTCGGACCTGCTGGCCGGGCCCTCGAAGCTCGAGCGGCGCGAATCGCTGCCGGCGGAGATGCGGATCTACCTGCTGCACCGCAAGCACAGCGCGGAAGTGGTGGCGCACCCCCAGCCAGCGGGCCCGTTCAGCGGGTGGGCGCAGATCGACGAGGAGAGGACGGACGCGCTGGTGCTGCGCGTTCCCGAGGCGCACCCAGGCGAGATCCAGCCCGCCCGTCTGTATGCGCACACGAGCTACTGGAGGGGCGGCGAGAAGATCCGCAAAAGGCCGGTCTTTGCCCTCTGGGCGAACCAGACGTTGCGGTGGCTGGCCGCGAATCTTCCCCGCACCTCGGTGGATTTCATCCGCATCGGCCAGGACGCGCTCGACCGCGCGAAAGCGGGGACGCTGCGCCTGACCTACCTCTACCGGCCCATCGCGCCCGTGAAGGTGGCCGGGGATGCGGTGGTCGCCCCGCCCCCCGGCGCGATCGGGGAGGACGTGCCGGACGAGGGGTAGCAACGGTGTGAAAGCGCGGCGCTGCCGATTGCGGCTGCAACTAGACGTCCAAGGTGAGAAAGCCGACCGGCTTTTCCAGCCGCCGGAGGACCGGCAGCGCCACGTTGTACACGGGCACGCCTCCACGCGTGGCGCCGCGCAAATTTCCCCGGTGGGCATGACCGTGCAGCGCCAGGGTGGGCCGCAGCTGATCGAGGGGACCGGAGAGCCGTGTGGCGCCCAGGAAGGGGAAGATCTCGAGCGGCTCGCCCTCCAGCGTGGCGCGGCAAGGCGCATAGTGCAAGAGCGCGACGCGCGCGCGGGTGCGCAGCTGGAAGAGGGCGTTCTCGAGCTTCAGCTCCTCGGCGATGCAGGCGTCGACGAACTGCTTCATCACCGCTTCGCCGAACCGTTGCAGCTGGGCGTGCTCGAATCCGCCGGCGAACCCCTTGATGCCCGCGATCCCCAGCTCTTCTCCCAGCGCGAACGGCTCGCCGTCGAGCACCTTCACGCCGGCCTCCTCCAGCTTCTGCCGGACCGCGTGCTCCTGCCCGGCCTCGTAGTCGTGATTCCCGAAGACGGCCACCTTGGGAAGCTTCAGCCGGGCGAGCTCCTCCGCCAGCCACGACGCTTCCTCGGCGGTTCCGTGGTCGGTCAGATCGCCGGCGAGCAGGAGGCACTCGGCCGCGCCATCCACGCCGGCGAGCGCGGTGGCGAGCGCGGTCCG
>VBKO01000504.1 GCA_005888115.1 Deltaproteobacteria bacterium
CGCTTGCGCTTGCCACCCCAAGACCCTGTTCCTTGCTGCGCCTTGTGCGCGCTCAAGATGGCAGGGATCAGCCCTGGAAAGCGCCGCTCGATCTCCGCGCAGCGAGACGAGTTCTGCATTTCGACGCCGTGGCGTTCGCTGCGGATCAGGCCGGCCTCCCGGAGCACCTTGAAGTGCTGCGACAGCGTCGATTTGGGGACCGCCTTCTCGCTGACGTTCAGGAGACTCGAGCAGCTCCGCGAACAGCCCGAGCGGATGATCTCGGCATAGATGGCCACCCGCACTGGATCCGCCAGAGCATGGAGGATCGCCTCGACGGTGACCTCGTCGATCGAGGGGTGGAAGAGCGGCCTCATGCCCCCCATTCTAGGGACGGGAGGCTATTCGTTCAATAGTTCGAATCTTCCGAACTATTGGAGCATCAACTGCTGCGTTCGATCCCAATCCGCTCGGAAAGGAACCCCCATGGGCAAGCTAGCAGGCAAGGTCGCAGTGGTTACCGGCGCATCGAAGGGCATCGGCGCTGCCATCGCCAGGTCGCTGGCTGCGGAAGGCGCGTCGGTTGTCGTCAACTACGCATCCAGCAAGGCCGCGGCAGACAGCGTGGTCGCGTCCATCCAGGCGGCAGGAGGCAAGGCGGTCGCAGTGGGCGGAGACGTCTCGAAGGCCGCGGAAGCGAAGGGAATCATCGACGCTGCCATCAAGAACTACGGCAGGCTCGACATCCTGGTGAACAACTCCGGCGTTTACGAGTTCGCCCCGCTCACGGACGTTACGGAGGAGTCGTTCCACAAGCTCTTCAACATCAACGTGCTCGGCCTGCTCCTGACCACGCAGGCGGCAGCGAAGCACCTGGGCGAAGGGGCAAGCATCATCAACATCGGTTCGGGCGTCAGCCGCATTACGCCCCCGAACAGCGCCGTTTACACCGGCACCAAGGCCGCGATCGACGGGATCACCGGCGTGCTCGCCAGGGAGCTCGGGCCCAGGAAGATCCGGGTCAACTCCATCAACCCCGGAATCGTCGAGACCGAAGGCGTGCACGCCGCGGGTTTCATCGGCTCTGATTTCCAGAAGGCGCTGGTCGCGCAGACTTCGCTTGGCCGCATCGGACAGGTAGGCGACATCGCGTCCGTCGCCGTCTTCCTGGCCAGCTCGGACTCGGGGTGGTTGACCGGCGAGCAGCTTCTCGCGTCGGGCGGGCTTCGCTAGCGCGGACTGACTGGAACATGCGGCGCAGGGGAACCCTTCCTGTTCCCCTGCGCCGGACGCTGGGTTGCTATGCCGTCGGATGAGGTCGGCCGTCCAGCATTGCGGCGCGATGCCAATCGACCAGAAGGCCCCAAGCCCGGTAGCGCGGCGCGAGCTCGGCGCGGCGAATATCGCGCTCGTCAACTTCCTTCCGGACATGAAGTTCCCCTTTCGACTTCCGAGTTGGTCTGCCGCGGAGGAGGACGTCTCGCTTGGAGGCAGCCTCTGAAATCAAGCCGCGCAGCGCCGGTCACACGATTGTGGATGAGGAGGTCCAGGTCTGACGCGGCGGCGTAGTACTTTCGCCGCAGCCCGAACTCCCAGGCCAGGTTGTCCGGCGCCGTCCCGGTGACGCGCATGCGGCCGCCGTGGATGCCGTAGAGGTGGTGGGCGGCGCAGAGGCTGACCAGGTTCTCCGGGTCGTCCGTTCCTCCCTGCGAGCGGGGAATGATGTGGTGCGCATGCACCGACGTCCTGCTGCAGCCCGGAACCTGGCAGCGGTGCTTGTCGCGGGCGCGGACGCGCCGTTGCAGCGTGTTCGCTTGCTTGAGGTGCGCTCTCCAGGTCTCGATGAAGTGGTCCGCCATCGCTACCAGGCACTCTCCGGCCGAGAGCCAGCGCTTCGCTGCGGCCCGCGCAGCGCGAAATGCGGCTTTCACCACCTCCGCGACGCTCACCGTCATCCAGGCGCTGAACGTTCCGCGCGCGCACATCTGCGCCTCCTCTTTTTCCTGCATCGCCCGACGCAGTGCGACGCAGGTCATGGTCTCCGCCTTGCCGATCCAGCCCTGTACCTCCTCTGGCGCCGCGTGCCTCGCGATGATGCGCGCCTGCTCGTAGCTGATCCGCTTCTCCCGCAGCGCCCGTCGCAGCAGCGGGACCCGGCGCAGGCTGTGCTCGAGCGCGATGCGCTGCATGATGGCGCGCTCGCCCATTCCCAACCGCTCCTCGCAGTAATGACCGAAGCTGGCGAACCCGAGTGGGTCCCAGGCGCGGCTGCGCTTGAAGATCGTCGCCACGTGCCCGAATACCTCGTCCC
>VBKO01000102.1 GCA_005888115.1 Deltaproteobacteria bacterium
CGTCGCGCTCTCGCGCCACAGTCCGTCCAGGTCGCACAGGTCCCAGCGCAGCTCGCCCAGCTCCTCGAGCGCGGCATCGCGAACGTCGGTCTCGCGGCCGGGCGCAGTCAGGAGGTCGAGATAGTCGCATCCCGTCGCGCCGTCCCCCAGGAACGCCACGCGCTCGATCGGCACCCCGGCCAGGCGGACGCGCTCGCGGAAGACGGGCAGGAACCCGACGAGACGGGCGCCTTCGCGCACCGCGACGCAGCACAGCTCGCGCCCCTCCCCGAAGTGCTCCCACCAGGGGATCAGCCACTCCGGCGAGAGGAACAGGCAGCCGGCGCGAGCCTCGTCGCACAGCGCGCTCCACTCCGAGCGCAGCCGCAGCAGGCCCGCCGGGTCGCGGACCACCTCGCGGCGCAGCGCGGGCACCTCGACGACCTGGGGCGTGGCGCTCACGTGAGCAGCTCGCGCACGCAGCTGGCCACGTGATCGACGTCGGCGGGCGACAGGTCCTGGTGCACCGGCAGCTCCAGCACGGTCTCGCGCAGCCGGTCCACCTCGGGGAACTCGCCCGCCTGCACCGCGGGATGGCGCACGCGCCAGAAGTCGACCGTCTCCACGCCGCGCGCCAGAAGGCGCGCCATCGCGCCGGCCTTGTCGCGGGTGGGCATCGGGTAGAAGAGCGGGCACACGCCCGGCTTCAGCTCGCCGGTCACGGGCGGCGCGAGGTCGCGCAGGGTCGCGTAGAGGAGGAAGTAGTTGCGCCGGCGGCGCTCGACGATGGCCGGCCAGTCCTGGTTGCGCAGGATCAGGTGGCTCATCGCGCTCATGCCCAGCTTCACCGCCGACACGTCGAAGTGCTGCGTGCCGGTCTAGACGCGCTCCACGCTCGCCTTGCGCACCAGCCACCGGCCGGCGCCGCGGACCGCTTCGCGCACGCGCCGGCCCAAGGGGCCCGCGCGCAGCTCCAGGTTCGAGAGCAGGCTGCCGGCCAGGTGCGAGGCGGTCGAGGCGACCCTTGGCGCATCCACCTCTGGCAGCTCGTGCAGCCTGTGCCGCAGCTCGCCGCGGGCGAGCAGCGCGCCGCCGTTCGGCACCGGCAGCGTCTTGTACAGGCAGAAGATGGACAGATCGCCGTAGGACCCCAGCGGCTTGTCGCCGTTGCGGGAGAGCAGCGCCAGCGCGCAGTCCTCGATCATCGGAACGCCCAGCTCGCTCGCCAGCTGGCGTGCGGCCTCCATGTCCTGCGGGAATCCCCCGTAGTGGATGACGTACAGACCGCGCACCTCCGGCGTCGCACGCCGCCGCGCGTCCTCGAAATCGCAGCGCATCTGCGCGTCGACGCGGAAGAAGACGGGCTTGACGCCCGCCGCCAGGAGCGTCTCCAGCTCGACACCGTGGTGGTAGGCGGGCATCAGCACCTGCTTGCCGGACAGCTCAAGGAGCTGCACCGCGTCCCACACCGCGTTGCGGGCGAAATAACGGTAGCGCAGCCCCGGCTGGTCGAAGGGGAAGACCAGCGGCACCGCCGCGGACGGGCGCGGCACCAGCATGTGCGGCCACGCCGTCTGCATGCAGGGCACGGCCCGCTTCGGCGCCGGCGCGCGCTCCCCGAGCCCGGCCTCCACCCGCATCCGCCGCGCGGCCTTCACCTGTCAGCCCTCCTTGCCCGATGCCCGTCGAAACTGCCCGGCGAGGGCGCGCGCCACCGGCCAGGCCGTGAACCGCGCCTCGTGCACCAGCCGCCCTGCCCTCGTCGGTCGAAAGATGGTGAGCCAGGTGTGGGTCCTCAAGGCCGGCTCCCAGTCCAGCTTCCAGTCCATGCAGGGCCCGAGGAAGTCGAATTCGAGAAGGCCGCGCTGGCAGGAGTCCCGGATCATCTCCGAGGTCAGCTGCTGCCCCGGGCTGAACTCGTGCAGGGACTCGTCGTAGCCGAGCTTGAGCAGGTAATGCCGGCCGGCGTGCACGAGGCTCAGGTGCGACGCGATGCGCCGCCCGGCCAGCTCCAGGAAGCCCAGCGCCAGGGCGCCGCGCCGGGCGGCATCGCGAGCCATCTGCGTGTAGAAGCCGACCAGCTCCGGCCGCTGCGCGATGGCGGTGCCGCCCCGCCCCTTCCAGCCGCTCGCCTCGATGACGAAGAAGTCCGCCAGCGCGCAGTCGAGCTGCTTTCCGTCCTTGCCGTCGAGCACCACGTACGTCACTTGTCCCTGCTCGGCGAGCCGCCGGCGCCGCCGCCGCAGGTTCTGGCGGAACTTGGCGTCGACGCGGCACTCGACGAGCTCGTATCGGCTTGCCGCTTGCGGCTTGCGGCTCGCGGGCTTCTTGGCTTCGACCACCGCGGCTGGCGGCTCGATCGCGGGCAGGACGAGGTAGGGCGAGCGGAGGGAGGTCCACAGGCCGCAAGGAAAGCCTGCCGCTTCCGCCAGGTCGCGCAGCTTCCATTCCGGAGCGCCGTGCGGCAGGTCGCGGAGCCGCAGCCGGTCCCATCCGGGCACGCCGGCCAGCTTGTCCCAGAGCGCCGGCAGCGCTTCCTTGCCACGCCGCCCCAGCAGGACCCCTCCGCGCTGCGAGTGGTCGTTGTGGGGCGTTCCCCAGGTGGTCAGCGGGACGAAGCAGGTGTCCGCATTGCGCTGCTTCTCCTCCAAAAGCGGCACCGCCGCGTGCAACTCGCGGCCTGCCCTGGCCACAAGGGTGCGCAGCGGCGCGCCCGGAGCGAAGTTCTCGATCCAGGCGCGCACCCATTCGTGCCGCAACATCGGCTCGTCGCGCGGTCCCAGCGGCAGCGCTGCGTTCCACTCCCTCTCCAGGGAGTTGAACGCCTCGCGGCCCTCGATCACCTCGACGGCGAGCGGCGGCTCGGAAAGGCGCTCCTGCGCGCCGGACTCTTCCCGCATCGCGACGGCGACGGACATGAAGCCTCCTTCACCGGGCCCCGCGCCCGAACAGGACGATCTTCGCGGTGTGGAAACAGATGGCCAGGTCGAGGAAGAGCGATCGGTGCTCGACGTAATACAGGTCGTACTCGAGCTTGTTCTTCGCGTCGCCGATGCTCGACCCGTACGGGTACCGGATCTGCGCCCACCCGGTGATCCCCGGCTTGACCGCCTCGCGCAGACCGAAGAACGGGATCTCCTGCTTCAGCTGCGCGACGAAGAAGGGGCGCTCCGGGCGGGGGCCCACGAAGCTCATGTCCCCGCGAAGGACGGCGAACACTTGCGGGACCTCGTCGAGCCTCGTCTTGCGCAAAAACGCGCCCAGGCGCGTCACGACGCGGTAGGCCTTGCCGCCCTGGCCGGTGCGCTCCTGCACGTAGAAGACGGGCCCCTCGGAATCGAGCTTGATGAGCACCGCGAGCACCGCCAGGACCGGCCCGACGAGCATGAGCAGCAGCGCGCTCATGAGCAGGTCGAACACGCGCTTGGCCGCCTGCGACATGGGCGAGGTGAGACCGTTTCCGATCGCCAGATCGGTCGGCCGGAGCAGCGAGAGCGGCACCCGCCGCAGCACGCGCTCGGCGAAGCGGTGCGCCGGCAGGACGGTGACGCCGGCCAGTCGCAGCCGGATCAGCTCGTCGACGGGAAGCGGCTCCTGCGCGTCATCGGTGGCGATGACGACGGTGTCGGCCCGCAGCTGCTTCGCCGCATCCGGCAGCGAGCGCGCCGCGATCTGGAGGGAGTGAGCGGGAGCGCTGGGCAGCTGCACGACCGGCGCCAGTGGACCTGCGTCGCTGCCATCGGCGCGCGGCTGCGCGGGCAGCGCCGCGACGGAAGCTTCCACCGACGCCGAGGGCGCCGCGACGATGAGCTGCGCTTCCGGGACGACCGCCGGTACCGGAGCGAGCGCGACTTCCCCCGGCTGCTGCTCGGCCTGGACGGTGACGAGCGGCAGCGACTGCGCGGGCTGCACGCCCGCGACCGCGCAGAGCACGTCGTCGTTGTCGGCGGTGGAGCCGAGGTCGAGCTTGGGATCGAGCGTCCCGGCCACCTGGTACTCGCCGAACGCCTGGGTACGGATGAGCCGGGCTGTCTCGGTGGCGCGCGCTCCTGCGCCGAGGATGAGCACGCGGCTGTGCGCGTCCTCGTCCGTGCGCGTCACCAGCGCCGCGCGCGCGAGCAGGACGCCGAGGCTCGCGACGCCGAGAGTTCCGATCAGCGCTCCCTTGGGCAGCCCGCCGCCGCCCAGGACGCCGATGATGGCGGCGAACAAGGCGGCGAACCCGAGCGCCTTGAGCGTGCCGCTGCCGCGCGCGCGGTCGTTCCGCATCACCTGCGGGTCGTAGAGGTCGGCCAGGTAGAGCGCCGCCGGAACGCAGGCGGCGGCACCGATCAGGGCGGCCAGCGCCCGCAGGTTCCCCGCCGCTTGCCTCCCGGTGACCCACAGACCCAGTCCGACCAGCGCCGCTTCCACGGCCCACAGCCGCGCCGCCCGACCGCTGTACCAGTGTCCCGCGAACTGCCGCACGCTCCGCCCTCCCCGTCGCCGTCGCCCATCCTCCGCGAGCCAGAAAGCCCGCGAGCCGCGAGACGCTCCAGCCGTCACTTGCCCGCGGTCAGCTGCCCCTTCACCACCGGCAAGGGCCGCGGCACGCGCGCCGGATCGACGCCGTTCAGCACCAGCCCCCACACCGGCGCGCCCGAGAGCGCGCGCACGGCGCTCGCCACCTGGTCGCGCGGGGTCGCTTCCGCGCGCACCACCATCACCACGCCGTCGGCCCGGTGCGCCACGATCGAGGCGTCGGCGGTCGCCAGCGCGGGCGGCACGTCGAGCACGATCTCGTCGAACAGGCTGCGCAGGGTCTGCAAGGCCGCGATGAAGCGCGGCGAGGCCAGGAGCGCGGCTGGCTCTACCGGCGCCTTGCCGGCCGCGATCACGGCCATTTGCCCCTCATGGAACCGCCCCAGCGCCTCGCCGATCTCGCACTTGCCCTGCAGGAGGTCCGACAACCCCATGCGGGCGCCCATGCCGAACAGCGACGCCTGCGTTCCGCGGCGCAGGTCGCAATCGATCAGCGCAACCCGCGAATCGCCGGCCCGGGCCGCGGTGAGCGCCAGGTTGGCGGCGGTCAGGCTGGTCCCCTCCTCGCGCATGGCGCTGGTCACCGCGATGACCGCTCCACCCTGCGCGGCCCCGCGCAGCGACCGCGCATAGCGCAGCCGGTGGAGCAGCATGCGGTACTGCTCGGCCGCCGCCCCCTGCGGGTCGGTGATGGCCACCAGCCGCTCGTCGATCGTCACCTCGGCCCCGCCGCCCTCGATGCGCTCGAGGAACGGCGTCCGGGTCCCCGCTACCGTCTTCGGAATGCTGGTCATGGCGTTTTCCCTCTCTCCGGTACGACCCGGCTGCTTCAGCCCTGTTCACCCTGCATCGCCGGCAACGACAGCACCCGGCCCGCGCCCCTGGCATGCAGCCGCGGGACGGTGGCCAGGACCGGCAGCGCCAGCGCAACCGCCTCTTGCTCGCTGCGGAGCGTCCGGTCGGACATCTCCTGCCCCACGGCGACCGCGGTGCCCAGCGCCAGCGCCGCGAGCAGCGCGAGGAGCAGCATCTGCGGCCGGTTCGGGCTGGCCGGCAGCTGCGGCGCGGTGGCGGACTCCAGAACGCGGAACTCCGTCGGCGCGCTCTTCGCCTCCAGCTCGGCGGTGATCTCCGCCTCCGCTTTCTTCGAGACGAGCGACCCCACCTTCACCTTGAGCATCTCGGCGTCGCGGTCCAACTCGGCGAGCTGGGTGGCGGTGAGCGGCGCGGCGGCGATCAGCTTGTCCACCTCGGCGATGCGCGCCTGGTGCTGGGCGATGTTCTTGCGGCCGCGGCCGATGGCGTCGGTCATCCGGCGCAGCTCGAGGTCGTTGGCCGCGGCGCGGGCGCGCGCCTGCTCCAGCCTGGCCTGGGCGTTGCCGAGCTCGCGGGAGAGCGCCTGGACGTCGGGATGCTCCGGCGTGAGCGCCGCGCGCACGGAGCCGAGCCTTCCACGGAGGTCGTCCACTTGCTGCTCGATGCGCCCGACCTCCGTCTCGCGGCCGGCGGGGAGCACACCGATGAGGTCGATGCGCTGTTGCGCGGTCTGGACGAAGCCGGTCTCCACCTCGATCTGCTTGGCCAGCTGGTCGCGCTCGCGCATCCGGGCCTCGTTCAGCTCGGGAAGCGTGGTGGCATTGGCGCGCTTGAAGGCGGCGATCTTCGCCTGGCTCTTGGAAAGCTCGGCGCGCATCTGCGCCAGCTGCTGCGAGATCACGTCGCGGGTCCGCGCCACCTGGCCGGCGCGCACTTGAAGGTTGCCCTCGATGAACAGCTCCGCCAGGCGGTTGGCCGTCTTCGCGGCCTGCGCCGCGTCGCGCGAGCGCACGGTGATGGTGAAGGCGTCGTCGCCCTCCCCGTGCACCTCGGTGTCGTTGCGCAGCGCCTCCACGGCGGCGTCCATCCCCTCCTTCTCGCGGCTCTTTGGATAGAGATTGAGCTCCTCGATGGCCGTCGCCATCAGCTGCCGCGCGTAGACCTGCGAGCGGACCGACTTCACGCGCTCGTCGAGGGTCCTGGAAATGATCGGGATCACCAGGTCGGGATGCGGGTGCAGGGGCTCCACCATGACGAGCGCCCGCGCCCGGTACTCGCTGGGTAGACGCGCGACCACCAGCGCGGCCATGGCGAACACCGCCGCGGCCACCACCGCCATCCACCTCCAGCGGCGCTTCACAGCGCCCAGGAGCTCATCCACCGTGTACGTGCGCTCCATTCTCTCCTCCTCCCGAAGTCAGAACGGCTGGAACCGCTCCCAGGTGAGCCGCAGCTGCACCACGTCGCGGTCCACCTGCGGCCCCACGTTCGTGTCGTTGAGTCGCGCGTCGCGAAGCGCGCCCACCCCCACCGTCCACTCGCGGCCGATGCGGTAGTCGAGCGAGACCTCGCCCGAGTACCCGGCGGGGCCGACCGCGGTGAACTGCGTCGACAGGTCGGAGTTGCGGTAGACGCCCGCGCGCAGCCCGGCCGTGAAGTTCCCCAGGTTGACGAGCGTGGCCGCCTCGGCGAGGTCGCCCACGATGGCGCCCGCGCGAAAGGCACCGATGATCAAGTCGTGCGAGACGATGAGCCGGGCCGCGAGCCACGGCGTAATCGATTCGATCTCCAGCTTCGCGGTCGGCGAGAACAGGCCGCCGTTCCGGCCGGTCACGTACAGGGGACCGCCGCTCGCCTTGAGCGTGGCCCACGGCCGCAGCCGCCGCTCCCAGCCGAGCTGCAGGCTGTGCGCCTCGGTCTGGATCCCGCTGGGCATCGCCGAAAGGTCGCTTCCCGGGGAAGCCGTCACGCCGAAGGCGTAGAAGAGCTGCTCGCGCCCGGCCACGATGATCGTGTCGTACGGCGTGGTGCGGTACGCGTAGCCGATCGAAGGCGAGAACACCGCGCCGTTGCCGGGGTCGTTGGCGCCGAAGGCCAGGACCTGCGATTCCAACCCGAACCGCCACTGGCCCCGCGGGCTCACGGCGTGGTCCACCTCCGCAGCCACCCGGGTGCTGAACACCTGCGTCTGGCCGACTCGCAGGAGGAGCCCCAGACCGGAGATGGCGAACGGGTCCTGCGCGTACGTGCTGCGCAGCACCACGTGCGAGGTGGTCCGCGTCGACCAGCGGTCCTTGTAGTGCGCGATGCACTGTTCGCTGCTGGCGAACGCTCCGCCGTTCAGCGGAAACTTGTCCGGGTGGACCAGACGTCCGATGCCGGCCTGGCAGTCCACGTCGACGTGAAAGTGGTGGTCGCCGAACAGATCGAGACGGATGCCCGGGCGCGCCTGGCCGAAGCCGTCAGCGCCGGATCCGTCGAGGAGCACGTTGTCGTTGAAGCCGGCCAAGAGCGATGCCCGCGGCTTCCACTGGACGTACACCTTGGCGCTGGCCGGCTCCGCCCCGGCGAGCGCCGACAAGGCAACGAGCAGCGGGATGTGGACGCGCGCGGCCACGGGATTCACCTAGGGCACCACCACCGTGTCGCCGGCCGAGAGCTGCCGGCGCACCTTCCCGTTCACCAGATCGTCGTAGGCGACCACGTGCCGGGTGCCGTCGGCGTGCAGCACGGTGATCTCTCCCCGGTCCGCGAACTCGGCCAGGCCGCCGGCCATGGCCAGCGCCTGCAGCACCGTCATGTGGCTGCGCAGCGGGAAGGCGCCCGGCCGCGTCACCATGCCGGTCACGTAGATGCGGCTGCCGTTCACGTCGTGGACGATCACCGTCACGCGCGGGTCGCGGACCAGCGGCGACAGCTTGTCCTGGACGCTCTTCTCCAGCTGCGCGGGCGTCAGCCCCTCGGCGGGCACGTCGCCCAGCAGCGGCAGCGTGATCTTCCCGTCCGGTCTGACCGGAACGGTGCGCGAAAGGTCGGGCTCCTTCCAGACGGAGACCTCGACGACGTCTTCCTTGGCGAGCCGGTATTCCTGCACCACCTGCTGGGCATCGTCCTGCTGGGACCCGCCGCCGTGCGCGCAGCCCGATCCGAATGCGAGCAGCGCCGCCGCAGGCCCCCACCACGATTTGCAGCTCCCGGACATCGAATCCCTCCTCCGCCACCGCCGGACAGGCGGGTCTCGGACGGGGTCCAGGAGCACGGCGCGTGCCAGACCGCCGGGCACGCAGGAAAGCCCACCGTGCCTTCCCTGCGGAAACTTCCGGGCGTACGGGCGGGCGCTCCTGCGCCTCGCGGCCGGTCGCGTCCCGTTGTGTTCCACACGAATGGAACGGCAGTTCCCACTCTCGTGGAAGGTCCGGCTCTGCACGCGCGTTGGCGTGGATCGTGCTGGAGGAGATGAACGGCGCACCTCGCATCGAGCGAGGCCCCACGAGGACGTCCGACTTCATGCACCGCACCATCGCCGCCGCCGCCATCGTGTTCGCCGTCGCCGCCTTCGCCCTGCAGAGCGCCTCGCTCGGGCCCTTCGAGGAGCCGCTCCTGCTCCTCTCGATGGGGACGCTCTTCCTGCTCGTCGGCAGGCTGCTCGCGCCGCACGCGAAGCGCAGCGAGCAACCAGCCGAGCCGGAAGAATCCGATCCTGAGCCCGCTCCTCAATTGATCCACCAGCGCGAAACGCGCCCCTGAGAGCGCGAAGCGCGCCCTGACAGTTTCAAAGAGATCTTGGAAGCCCTTGCAGCGGCCTAGGAGCTGCTGCGCAGGGGATCGTTGGCGGCGGCCAGGCCGACGGGAGGGAGGTCGGGGATGCTCGCCGTGATGCGCGGGTCGGTGAGGCCGCAGTCCTTGATCTTGTAGAGGAGCGCCTTGTAGCTGATCTGCAGGCGCGCGGCCGCCTTGCGCTTGTTCCAGTTGGTGCGCGCGAGCATGGCGCTGATCGCCTCGCGCTCGGCGCGCAGGGCCGCCTGCCGCGCGATCTCCTTCAGCGAGACCGTCTCCGCGCTGCCCAGCATCGGTACCACCGGCGCGGGGGGCTGCGAGGGCGGGGCGTCGTACCGCGGATGCCCCTGGTTCGCCGGCGGCAGCGCGCCGCCGGCGGAGCCCGCCTGCAACGTCGGTTGCAGCGCCGGCCTGCGCGCCTGCGTCGCCCTCAGCTCGTCGAGCACGAAGCGCTCGTCGCGCAGGACCACCAGCCGGCGCACCAGGTTCTCCAGCTCGCGCACGTTCCCTGGATAGTCGTACTCGAGCAGGCGGCGGGTCACGTCCGGCGAGAACTCCATCGCGCCTTGCTTGTATTTGGAGCCGTACTTGCGCCGGAAGTGCTCGATCAGGTGCGGCACGTCTTCCTTGCGGTCGCGCAGCGGCGGCACGTGCACGCTCACCACGTTCAGCCGGTAGTAGAGGTCCTCGCGGAAGTTCCCGCGCGCGATCTCCTCCTCCAGCACGCGGTTGGTGGCCACCACCACCCGCGCGTCGGCGCGCAGCGGCCGCTTTCCGCCGACCCGGTAGTACTCCTCGTCCTGCAGGACCTGGAGGAGCTTCGCCTGCAGCGCCGGGTGCATCTCGCCGATCTCGTCGAGGAAGATGGTCCCCTTGTCGGCCAGCTCGAACTTGCCCGGCTTCTCGCTGGTGGCGCCGGTGAACGCGCCCCGCTCGTGGCCGAACAGCTCGGATTCCAGGAGCTCGCTGGGCAGCGCCGCGCAGTTGATCTTCACGAACGGCTTGCCGCGCCGCGGGCTGCGCTCGTGCAGCGCGCGCGCGATGCCTTCCTTGCCCACGCCGCTCTCGCCGCGGATGAGCACCGGCACGTCCGTCTCGGCGACGCGGTCGACCATGTCCCAGATGCCCATCATGGCCGGGCTGACGGAGACGAAATCGATGGGCGGCCCGCGGCGCGAACCGGCCGTGGGGGCGACGGGAGGCGGCGCGCCGCTCTCGCGCACCACCACGACCGCCGGCACCGGGTCGGGGCGCGGGGGGAGCACTGCCGGCACCTCGTCCGCGCCCGGCGCGCGCACCGATGCGCTGCAGCGCTCGATGGCCTCGCGCAGCTCGTCGGGCTCGATGGGTTTCACCAGATAGTCGCTGGCGCCGAGCCGCATCGCCTTGACCACCGATTCCTTGTCGTCCATCGCCGACAGCGCGATGACCGGGGCGAGCCCGCCCTGCGTCCGGTAGCGGCGCAGCACCTCGAACCCGTCGATGCCCGGCATGCGCAGGTCGAGCAGGACGGCCTGGGGCGGCACCGCCGCGCCGGCCAGCCACTCCAACCCGGACCGCCCTTCGGGCGCCGCGAAGGCGTGGTAACCCACCCGTCCCAAGAGCTCGACGAGGATTTCCCGTGCCGCCTCGTCGTCGTCGATTACGAGTACCTGGTTCGCTCGCTCCATCGTTCTCCTCGCCACCACTTTTGACCGGCTCGAATCGAACACTTGCCTGTCAAGGTTTCCGGCCCGCCCCCCGGGGGACGACGTTGCGCGGGGATTTGAGCAAGCTGTGTGCCAGTGTGGGAAAGCCCCGCGTCATCCCGGTAATCTAGTGACGACTCGAGGCCGCTGCGCTTCCGTGGAGCAGAACCGGAAAGGCCTCACGGCGAACGCGCCCAGAGCGCGCGCAAGGCGGCGTTGACCGCGCGTTGCCCTTCCAGGTTCACCGCGTGCCCCACCTCGGGAACCAGGAGGAGCTCCGCGCCGGGGATGAGCCGCGCCATTTCCTCCGCTCCGGCGGGCGGAGCGAGCTGATCGAGGGCGCCATGCGCGACCAGGGTCGGAACGCGCAGCGACGGCAGGCGGCCGATGGCGTCGTGCGCGAGCGCCGCGTCGATCTGGCCCTGGAACCCCTGCACGCTCTGGAACGGCTGCGAAGAGGCGAACCGCAGCGCGGCGCGCACCGCCGCTTCCTTGCGCCAGTATGCGTCGCTGAAGAGCCAGGCATATGCCTGCTTCTCCCACGCCTCCCGCAGCGGAGCGGCCTGCGCCGCCGCGGGATACAGCGCGCGCCAGGCTTCCATCAGTGCGCGCGACCGGGGCGCCTGCCGCGCGAAACTCGCGAGGAGCGCCAGCGAGCGCACCCGGTCCGGCTGGGCCAGCGCCAGCTCCTGCGCGGCCGCGCCGCCCAGCGACAAGCCGACGACGTGCGCGCGCTCGACCTCGCAGGCCTCGAGCACGCGGAGGGCATCGTCCGCGAGCTGCCGGGTCGTGTACGGCCCGGGTGGCGCATCGCTCTTCCCCACCCCGCGGGCGTCCGGGGCGATGCAGCGGTGGGTCCGCGAGAAATGAGCGAGCTGCACACCCCACGCCGCGGCCGGCGCGTTCAGCCCCTGCAGCCAGAGCACCGCGTCCGCGCCGGGATGGGCGGGCCGCTGGTCGATGACGTGCAGCCGCGCCCCGTCCTGCGCGACGACCTCTATGCCCCCTCCTCGTCGAGGACGTGCGACAGCCGTTGCTGATCGGCGTCGTCCATCGCGTCGAACCGGACGCCCACGTCGTACTTCGCGGGCGACCCGGAGGGCATTTCGTGCACCCAGACCACCACCGCCTTGGTGGCGAGCGTGGTGTCGTCGGGGAGGAACAGGTCCAGCTCGAGCCTGGAGCCCACCTTCAGCTCGTCGTCGCTGTAGATCCGCCGGAACTTGCGCCGCTCGTCGTCCTGTGGGTCGGGGACCATTGCCGGGAGGCTAGGTCAATCACGGGGAACCTACAAGTTCCGGGGTCGAGCGGGAGAGACCCGGGTCGACGTCGACCTACATGTACTGGCCGCCGTTGATGTTCAGCTGCGCGCCGGTGATCCAGTCCCCTTCCGTGCAAAGGAACCGCACCAGGCGCGCCACCTCGTCCGCTTGCCCGAACCGCCCGAGCGGAATCCGTCCCTTCACGGCGTCGCGCGCGGGCGCCGGCATGGTGGCGAGCATGTCCGTTTCCACGAATCCGGGGCAGATGGCATTCACCGTGATCCCGAACCGCGCCAGCTCCTGCGCGACGCTCTTGGTGAAGGCGATGATCCCGGCCTTGGCCGCAGCGTAGTTCGCCTGCCCGAGCGCGCCCGTCTGCCCGATGATGCTGGCGATGTTGATGATGCGGCCCCAGCCGCGGGAGATCATCGGCTCCAGCCCCGCCTTGGTGCAGTGGAATACGCTGTTCAGGTTGACCTGGATGACCTCATCCCACTCCGCAGCGGTCATCTTGCGCAGCGTGCGGTCGCGGTTCACGCCAGCGTTGTTGACCAGGATCTCGACGGGGCCCAGGTCGCGGGCCGCGAGCGTCAGCACCCTGTGGCAATCCTCGGGGCGTCCCAGGTCTCCCTGGACGAGCCGCGCCTTGGAGCCCAGGTGCTCGACCTCCGCCGCGAGCGAGGCGGCCTGCTCCTCGCCGCGGCAGTAGTGCACCGCGATCGAGGCGCCCTCGCTGGCGAGCGCGCGCGCGATGGCGCGGCCGATGCCGCGCGACGATCCGGTCACCACCGCGACCCGGCCCTGGAGCCGTTTCGCCGTGGTCGGTGCGCCGTCGAGATCCACGTCATTCTCCCTGAGCATTGCCTACCCTCCGACGTCGGACCATTTGCACGGACGACGCACGGCGCAAGCGCGGCGCCACCGGCGCCCCGCGAGTCCGCGGGAGAGATCGGGCGGAAGCGCATGCTACAGTACACTCACGTGCGCACCGCCGTCATCGTGGCGACGTACGAGCAGCCGCGCTGGCTCGATCTGGCGTTGCGCGCCTGGGCGCGCCAGGAGCTGCGCCCTTCCTGCGTCATCGTCGCGGACGACGGCAGCGGCCCTGAAACCGCCGACGTCGTCCGGCGTTGCGGCGCGCAACATGTCCGCCGCGAGCGGGAGCAAGGTCGCTTCGGCAAGTGTGCGGCAGTCAACGCGGCCGTCCGCCGCGCGCGAGAGCTGGCGTGCGACTTCGCTCTGTTCACCGATGGAGACTGCCTCCCGTCGGCCGGCCTGCTCGCGCGGCACAGGGACGTGGCGCGGCCCGGGCGGTTCGCCGCCGGAGGAGTGGTCCGCCTTTCCCGCGAGGCTTCGGCGGCGCTCACTGGCGAACAGGTCGATGCCGGCGCATTCGAGCGCGCCCGCGGAGGGGACAAGCGCCGGTACGCTCTTCCACGGGCGATCGGCCGCCTCGTCGAGCTCGCCTCGCCGCGCCGCACGCCGTGGAAGGGCGGCAATTCGTCCGCGTTCCTGAGCGACGTGCTGCGCGTCAACGGCTACGACGAGCGCTTCGGCTGGGGCTCCGAGGACAAGGAGATGGGGGAGCGCCTGGAAAACGCCGGCGTGCAGGGCTACTCGATCCGCTACACCGCGCCCGTCTTCCACCTCTGGCACGACCGGCCGTACGTCGACTCCACCGTGATCGCCCGCAACCGAGCCCTCCTCGCCGAAACCCGCCGCACCCATTCCACCTGGACCCCCTCCGGCATCCGCAAGTCGGAATAGCCTACAAACTTCACGGGGAGCGCGGGAGGTTGGGGAGCGCGGGAGGAGGCGAGATCGCTCGGAAGTATCGAGGGAGCGCGTCATTCTCCCGCGCTCCCAAAACCTCCCGCGCTCCCTGTAAAGCCTTCGTCTACTCCTATGTCAGGAGCTGCCGGGCGAGGGCGAGCACGTCGTCCATCATGGGGGGAGTCAGCTTGCCGGTGTTCGTGTTCTGCTGGCTGACGTGGTAGCTGCCGAGGAGGGCTGGGGCGCCGGGAAGGCGGGCCACGGCGCCATGGCCGAAGCGGGGGCGTGGGCGCGGGACGGGAATTCCGCGGCGGGCGAAGTGCTGCAAGGCCGCGTCCCAGCCCACCGCGCCGAGGGCGAGCAGGACGCGGGCACGGGGGAGCAGCGCCAGCTCGCGGTCCAGCCACGAGCTGCACCGGCGCAGCTCGTCGGGCCGGGGGACGTTCGCCGGCGGAGCGCATCGGCACGGTGCCACGATGAACGCGTCCCGCAGGCGCAGCCCGTCGTGGCGGTGCACGCTCTGCGGCTGGTTCGCGAATCCCGCCCGGTGCAGCGCCGCGAAGAGGAAGTCCCCGCTGCGGTCCCCCGTGAACATGCGCCCGGTTCGGTTCCCTCCATGCGCGGCGGGAGCCAGCCCGACCAGCACCAGCCGCGCCGCGGGATCGCCGAAGCCCGGCACCGGCCGCGCCCAGTACGTGTGCTCCGAGAACCTGCGCACCTTGACCCGCGCGACTTCCTCGCGCCAGGCGACGAGCCGCGGGCAGGCGCGGCACTCGACCATGCGCGCCTGCAGATCGCGCAGCGCCCGCGACCCCCCGTGCGCGCCCACGATGCGCAGCGCGCCGCGCTCGCGGGCAGGGGCCGGCTCAGCTCCCGCGCGTGCCGCCACGGCCGCCGCCGCGCGTGCTGCCGCGCGGCATCTGCTGCGTCGGGCCCCGCGATCCGAACCCGCCCTTCGACTGCTCGCGCGCGTGCCCCTTGTCGGCGAACGCGGTGCGGAAGCCCGTGCCGCCCTTCGACGGACCCTTGTCCTGCGCCTCGTTCACGATCAGGGCCCGGCCCCCGAAGTCCTTGCCGTTCAGCTCCGAGATCGCCTTCTGCGTCTGGTCGGCGTTCTCCAGATCGACGAAGGCGAAGCCGCGCGACCGTCCGGTGTCGCGGTCGGTGACGATCTTGATGGCCATGACGGTCCGTCCTTCCGCTTCCACGAACGAGCGGATCTGCTTCTCGGTCGCGTCGAACGGCAGGTTTCCCACGTAGAGGCGGTTGCCCATGTCCCATCTCCTCCGCTGCATCTTCTACGACAGATCGGCTTCGCGTGCGCGACTTCCGCTCCGCTGTGGCATCTTCCCCGCACTCCATGCCGACCGACCTGACGCCCGCGGTGCGCTTGCGCAATGCCACCAAGCGCTACGGCAGCTTCACCGCCCTCGACGACGTCTCGCTCGACATCCGCCGGGGCGAGGTGTTCGGGCTCCTCGGCCCCAATGGAGCGGGCAAGACGACGCTCATCAGCCTGGTCGCAGGCATCGCCCGCCCGACCGCCGGCCGCATCGAGGTGCTCGGCCACGACGTCGTGCGCGAGTACCGCCTCACCCGGCGGGCGGTGGGCCTGGTCCCGCAGGAGATCAACTTCGACCCGTTCTTCACCGTCGAGGAGACCCTCTCCTTCCAGGCGGGCTACTTCGGAATCCACCTGACCGAGGAGCGCCTGGTCGAGCTGCTCTCCGCCCTGGGTCTGCTGGACAAGCGACGCGCCAACACGCGCGCGCTTTCCGGCGGAATGAAGCGGCGCCTGCTCATCGCCAAGGCGCTGGTCCACCGCCCGCCGGTCCTCTTCCTCGACGAGCCGACCGCGGGCGTCGACGTCGAGCTGCGCCGCGACCTCTGGGTGTACGTGCGGAAGCTCTCCGGCCAGGGAACGACCATCGTGCTCACCACCCATTACCTCGAGGAGGCGGAGGAGCTGGCCGACCGCATCGGCGTGATCAAGAACGGCCGGCTGCTGGTCGTCGAGGACAAGCAGGCTCTGCTCGCGCGTTACGGAAAGCGCACCGTGCGGCTGCGGCTGCAGGAGCCCATGCCCGAAGTGCCGCAGCGGCTCCTGGCCGCCGGCGCGGAGCTGCACGACGAGGGCCGCTCGCTGGTCCTCTCCGCCGGCGCGGGCCAGTCGCTGGTCGCGCCGCTCCGCGCGGTCGCCTCGGAGGGCCTCCTCGTCGACGACGTGCAGACGCGCGAACCGCGCCTGGAGAGCGTCATCATCGAGCTGCTCCGCGACCACGATTCCGCGCATTCGGCCCCGGCCATCGACGACGTCCCTTCCCATCCGGTGCCCATCGTCTCCGCCGATCCGGTCGATCCCACGCTCGGCGCGCGCACCCTGTATCGCAAGGAGGTGAAGCGGTTCCTGCGCGTCCCGGGGCAGACCGTCCTCTCCCCGCTCATCACCACCGCGCTCTACTTCCTGGTCTTCGGGTATTCGCTGGGCGGCCGCCTGCGCGAGGTGGACGGAGTCTCCTACAGCCGCTTTCTCGTCCCTGGCCTGGTGATGCTGAGCCTCATCAACAACAGCTTCCTCAATACCTCGTCGTCGCTCTTCATCATGAAGCTGCAGGGAACCGTGGTCGATCTGCTGGTCACGCCGCTGTCGTACCTGGAGATCCTGGGCGGGTTCGTCGGCGCGGGGTGCACGCGCGCGCTCCTGGTCGGCGTGCTCACCTGGGGAACCGCGGCGCTGTTCGTCGGCCCGGCCCTGCCACATCCGTTCCTGGCGCTGGCCGCGGCATTTCTCGTCTCCGCCTGCTTCGCGGCCTGCGGCCTGATCGTCGCGCTGTGGGCGGACAAGTTCGAGCAGGTAAACTTCCTGCCCACCTTCGTGATCACCCCTCTCACGTTCCTGGGCGGCGTCTTCTACTCCGCGACCATGCTCTCGCCGCGGTTCCAGGCGCTCTTGCACTTGAACCCCATCTACTACTTGATCGAGGCGATGCGATTCGCGCTGATCGGGCGCAGCCACGTCCCTCCGGCCACGGGGTTCGGCCTCATGGCGCTGCTGGCGGTCGCGATGCTCGGCGTCGCGCTCGAGCTGCTGCGCCGGGGTTACAAGCTGCGCACTTGAAAGCGCTCAGCGGGGCAGGTCGCCGGCGAACCGCGCTACGACCACGTGAGGCTTCACGGACTCGCTGCTGCGCACCGTGATCGTCGCCGGTCCGCCCGCGGAGGGTCCGGTGACGAGCACCGCGAGCCCATCCGTGCGCAGCGATGCCTCGGCCCCGGCCGCGGGCAGCGGTTCCCATTCGAGGTGGCGCAGGCGGACGTGCAGCGGCGACCAGCCCGCGCCCAGGTAGTCGAACCGGGCGTCGGGCGTGGCGCCTTCGTTCGAGAACAAGAGCGCGGTGGCCCAGTCGGCCATCGCGCGCGCGAACGGCATGTGCAGCACGGATTCCATTCCGGGGACGCCGCCCCGACCCCGCACGAGTCGCGCGCCGAAGTCCGCTCCGCGCCGATCGGCGAAGTAGCGGACGAAGCTGTGCGCCCCCTGGTAGTTGCCGATGGGATCGCCTTCCCAGCGCGTCAGGCTGCGGCCGTTATAGCCGCGCAGCTGGTCGCCGCCGCGCGCGAGATATTGCGCGCCCTCGGAGCGACCGGCAGGCCCGTTCCATCCGAAGCCAGCGAGGTCCTCGGCCACCTTGGAGAGGCCCTCGTTGAGCCAGGTCTCCTCGCTGCCGGCGCAGCTGCGCAACAGGCAGCGCTGGTTCAAGTTGATGAGGTGCTGCAGCTCGTGCGCGAGCGTGGCGGGGAACACCGAGTTGGCCGCCTCGTCCGCGGAGTATCCATTCGCTGCCGCGTTGGCCACGTCGTTCAGGAAGATGACGTCGGCGCCGTTGGAGCCGCCCGCGAAACACCAGGGCGTCGGATCGCGCGGCCGCAGCACGTCGTCGTTGCCGAAGTAGCCGAGGAGCCACCCGCCGTTGAGGTGGGCGCCCAGCTCGTGGCTCGAGACCACGAACAGCTTGCCGTTGCCATCGACGTCGCTCTCCGCGCCGAAGGCCAGCCGGTCGGCGGGATAGGCGCGCGACTCGAAGAGGCCGCCGAGCGTGTCGAAGAACCCGCCCGGGTAGTGCGAGAGATCCTCCTCGTCCACGTAGAAGACGGCGTGCGCGGTCGAAAGGACGCGCACCGCGGTCTTGCGGACCCGGTTGCCGAAGTCGAGGCCGCGCGCGATGCAGAAGCTGGTCCGGTCGGGCGGCGCGGACGAGCCGGCCGGCGCGGGCGCCGGAATGCCGTTCACGAGCGCTTCCCGCAGGACGGCCTCCTCGTGCGCGCGCACCGCCTCGTGCAAGAGCGGCGCGGCCGCGGAGGCGCGCAGCGCGCTCACCGCCGGCGCGCGCGCCACCGCGGGCCCCGAGTCTGCGGTGCCGGTCACTTCGAATGTGGCGCGCGCGCCGTCGGTCCCTCCCGCATTGAGGGCGATCACGGCCAGCCGCTCGCCCGGAGCGAGCTGCGGAAACCCGGCGCGCAGCGACTCGCCCGAGAAGTCCTCCGGCGCGAAGATCTGCCAGCGCGCCCCTGTTCCTCCCGAAGGTCCCGCCGAGACGAATCCCGGCGCGACCGAGACCGCCAGCGGCGTGCCGTCCGGCTCGAGGGCGCTCCAGGCCTCGACGCTGATTCCGGCGCGCTGCGCCGGGACGGATCCGAGGGAGACGCTCGCCGAGGTGCCGTGTACCACGACCGGCTCGCCGACCGGCTCGTCCGCGCCGAGATCGACCAGCTGGACGCGGTACCCCGCCGCGCCGCCTGCCGCTTCCCATGTGACCGAGACGGCGCCGTCCGGAGCGGCGGCGCGCACCAGCCGGGGCGGATCGATGCGGGCCTGCGCTGCCGCCGCCCGCGCTCGCAGCGCGACGGGTCCGAGCGCTGCCGAAGCGGTGTAGTCGCCTGCGCGCGGCGCCTCGTCGAGGCGTGCCGAGCAAGCCGCCTGCCCCGCCGCGCAGCGCAGCTGGACGCGCTCGCCGCCCGGGGGAACTACCTCGATGAGCGCATCCTCCTGCTGCGGCGTACCGTCCGCGTGGCGCAGCCGCGCGAGAAGCCGCGTCCCGCCCGCGTCGTCCGCGCCGACCGCGAGCGAAAGGCTCGCCGTCACCGTCACGTGCAGCGGCGCGCTCGCGACCTCGCCCCCGACGCCCACCACGCGCAGGACATAGTCGGTGTCGCGCGTCGGCCTCACCACCGTCCCCGAGGAGCCGACGCTGCCGACTCCGTCGAGCGAGAAGGTGTCCGCTCCGGTCACGTACCAGCGCAACGCGAGCGGCTCGGACCAGCCGGCCTGGCTCGCCTCGGCCGTGAACGAGCGGATCTCGGGCGGGGGACCGAAGCGGAGGCGGCCACAGGCGGCGAGCGCGAGAGCGGCAACGGCGATGCGGCGCAGAAGTTCCTCGGAAGCGGTGTCCGAGAAGCACAACCATCCTGTTCCGGCTGCGCTTCCCCGCCCGACGCACGGACGGAGCGGCGCCGCCGCTCGCCAGAACCGGATCGGTCACCTGACCGAGGGGTGCCACACCCACATTGGCACACCGACCTTCAAATTACCGAAATCGCTAATCTTTGTGAAACGGTACCGTTGTAGTGAAGGCGCACACACTTCGAACGGCGGATGGCGCGAAGTGGGACGGACCCCGTCAAATGCGCGGCTCGGACCCGCGGGTCCTGGGAGGGACACCGAATGCGCCTGCTCGCTCGGACGGCCGTCTGGACCGCAGCACCTGCCTTGCTCCTCCTGGCTGGCTGCGGTGCCCAGCCGGTGAGCGAGGCCGACGACTCCCAGTCCGTCGAGCTGCGCTCGCCTCAGGTGGCGAGCGCCGATCACCACGACGTCTCCGCGCCGCTCAGCCTCATCCGGCCGGCGCCGCCCTCGCTCGAGGAGAGGGAGCACCCGGTCAAGCCGGTTCCCCGCCGCTTCAACCACGGCGCGCACGATCCGGTGGTGCAGGCGAGCGCGGTGCCGCTCTTGATCCCCGCGCCGGCGAGCAACTTCGACGGCATGGGCCAGGGCTTCACCGGACCCGCCGGGGCCTTCACGGTCAACTCGGCGCCGCCGGATACGAACGGCGACGTGGGCCCGAACCACTACGTGCAGATCGTCAACAGCGACTTCGCAGTCTTCAACAAGGCGGGCACGGCGCTCTTCGGACCGGTGCCGATCAATACGCTGTGGAGCGGCTTCGGCGGCGGCTGCCAGACCAACAACGACGGCGATCCGGTGGTGCTCTACGATCCGATGGCCGACCGGTGGGTCATCTCGCAGTTCTCGGTCAGCACCACGCCCTTCCTGCAGTGCGTGGCGGTGTCCACCACGCCCGATCCGACGGCCTCGTACGCGCGCTACTCCTTCCAGTACGCCAGCTTTCCCGACTACCCGAAGATGGGCGTCTGGCCCGACGCGTACTACGAGACGTTCAACCTGTTCAACGCCGCGGGCACCACGTTCCTCGGGACGCAGATCTGCGCCTACGACCGGACGAAGATGCTCGCCGGCCAGGCGGCGACGCAGCAGTGCTTCACCACCAGCAACGCGTTCGGCGGCCTGCTGCCGTCCGACCTCGACGGCGCCCGCCTTCCGCCTGCCGGCGCGCCGGACTGGATCGTCGGCCTGGGTTCCGCCGCGAACCAGCTCGCCTTCTGGCGGTTCCACGTGGACTTCGCCACGCCGGGGAACAGCACCCTCACCGGCCCGAGCACGCTCGCGACCGCCGCGTTCTCCGAAGCGTGCAACGGCGGAACCTGCATTCCGCAGTCCGGCACCGCGCAGCGGCTCGACTCGCTCGCCGATCGCGTGATGTTCCGCCTCGCCTACCGAAACCTGGGCGACCACGAGGCGATGGTGCTGAACCACAGCGTCACCGCCGGGACCTCCACGGGCGTCCGCTGGTACGAGCTGCGCCCGAGCGGCGCGTCGCTCTCCATCTTCCAGCAGGGCACGTACGCTCCCGACGCGAACTTCCGCTGGATGGGCTCGGCGGCGATGGACCAGGCAGGGAACCTCGCGCTGGGGTTCAGCGTCTCGTCGGCGTCGCTCCATCCGGAGATCCGCTACACGGGCCGGCTCGCGGGCGATGCGCTGGGCCAGATGACCCAGGGCGAGGGAACCATCGTCGCCGGCGCCGGGTCGCAGACGGGATCGAGCCTGTCGCGCTGGGGCGACTACTCGATGCTCGCGGTCGACCCCGCCGACGACTGCACGTTCTGGTTCACGACCGAGTACATCCCGGCGAACGGCGCGTTCAACTGGAAGACGCGCATCGGCTCGTTCAAGTTCCCCGGTTGCGGCGCGGCCGCGGCGAACGACTTCTCCATCACGCCGAGCCCCGCCAGCCAGTCCGTGCAGCAGGGTGCCTCGACCACCTACACGGTCGCCACCGCCGTGACGAGTGGGGTTGCCGAAACCGTCTCGCTCTCGGTGAGCGGCGTTCCGGCAGGCGCGAGCGCCAGCTTCAGCCCTGCCTCGGTCACCGCCGGCGGAAGCGCCACGTTGACCGTCAGCACCGGCACCGCAGCAGCGGGGACCTACACGCTGACCATCAATGGAACCTCTCCGTCGGCTGCGCACAGCTCGGCCGTCACGCTGGCGGTCACCGCTCCTCCGCCGCCGCCTCCGGCGAACGACTTCTCCATCGCCGCCAGCCCGGCCAGCCAGACCGTCACGGCTGGTGGCAGCACCGCCTACAGCGTGACCACCGCGGTGACGAGCGGAGCCGCGCAAACGATTACGCTGTCGGTGAGCGGCTTGCCGGCCGGAGCGACGGCCAGCTTCAACCCGGCGTCGGTGACCGCGGGCTCCGGTTCCGCCATGACGCTCGCCACGGCCACCTCGACGCCGGCGGGCACCTCCACGCTGACGACCACCGGGACGGCGACGTCAGGCTCCCACTCCGCGACCGCCTCGC
>VBKO01000337.1 GCA_005888115.1 Deltaproteobacteria bacterium
GATCGCCGCAGCCATCGGCTGCTCGATGAGGTACACCTCGCGCGCGCCGGCGGACTCCGCGGCCTCGCGCACCGCGCGGCGCTCCACCTCGGTGATGCCGCTGGGGATGCCGATGATGATGCGCGGCTTCACCAGGGTCGAGCGGTTGTGGGCGGCGCGGATGAAGTAGCGCAGCATCGCGGCGGTGATCTCGAAGTCGGCGATCACGCCGTCCTTCATCGGACGGATGGCGACGATGTTGCCGGGCGTGCGGCCGAGCATCTCCTTCGCTTCCTTGCCGACGGCGAGCACCTTCTTGCCGCCGCGGGGCTCCTGCTGCACGGCGACCACGGAGGGCTCATTGGACACGATGCCCATTCCGCGGATGTAGATGAGCGTGTTCGCCGTTCCGAGATCGATGGCCAGGTCGCGGGAGAAGAACTTGTAGATCCCATTGAACACGTGCGTTCAGACCTTCCTGGAAGGCGCGCGGACGCTAGCACCCGCATACCACCTCCGCAACGCACCGTACCGGGCGGAAATGCCACGAGCCAGTAATTTCTTGGGCTTCACATCGGCTGCAATTGCGGTTGGTTGAGCGCGTGCGCAGAGGTAGGCTGCGCACCTCCACCAAGGAGAGGCCCGAGATGCAGATCCCCCGTTCCGACGAGCGGCGCAGGAACCTGATCGGCGGCGAGTGGCGCCCTCCCTCCACGGGCGAGCACGAGCCGTGCTTGAACCCCGCCGACACGCGCGAGGTGATCGGTCTATGGCCGAGGAGCGGAGCCGCCGACGCCAAGGCGGCGGTGGACGCCGCGGCGAAGGCGTTCCCCGACTGGTCCCGCACGCCGGGGCCGGAGCGCGGGCGCATCCTCGGACGCGCACACCAGATCCTCAAGGCGAAGATCGATCTGCTCGCCGAGGCGCTGTGCCGGGAGGAAGGCAAGACGCTGACGGAGTCGCGCGGCGAGGTGATGAAGGGCCTCAACCTGCTCGAGTTCTACTCGGGCGAGGGCTTCCGCACCCACGGCAAGACGCTCCCGAGCGAGACGCGGCAGTCGCTCATGCTCACGCTCCGGCAGCCGGTAGGTCCTGTGACGCTCATCACACCGTGGAACTTCCCCTTCGCGATCCCCGTCTGGAAGACGGCCCCGGCGCTGGTCGCGGGCTGCACGGTGGTGCTGAAGCCTGCCTCGCTCACTCCGGTGTGCACCCATCTGCTCGCGGAGGCGCTGGTCGAGGCGGGCCTGCCGCCTGGCGTGATCAACGTGGTGACCGGGCCGGGCGGCGCGATCGGGAACGCGCTGGTGGACGATCCGCGCATCCGGGCCGTCAGCTTCACAGGCTCCAATTCCGTCGGGCTCAAGCTCTACGAGCGCGCTGCGCGACGCGGGATCAAGGTGACCTGCGAGATGGGGGGCAAGAACCCGGTGGTGGTGCTGGACGACGCCGACGTCGAGCTCGCCGCCGCGGGCATCCTGCAGGGCGCCTTCGGATCGACGGGCCAGCGCTGCACGGCCACCTCGCGGGTGGTGGCGACTCCGCGCATCGTCTCCAAGCTGACGGAGGCGCTGGTCTCGGGCGCCCGCTCGCTCAAGGTCGGGGACGGCCGCGATCCCTCCGTACAGATGGGGCCGGCGGTCGACGAGTCGCAGCTGAAGACCAACCTGGAGGCGATCGCGCAGGCGCGCGCGGACGGCGCGCGGCTCCTCTGCGGCGGCGAGCGGCTCCGCGGACCCGAGCACGACCACGGGTTCTTCGTCGCGCCCACCGTCTTCGACGACGTAAAGCCCGGCAGCCGGCTCGCGCGCGAGGAGGTCTTCGGGCCGGTGCTCGCGGTGCAGAGGGCCTCCGACGTGGAGGAAGCGATCCGGCTCGCGAACGACGTGGAGTACGGGCTGACGGCCAGCATCTACACCTCGGACTATTTCGCGGCCATGCGCTTCGTCGAGGGGGCTGAGGTCGGGATGGTGCACGTGAACCAGCCCACCGTGGGAGGCGAGGCGCAGCTCCCCTTCGGCGGCATCAAGGCGACCGGCGTCGGCGAGAAGGAGATGGCGGAGGAGGGCTCGAACTTCTTCACGTACCTGAAGACCGTGTTCCTCGACTACACCGGCTCGCGCCGCACCACCAACATCTACTGAACCACGAGCCCGGCGGCGCCGAGGAGAACTTGCAGGACGAGCAGCAGCATGGCGAGCCCGTGCAGCGCGCCGAAGCGGCGGCGGCGCGGGTCGCCGGGCGCGAGCGCGTCCACGTTCCCTCCCAGCGCACGGCGGATCCGCCGCGTCGCCACGTCCACCGGGATCGACGCGGCTTGCAAGAGCACGCAGCCGCCGCCGAGCCAGATGGCGGGTCCCGATGCGCCGAGCAAGGCGGAAAGGGCGAACAAGAGCGCGGCGAGAACGCGCAGCCGGTTCGTCCGCAAGAGGATCGCGCCGGCGAAATCGCCGGCCACCTTGCGCGACTCTGCCCGCGCGAACACCGCCGAGGTCGCGAAGATGGTCGCGAGCCCTCCCCCGAACCACGCCGCGAGCGCGAGCGACCGGAGGGCGGTGGCGAAGTGCAGATGGTCCATGGGAACTCGCGGTCGAGCTCGCGCCTCGGGGATCCGGCGGTCGTCCTCTAGTTCTCGGAGCTTCCCGGGGACCCTTTCAGGGCGCCCTTCTTCCTCAGCTTCTCGACCAGCGTCGTCCGGTTGAGGCCCAGGATCTTCGCGGCCTGGTTCTTGTTGCCGCCGGAACGCTCCAGCGCTTCGTGGATGAGGCGATCCTCGATGTCGGCCAGCACCTTGTAGAGGTCGACTCCCTCGGGAGGGAGCGCGGTGGGGATCTCCCCTCCGATGGCCACCGCCCCGCCCGCCGGCACGGCGCGGGCGTTCCGGATGGGCCCGGGCAGGTCGGCGACCTCGAGGTCGCCCTCGCCCTTCAAGACGGCGAGGCGCTCGACCAGGTTCTCCAGCTCGCGCACGTTGCCGGGCCAGGCGTGCCGCTCGAGCGCCTCGACCGCCGCGGGCGAGAAGCGCAGCGGTCTCTCCTTGCCGGAGTTGTGCCGGGCGAGGAAGTGCGCGGCGAGAAGCGACACGTCGCCCCTGCGCTCGCGCAAGGGCGGCAGCACGAGCGGCACCACGTTGAGCCGGTAGAAGAGATCGCCCCGGAAGGCGCCTTTCGCGACCTGCGCCTCGAGGTCCTTGTTGGTCGCCGCGATGAGCCGGAAGTCGACCGATTCGGGCTTGCTGCCGCCCACCGGCTCGATGGCGCGCTCCTGCAGGACGCGAAGGAGCTTGCCTTGCAGCGCAAGAGGCATCTCCCCGATCTCGTCGAGAAAGACGGTGCCGCCGTCGGCGAGCCTGAAGCGGCCCTGGCGCGTCTGCGACGCGCCCGTGAACGCGCCTTTCACGTGGCCGAACAACTCGGACTCGAGCAGTTGTTCGGGGATCGCCGCGCAGTTCACCGCGACCAGCGGGCCCAGCGCGCGGCGGGACAGCCGGTGCACGGCCTGCGCGACCAGCTCCTTGCCCGTGCCGCTCTCGCCCTGGATGAGCACCGAGCTGTTCGAGGGTGCTACTCGGACGAGCGTGTCGAATACGTCCCGGATGGCACGCGAGGTCCCCACCAGTCCCGCGCCGCCGGCAGCCAGAAGGCCGCCCTCCACCTCGCGCGCGTCCGCGATCGCGTTGCGCACCTCGCGCTCGAGCTGATCCACCGGAACCGGCTTCTCCAGCATGGTGACCGCGCCGAGGCGCATCGCCTCCACGCTGGTCGCCACCGAGCCGAAGGCAGTCATCACCAGGACGGGGGTGCCGGGCAACAACCGGCGTACCTCGCGCACCACCGTCAGGCCGTCGCCGTCGGGCATGCGGAGATCGGTCACGACTGCGTCGAAGCGCTTGCTCGCCGAGCGGACTTCCTCGAGCCTTTCGACCGCCTCCGCGACGCCGAAGGCGCCGGACGTTTCGAACCCATGCAGCCGGAAGTACCGCGACAAGGAGGAGACGAGGTCGCGCTCGTCGTCGACGAAAAGGACCCGCACCCCTCTACCACTCGCCCACGCTGGTCCACTCCGTCAAGCAAACGGCGGTGCGTCAACCGAATGACGCAATCCCACATCCGGCGCGCGTCGCTCGAACTGGACGGGCGACGCGCAAGGCAGCGATTTTCAACGATGACGCGATCCGGCCCGTTTCCAGGCACAGGGGTTGCTCTTTCCCACCGCGGCGCCATGCGGCGCGTTCGCGGGGGGGGGGTCGGTGGGCAGCCAAGCAACGGCCGGCAAGAAGGCGATGCGGGTGCAGGAGCGCGACTCGCTCATTCGCGCCCACACGGGGCTGGCGCGCAACCTCGCGCTGCGGCTGGCCGGCCGGGTGCCCTCCTGCGTCGACCTGGACGATCTGATCGGGGCGGGCGTGCTGGGGCTCATCGATGCGGTGGACCGCTTCGACGCCTCGCGAGCCATCCCCTTCGAGGCGTATGCGCGCACGCGCATCCAGGGAGCGATCCTCGACGCGCTACGCGCCGAGGACCACCTCTCCCGCCGCGACCGGCGCCGCAGCCGCGAGGCCGACAGCGCCGAGGACAAGGTGCGCATGAAGCTCGGCCGCGAGCTCTCGGTCGATGAGTCGCACCGCGCGCGGCGGGGCGTTCCTCGCACCCTTGCCTACTCGCAGGCTTTCGTGAACGTCGACGACGCGGACGACGGCAGCCTCGGCGAGGAGGAGAGCGCATTTGCCCGGGTGGCGGCGATGCAGGATCACGCACGGATGCGTCAGTCGGTCGCCCGGCTCCCGGAACGCGAGCGGACGATCCTCTCCCTCTACTACCAGGAGGAGCTGACCTACCGCGAGATCGGCGAAGTGCTGGGCGTGACCGAGTCCCGCATCTGCCAGATCCTGCGGGGGATTCACTGCCGCCTCCGGGAGGAGCTGCAGGAGACCGCCTAAAGGAGACGCGCCTGTGGCCGACCTGTAGAGGTATGCGCAGCAAGGAAGAGCGGGAGCGCCGGGTCAGTGAATTGCGCGGGCGGGTGGAAGCCGGCCTCTACCAGGCGGACCCCGACCGCGTGGCCCGCGCGATAGTGAAGGCCAGTCGAAAGAAGGTGCTGGGCCAGCTTGACGTGAAGCCTGGCTGTTGAGAGGCTCCCTGGCCGGGGAGGATCCATGCGGTCCGGCCTGCGCAGGAAGGCGCTCTGCCTGCTCTTCGGGCTGGGCGGGCTCGTCTTCGGCATCGTCGGGGCGGAGAACACTTTCGGCCGCCTGCGCGAGGCGCCGGGCGCGGCGCTCCTCTTCTCGCTGGAGTTGCGCGACGAGGCGGGCGCGCTCCTCGCCAGCCCGATGGTCGTGGGCGAAGAGGGTCGCAAGCTGCACCTCGACCTTTCCCAGCCAGGCGGTCCGGACAACGAGCCCGTGCGGATGTCGTTGGACCTCTCGCCCCATGGCGGCGGCGGCGGCGATCTGTGCGTCGAGTACCGGCTGTCGCTAGACGGCGGACGGGCGCGCGGTGGATGGATGAGCGTGCCGATGGGCGAGCGGCGGTCGGTGCGCGTCGCCGGGCCCGGCGAGCCGCTGCGGCTCGATCTGGTGGTGGCCCGCGCCGGGACGCCTGCGTTCGATCGCATCCTCCTGGCGCGCCGCCAGGGCAAGCCGGTGACCTGAAACGAGTCCCGGCTCGCCGCCCTGTGGTAGAGGAGCGCGCATGCCTCTCCCGCACCTGTCGCGACAGGAGGTCCGGCTCGGCCGGTTCGCCGCCTTTTGCAGCGCGCTGTACGGCATCATGGGGCTCCTCTTCGCCTTCTCTCCGGCGTGGACTTTCCGCGTGGCGGGTCTGGGCGCGCGCGCGGAGCTGACTCCCGAGGTGCGCTTCTGGCAGGTGCTCGGGGTGGCGATGATGGCGGCGATCTCGGTCGCTTGTGCGCTGGTGGCCCACTCGCCGCGCGAGCGGCGCGTGGCGCTCTTGCCGGTGCTGGCGGCTCAGCTGGCGAGCAGCGCCACGGCGCTCCTGCTGGTGGCCGGGGCCGCTCCGGCGGACTGGGCCGAGTCGGCCTGGCGGGCGGTCTTTTCCGTCTTCGCCACCGGGTTCCCCCTCTTCGCGCTGTCCGGCTGGCTGTTCCACTCCGCGGCGCCCGGCGTGCACCTGAGCTCCGCGCCCACCCAGTCGGCGCCGGAGCTACCCGCTCCGCCCAAGCCCGTCCGCCTCACTGTGGGCGGCGCCAAGCAGCCCTGAGCGAGAGCTGCCGCCTGCGTGCGATTCCGGGCGCGGTGCGCGGCGCTGCGCTACATTCCCCGCATGATCGGCGTCGTCGTCGCGTCGCATGGCAGGCTCGCGGAGGAGCTCCTCCGCACCGCGGAAGGCGTGGTCGGCTCCCTCGCGCAGGTCCGGCCGGTGAACGTCCTCGCGAGCGATCCCGAGGTGCGCCACAAGATCGAGGAGGCGATCCGCGCGGTCGACGGGGGCGAAGGCGTCCTGCTGCTCACCGACCTGCTCGGCGGATCTCCGACGCAGCTGTGCCTCTCCTTCTTGAACGAGCGCAAGGTGGAGGTGGTGACGGGCGTCAACCTGCCGATGGTGCTGAAGCTCGTCTCCCTGCGAGCGGCGGGAAAGCCCATCGAGCAGCTCGCGCGCGAGGTGGCCGACGCCGGCCAGAAGGCGATCGGCCACGCTTCCGAGCTTCTGCGCGGGAGGATGGGGTGAAGGGCGGCCCGGGCGTCGCGCTCATCCGCGTCGACAACCGGCTGGTGCACGGACAGGTACTCGAGGCATGGCTGCCGGCCCTCGACGCCCACGGCGTGCTCATCGCCGACGACGAGGCGGCGGGCAACGTGCTGGCTCGCTCGGCCATGGCGCTGGCGATCCCGCCCAAGGTGCAGTTCCAGGTGCTCCGGGTATCGGCGGCAGCCGAGCTCTTGCGGCCGGGAGGAACAGGCGTGCCTGGCGTGCGCACGCTACTCCTCGTCCGCGACGTGCGCGACGCGAGCGCGCTCGCCGAGCAAGGCGTCCCAATCCCGCGGCTGAACCTCGGCAACGTGCACTTCGCGAACGGCCGCCGCCAGGTCGCGCCCTCCGTCTACCTCGACGCCGGCGAGATGGAGGCGCTGTCCCGCCTCGCCTCGCGCGGCACCGAAGTGGAGGCCCGCGCCGTCCCTTCCGAGCACCCCACCCCGCTCTCTACCTTGCAGACCCGCTTCGCCTCGGCCCACGGCTGAAAAAACGTCGATCCTCTAGGATGGGACCGTGAGCGCGCTGACGGTGGGAGGTGTCGCGGAGCTGCTGGGGACCGCTGCCGTGGCGGCGCTCATCGGCGGCCTCGCGGCGGTGGAGCGAAAAGGCGCGCTGCAGCTCATGCTGAGCCGGCCCATCGTGCTCGCGCCGCTCTTGGGGTGGGCGCTCGGCGACCCGCGCGGCGGGCTGGTCCTGGGGGTGCCGCTCGAGCTGATCTTCCTCGGTGGCGTGAACCTGGGCGGAAGTCTTCCTGACAACGAGACGCTGCTCGCGGCGGCGCTCACCTCGGCCGTGGTCCCGGCAGGCATCTTCGCAGGGACCGGCGTCGATGCACCGCTGGCTGCTCTGGGGCTCGCGCTGCTGTACCCGCTCGCGGTGGCGGGCCGCCGGCTCGACCGCGCCTCGGAGACGCACAACGCGCAGCTCTCCGAGCGGGCGCTCGCGAGCGCCGCCCGCGGTGCGGATCGAGCGGCGCGGCTGAACTTGCGCGGACTGCTCCTCCCCTTCGCGGTCACGGCCGCGATCTGTTTCGCCTGCGCCGCCCTCGCGCCGATGCTCGGCCTCGCGCGCGGCGCGTGCACGCCGCGGCTCGCCTCGGGGCTGACCGGGGCGTGGCACGCGGTATGGGCGCTCGCGGCCGCGAGCGCCATCCGCGCGATCCGCGATCCGCGCGCGCCGGCGTTCGCTGCCATCGGCTTTGGCGCGACGATTGCCGCGGCCGCGCTGCTGAGAGCGCTGCCATGACGGGCGCGGCGCAGGCGACGCGAGATCCACGGCGAGTGTCGCCCGCGACCCTGTTGCGGGTCCTCTGGCGATCCCTGTTCCTGCAGGCGGCATGGAACCCGCGTGGGATGCAGAACCTCGGGTTCGCATACGCGATGGAGCCGGCGCTCCGGGACTTGTACCCGGACCCCACAGCCCGGGCGCACGCCGTCGAGCGGCACCTGGAGTTCTTCAACTGCCACCCCTACCTCGCCGCCGCTATCGTGGGGGGCGCCGTCCGGCTGGAGGAGGAGGTGGCGCGCGGCGCCGCCGAGCCGCGCAGCGTCTCCGCCTTCAAGTCTGCCCTGGCCTCTCCTTTCGCGGCCCTCGGCGACGGGTTCTTCTGGCTGGCGCTGCGCCCGGCGGCGGCGCTGATCGCCGCCGTCACCGAGCCATACCTGGGCCTGTGGTGCGTGGCGCTCTTCCTCGCCATCTACGACGGGGTGCACCTCGCCGTGCGCGCCTGGCTGTTCTTCGCCGGTTACCGCCGAGGCGAAGGGATCGTCACCGCGGTCTCTCACGCGCACCTGCCGCAGATCATCGGGTTCCTCAAGGGATCGGCGGCGATTCTCGCGGGCGGCATTGCGGGCCGATCGGTGGTGGTCGCGGGACTGCCCCACCGGCCCTGGCACGCCGTGCTCATCGCCGTCTTGATCGTGGCGATGGCCGCGCTGCTCCCGCGCATCGGGCTGACGGCCGCACTGTATACCGCGATGGCCCTGGGCCTTGCCTTGGGCGGCGGCTTCCTCTAGCAAGGATCACAGAGTGCCGGACGAGCGGGCCGAAAAGGACCTCCTGGTGCGGAACAAGATGGGCCTGCATGCGCGGCCCGCGGCGCTCATCGTGCAGACGGCGAACCGCTTCCCCTGCGACGTCGCGCTGGTCAAGGACGGCCAGGAGGTGAACGGCAAGAGCATCATGGGAGTGCTGATGCTCGCCGCCGCCAAGGGGTCGACGATCACCGTTCGCGCGGAAGGCGAGCAGGCCGCCGCGTGCGCGGCGGCCATCGCCGACCTGTTCGACAAGGGATTCAACGAGGCGATCTAGCCGAAGGCGCCGGATCGAAGAGCGTTGCAACAGGGGCAGAGCCGTCGATTTCTGGACTTAGTGCGTGGGTGGCAAGATGGTCGGTTCGTCGCGATCGACGCGTTCGAGCGCCTCCGGCTCGAGCTCGCCACCCGCCGTGGAGGTCCGTCCCAGCGCGCGATCGCGGTCGCCGCCGTCGAGCCGGCCATGGCTGAGCTTCCGTCCCGAGACGTGGGCCGCGCCGACGCCGGCGCCGAGGAGCGCCCCGAGCAGCGAGAGGAACGCGGCGGCGGCGCTTCCACCGGCGGTGCGCGCAGCGGCGTTCTTCGCTTCGTCCAGCCGGTCGCGGTCTCGCTGGGTCATGCGGACGGTGCCGTTCACGTCGGTGCGCGCGCTGGTGCGCGGGGGGTTCTCGGCCGCGGCCCGGGCCACGGTGCGGCCGGCGCCCATGGCCAGGAGCGCACCGGCGATCATCGACAGGCCCCAGGAGACGACGGCGTGCAGCGCGGCCTCGCGCCTGCGCCGCTCTCCGGCGATGCGGACGACGAGATACGCGCCGACGATCGAGGAAAGCACCAGCGCGGCCAGCCCCCAGACGGCGGAGCCGACGTCGATGCCCGAGGCGGGGCGCGCGGAATACGGCTCGATGGCGGCGAGGCCGATGGTGAGGCCCAGGAGCGAGAGGAAGAACAGCAGGCCCCACCCGACCACGCCGCCGCCGAACACCGCCCACCAATGCAGGTGCATCGGGCGGTCGCGGAGATCGGGACGCCCGCCGCGGCCGGAATAGGTCGAATCGTACGTCGCCATCGCGTGCTCCTGGAGCGTTGTGCAGACCTGTCGGTCGTTTCGGTTGTTTTCAAGGTGCGAGGGCCACCGTGGTCCGACAAGCCCCAGGCATCCGCGCGGTCGGCTGGACGGACGCGCCATCACCGCCGGCGCGGTCCGCTTCACCGCTCCTCGTGCCGCAGCAGTCTTTCGAGATTGGCGCGGTGGCGGACCAGAACGATGGCCGCGATGGCGGCGATGCCGGCAATGCTCCAGCGGGGTGCGGTGGCGGCCGCGACGAGCAGCGCCACGGCGACGCCGGCGAGCGACCCGACGCTCGCGATCCGCAGCAGCTTGTACAGGAGGAGCCAGACCGCGGCGCCGCAGGCGGCGGCCAGCGGCGAAAGCGCGAGCGCCACGCCGAGCCCGGTGGCAACGCCCTTGCCGCCGCGGAAGCCCAGCCACACCGGGAAGCAGTGGCCGATCACAGCCCCGACGCCGCACGCCGCCGCGGCCCAGGGCTCGGCCAGGGTGCCCTCCGCAAGCAGCGCGGGAAGGAAACCTTTGAGGGCGTCGAGCAGCAGCGTGACCAGCGCGGCGGTGCGCCCCGCGGCGCGGGCGACGTTGGTGGCGCCGATGTTTCCCGACCCCACGGTCCGCACGTCCTTGCCCGAGGCGATGCGAGCCACGAGCAGACCGAACGGCGCCGAACCGGCGAGGTAGGACGCGAGCAGGGCGACGGCGATCACGGCGCGCCGTGCAGTACCAGGAACAGCCAGTTTCCGGCCAGCACGGCCGCGGCACCGAGCCGCACGCCGGCCGTCACAGCGAAACCTTTGGGCGCATAGCGAAGCCCGCACAGGCGCAGCGCCGTCCACGCTGCGTGCGCGGCGCAGGCGAGCGCCACCAGGGCCCCGAGCGGGCTTGCCATGAGCGCATCCGCGAGACGCAGGCGTGCAACCGCCGCGAAGGCGTGCGTGCACCCGCAGGCGAGGCAAGGCAAGGAAGTGGCGGCGCGGAACGGGCAGGCGAAGAGCGAGAGGGGCGGCGAGTCGAGTGGAAGCACCGCCGCGGCGACCAGCAGCGAAAGGCCGGCCGCGGCGAGGCCGAGCGCGTGGGCCGAGGGAGGCCCGGCACGGACGACGCACTTCATCACGGCACGCCGCGCATCGCAAAGCCGCCCAGGACCATGAGGACGCACGCGGCACAGCAGAGAAGCGCGTACGGTGCGAGCACCGCGGCGGCGGCGCCGCCCGGCGCGATCCGGTGCGTCTCCTTGAGCCCGACGCCGGTGAGCACGGCGGTCCAGATGAAGCCAACCGGAGCGCCGCAGCCGGGCACGGCGGTGAGCAGGAGCGGAGCCGAAGCATAGGCGCAGGCGGCGAAGGTGGCGGCGAATCCACGCTTCGCCTGGCCGAGCACGAGCGCCGCGACGTGGGTGACCGCGGCATTCACGTACAGCCCGATCAGGACCAGGATCGGCGTGAGCATCGCGACCAGCAGCGTGGCGCGTGGCGAATTGTCGTTTCCCGCGGCGGCGATCTTCTGCAGCAGCGGCGCGAATGGACCGGCACCGCCCAGCTTCTCGATCAGGTGCTGCGTCCAAGGACGGACCAGGAAGCGGTCCAGCATCTGTCCGATGAACCAGGGGACGCTCACGGTCACGAGCGCAAACCCGGTCTGCGCAGCGCCGCGATCCAACCGCGCCGAACGGAAGAGACGGCCCGGTTCGAACAGGCCCTGAACGACCGTTTCCCACCATCCTCGCCACAATCCGAGGTCGGCGCGCCGCTCCCACGGAGTGCCCTGCCCCTCCGGCGCCTCGTCGGTCGATGAAAAAGATGACTGCGTGGTGGATGGTACCGGCGCATCTGGGACGACCAACGGTTTCCCGCAGGAGGGGCATTCCTGGGGACCCGTGCGCTCGGTTTCGAAGGTACTCCGACAGCTCGGACAGCGGGCGAGCACGGGGCCTTCTAGCACGGTGGATGGGGGACGGGCGGCCCTTCGCACGGGAGGGTTCCGCTTTGCAGGTACGATGCCTACCTAGACTTCTCGTCCGGCAACCGTGCCGGTGCGACGAAGCGGCGCTTCCCCTCACCAGTGCGCCGCCTACCACTCTGCCTGAGGAGGACACATGAAAGTTCATTTCGTCACCGCGCTCGGAGCAGCCGCGCTATTGGCCGCGTGCTCCGGGTCGCAGAAGGAAACGCGCACTGCCTCGAATACCTCGACCACCGGGACCAGCACGCAGGGTTCCGTGGAAGGCACCCAGAGCGCGGCCGGCAGCCAGGGCCAGGTGGCCACGCAGGGCTCGACCAGCGGCACGCAGGGATCGGCGAGCGGCTCGACCTCGGGCGGCACCTCCGGCGGGGCGACCGCGAGCACCGGTTCCTCGACCGGCACCTCGTCGATGGGTAGCGACCGCAGCGGCCAAGCGAATACGTCGTCGACGTCCGGCCAGAGCAACCCGAGTGACTCGAGCAGCTCGAGCAGCTCGAGCACCAGCCCGGGCAGCACGAGCGGCTCGACCTCTGGTCAGAGCGGCACTGGTTCGAGCGGCTCGACGTACGGCCAGAGCGGCACCGGTTCTTCGACCGGCAGCGGCTCGTATGGCAGCACCGGCTCCAGCGGGTCGACTTACGCCCAGAACAATCCGAATACCGGCTCGAGCAGCTCGAGCACCAGCCCCGGCGGCATGAGCGGGTCCACCTCCGGCCAGAGCGGCGCCGGGTCCAGCACGAGCAGCGGCTCGTACGGCAGCACCGGGTCGACCTCAGGCCAGAGCGGCAGCGCCCAGAGCGACACCTCGACGGGCACCTCCGGCTCTCGCGGCTCGATGGACCGCAGCTCGTCGTCGGGCAGCATGGCCAATCTGAAGTCGGCGGTCGGCCGCGTGTCGAAGGTCGATCCGGACGGCAAGAGCCTCGTCATCAGCTCGCGCCAGGGCGACCGCATCACCCTGACGGTCGACGACAACACCCAGATCGTCGACAGCAGCGGGTCCAGCTCCAGCGATCTCTCCTCGATCCGCGAGGGGACGCAGGTGCGCGCGAGCTTCGATCCGGCCTCGAATCGCGCCGAGAAGATCGAGGTGATGGGCAAGTCCGGCAAGAAAGCGATGCACAAGAAGAGCGCGTCGACGAGCGACAGCACGGGTTCCGACTCCATGAAGACGAAGGCGCCGAACCCGAACAACGCCAACAATCCGCCGCGGGACACCACGGCGAACCCGTCCGATCAGAAGTAGTAGCCGGTTCGCGCGGCACGGCGTGAGCGCCGGGTCCCTCTTTCGGGGTCCGGCGTTCGCGTTTTTCGAGATAGGTTCCCGCGCGTGCTGAGACTCGTCTCCGGCGTGGCCGCGGTGATCGGGACGCTGCTGCTTTCGCGGCGGTCCGAACAAGTCGACCTGTGGCGGTTCGCGGTCTGCTGGTGGGGCGTCCTGCTGGCCTTGGACGGCGCCGTGCGCATGCGCCACAAGGTCTCCCCGCTGCCCGGCCTGCGAGATCTGCTCGCCTGCGCGGCGGCGAGCGTCCTCTTCTGGGACTTCTTCGAGCTGCTCGACTTGCGCCTCCACGACTGGTGGTACGTGGGCGTGCCGCGCACCCGCCCGGGCGGCGCCGCCTTCAGCGCGATCTGTTTCGCGACGGTGCTGCCGGCGGTGAGGCTCGGCCTGGCGCTGATCTCGCCGGGTCCCGCCGCCGGCCCCGCGATCTCCCCGCCCTCCCCGCAGGCAGCGCGCGTCCTTTTCCCGCTGTTCGCCGCCTCGCTCGCGCTGCTCCTCGCGTTTCCCACGGTCGCGTTCCCGCTCGCCTGGCTGCTCCTCTGGTTCCTCTTCGAAGGGGAGCTCGCGCGCCGCCGTCGCGACCAGGAGCCGCGGCTCGAGAGCCCGCTGCAGGCGTTCCGCGCCGGCGACCGGCGCGTGCTCTTGCGCCTGCTTGCGCTGGCGCTCCCGCTGGGCCTCTTGTGGGAGGGCCTCAACTTCGGAGCAGCGCGCGGCTGGGTCTATACGGTCCCGCACTTCGAGTCGCCCAAGCTCTTCGAGATGCCGCTCCCCGGCTATCTGGGATACCTGCCGTTCCTGCTCGAGTGCGGCGCGGCGCTCGCGCTGCTCGACCGGGTCACCCCCCGGCTGCGCGGCGTCCCCGCCGCGATCATGCTCCTCGCCATCGCCGGCTTCCACTGGGAGGTGGACGGGTTCGGCAGGCGCGCGACGACCATCTCCGTCGCCCCGCGCATGGCCGACGCGCGCACGCTGCCACCGAGCGACCTCGAGTGGCTCGAGCGCGCGGGCCTGCGCACCCCGCTCGACGTGCTGCGCGCGAAGAGGCCGGTCCCCGGCCGCATCCGCGATCTGGCCGAAGTCGCGCAGGTCGCCCACCTCGGCATTCCCTGGGCGGAGCGGCTCGGGCGTGCGGGCGTGCGGGGACGGGCCATGCTCGCCTCGGCCGATCCGGCTCGCTTGAGCGAGCGGCTCGCCACCCTCGGGGACGAGGCGCCCGATCCCGCGCTGGTCCGGCTGTGGGTGCGCGAGGCGCGTGAATCGAGGTAAACAAGGGTCCGTGCCTCGCAGCTCACCTTCCCGCGGCTTTCTCGCGCGCGAGCAGCACCGCGTCCTGCTCACCATCCACGCGCTGGTGATGATCTCCGGGCTGCTCGCCTGCGCCCTGCTCAACCGGCGGCTGAGCCCGGATCGCTTGTGGGTGCAGTGGGTCGCGCTGGCCTGGGGCGCGCTGTTCGTCGTGCACCTCTGGATCTTCTCCCGCGGCACGCTGGCCACCATGGGCGGCCGGCGGCAATCTTCCCGATGGCCGTCCTCGCCACCCTGAAGAAGGACCGCCTCGGCGAGTGGCCCACGCTCGCCGAGTACCTGGCGGATCTGCGGCGGCGAGAGACCAACTCGGTCGCCGCGCTTTCCCTTCTCCTCTCGTCGCCCCCGGAAGAGCAGCGCGAGATCGCGCAGGGGAGCGGGCTCGCCTTGCTGATCGAGATCGCTTCCGATCTGCGCCTTCCCAAGGGCTCGCGCCTGGCCGCTACGCGCTGCGCCGTCGAGGCGGGCGCATCCGGAGACGGGCTGGCGGCGCTCTTCGTCGGAGCGGGCGATCTGGCCACCGATCCCCGGCTCGGCGCCGCGGCGAGGAAACTGGTGGAGTCCGGGCTGCCGGCGGCGCTCGCCCGGCGTACGGGCGCGGAGGTCTCTCTCGAGGCTGGCGCGTTCGCGCGCGCGGCGCAGGCCTCGGCCTCGGTCCTGGGACAGGCACGCCTGAGGGAGCTCATGGCCTTCGCGCCCAGCGGACACGCGGGCGTTTCCGCCGCGCTGTTTTCGATGGGTGCCGCGGAGATGGCGGAGAAGGAACGCGAGCGGTGGGCGAAGCTGCTGCTGCAAATCTGCGCGGCGAACCGCAGCGCTCCCGCCGCCGCGAAGCGCCTGGGCCTCGCGCCGCCGTGGCCGCCCAGTCTGCCCGACGCGTTCGCTCCCCTGGTGCGGGAGGCGGAGAAGGCGGCAGCGGACGTGACTGCGCCCGACGCGGCGATCGCAGCGCCGAAGACGGTGTCGCGGGCAGCGGCGCCGCCTCGCACGTCCGGACGGCTCGGTCCGCCGCTGCCGGGGCGGCCGGCGCCCTCCACCTCGCCGCACGCATCCGGGCCTTCGTCCGTTGCTCCGGCTTCGCTGCTCACCGCGCCGCTCCCCGCTCTGGCGCGGGCTGGACCCGTGGAGCTCGGCAAGAAGGTCGTCGCGCCGATCAAACCGTCGCCGTTCCGGCGGCCGCTCGGAACCGTGCTGGAAGGCCCGTTGAAGCTGCCGCCCAAACCCATGCCGCCCGTCGCGGGCCGCCCACCTCCGGCTGGCGCGCAGCAGCCTCCCTCGCCCTCGGCTCCGCTCCTCCCGGCCATCCCGGAGGCGCCGCCCATCCGGCGCGCGCCGGCGGCCGCGGGGCCATTCGCGCAGCGGATGCGGTCGTTGTTCGACGATCGGCCCGAGGCTGTCGAGCGGCTCTGCGCGGCGATCGAGGCACGCGCCGCGGTCCATGGCCTTCCCGTGGCGCTCGAGGAGCTCGGCCGCGAGTTGTCGCAACCGCGCTGGAAGGGGATGCGCGCGCCTGTGGGACAGCTCGACCGTCTGGCCTCCACCACGCGAGCGCAGCCGGAGCCCTGGAGGGCCGCCGCAGGGCTCCTCCTGGAGAGGTTGCGCATCGGGGACCCGTGACCTTTTCGTTGTTTTTCTTGTGGCCGGATCGCCGCCGGGCGAGTCTCTCCCCGATGGTGACGCGCAACGTCGAAAGGTTTGCAACCCCGGTCCGAAGGGTGCTAAAGGGCCGCCTTTCAAGTCCGCAGCCGCATCCGGACCTGGAGCGCTTTGCATGAAAATTGCTCTGAGCCCGCTCGAGAAATTCCGCGCGGCGGGCAAGTTCCTCGACTGCACCTTCAACAAGCGGCCGCTCACCGTCAGCATCGAGGTGACCAAGCGCTGCAACGCGCGGTGCGACTTCTGCGACTACTGGAAGATCACCGATCGGGATGAGCTCACCGACTTCACCGACGTCGTGCGGCGCTTCGATCCCCTGGTGGTGGTGTTCACCGGCGGCGAGCCCATGCTGCGCCGCGACCTGGTGCCGATCGTCAAGTCGATCAAGGAGCTGCCCGGCTTCCGGTACGTGACGCTCCTCACCCACGGCGGTTTCCTCTCCGAGCAGAAGATCAAGGAGCTGGTCGGGGTGGGCGTGAACCAGATCAACATCTCGATGAACTACCCGGACGCGCGGCAGGACAAGGAGCGCGGCATCCCGGGACTCTTCGACCGGCTCCACCGGACGGTCCCGAAGATGGTGCGCGACGGCTACAACGTCTTCACCTTCGCCTCGATGCTGATGGTCGACAACATGCACGATGCCGAGCCGTTGATCCGCCTGGCGAGCTCATGGGGCATCAACATCTGCTTCTCCGGGTACAACGATCTGAAGAACGGGAACCAGGCGCACTTCGTCTCCAAGGCGAAGATGGACGAGTTCCGCGCGGTTTGCCGCCGCATCGTCGAGCTCAAGCGCGAGTTGGGCAACGTGATGACCTCGGACTACTTCTTCGAGACGCTCCCCACCTTCTACGAGCGGCGCGAGATCGGCGGGTGCAAGGCCGGCAAGATCATGATCCACGTCACGCCCAAAGGAATGGTGCAGCCCTGCGCGGAGCTGGAGCCGGTCGCGCACTACTCGGAGTTCTTGCCCGGCAGCTACAAGGGACCGAACTGCGGGAAGTGCTTCGACGCCTGCCGCTCGGAGCCGCAGGCACCGCTGACGCTGCGGCGGCTCGGGGAGCTGGCGGGAGTGCTGTGAGCGAGGCGGTACTCGATCCGACGCCGCAGCAGGAGGGACTGCGCCGCTTCCGGCTCCGCGCGCTCTTCGGACTGTGCACTGGGCTGGCCGCCGCGACGGGCGTCGCCGCGTATCTCGGCATCTCGCAGCGCGAGCTGATCGCGACCATCCACGACGTCGCGCTCGAGCCGCTCCTGCTCGCGGCCGCGGGTGGGCTCATCCTCATGTCGCTGCAGGCGCTGCGGTGGTGGGTGGTGATGCGGCCGCTCTTGACGTTGACGTACGGCCAGGCCTACCGCGCGCTGATGGTCGGCTTCGCCTTCAACGTCCTGTTGCCCGCCAGGGGCGGCGACCTCCTGCGCGTGCAGTACCTCGGCAAGCGCGCCGGCGTGAGCCGCGCCAAGCTGCTCGGCACCGAGATCGTCGACTTCTGGAGCGACAAGTGGGGCTGGGTGGCGGCGTTCCCGCTCGTCTGTGTGCTGGGCACGCCACCCGCGTGGCTCTTCCGGGCATTGCTCCTCATCGGCGGCGCGGTGATCGGCGTCGGCGCGCTGCTCGCGCTGATGGGCAGCGGCATGTGGCGCGAGCAGCGGATGCCCGCATTCATCGCCAACCTGCGCGACGGATTCGCCGTGAACCACTGGAAGCGCCTCCTGGTCGTGGAGACGCTGATCGCTCCGCTGCCCTGGCTGTGGGAGACGTTCGTCATCGCGCTTGCGGGGCACGCGCTCGGGCTCGAGCTGACGCCGATGCAGGCGTTCGCCGCGCTGACCGCGTTCAACGTGGCCACCGCCGTTCCTTCGCCGGGCAACGCCGGTTCCTTCGAGGCCGGCGGGACGCTGGCGCTCGCCGCGTTCGGGATCCCCAAGGAGACTGCGCTCGCCTTCATCTTTCTCTACCACCTCACCCAGATCGTTCCCGGATTCGTCGGCGGCGTACTGATCCTGGTGATGGAGGGCGAGGAGATCTTCGGCCGCGAGGGACTCTTCCGCCTGCGGCGGCCCGAGCTGCCGCTGGAGCCGCCGGTGGTGCCGGAACCGGGTCCCGGCTAGCGGCATCTTCGTCCGTGTACGGCGCATCGCATGAGCGGAGCGCGGCGGATCCGGCGGCGATCAATGCACCAGCACGAACCCGGTGTAGTCCGCCGCGCTGATCGATAGGGTCTGGTCGCCGTCGCTCATCAGGCCGACGCCGACGAAGTCCGGCACGTCGCCTTCGAAGTGGGCGCGGAACTCGGCGGAAGGATCGATTTGCTCCTCCTTCCACACGTTGGTCGGACCGCCGGACTCGAGGACGACGGTGTCCTGCACGACGAACAGGTTCCGCTTCTGGTCGCAGACCGCGCCCTTCAACGCCTCGGTGCTCCAGACGTACTTGATCGAGTACCACTTGAGGCCGCGCTTCCAGGAGATGTAGACGACCGCGGCGGAATCCCCGAAGCCCGGAATGCACTCGTTCCCTTTCTTGGGCAGGACCTGCGCGCGCCACTTCCACCGCACGGTCTTGGTGCGCTGCCGCAGCGAGTCCGGCACCTCGACGGCGAGCGTCACGGTCTCGAGCGGTGGGCGATACACCGCGCGGATGAACGCGCCCTCGGGATCCTCGATCAGGCGGTAGTAGCTGACCGGGCCCGAATAGCTCTCCACCACCTTGAAGGAGTGCACGTCGAGCTTCGTTTCGACTGGCGGTGGCCGCGGTTCCTCGGCGGAAGTCTGGACGGCGGAGCCGGGTGCCTCCGCGGAGGTGGCGGCCAGCAGCAGCGGGAGCACGAGGCCAAGGCTGGTCGGCCCGAGGTTCACTGACGCGGCAGCTTAACGGAGAGCCAAGTTTGCGCCAGTCCTTTGAAATGATGGTAGAAGGCCGCGCCATGCGGGAGCCGGACGTCGAGCTGCGCGGCACCGCGCCGCGCTGGGGAGCCGCCTGCGCCTCGGCCGTGGTGCTGTGCGTCGCGGTAGGACTCTGGTTCCGCCTGCGCGGCCTTTCGGCCGAGGGCTTCGGCGACGACGAGGTCCATAAATGGCTCGCGGCGCTCCGCTACCTGCACGGCGACCTGTCGGGCGACGACGTCGAGCACCCGATGCTGATGAAGGTGCTGATCGCGGGGTTCGCCTTGGTGGGGACGCGCCTGGGGTGGGCCCCCGAAACCATCACCCGCCTACCGAATGCGCTGGCAGGAGCGCTCTCGATCTGGGTCGTGGCGCAGCTCGGCCGCCGTCTGTTCGGAAGGGCGGCGGGGCTTTGCGCCGCGGCGCTCGCGGCCGTGTCCACCACCTACGTCGGCTACCAGCGCGTCGCGAAGGAAGACACGCTGCTCGGCCTCTTTCTCATGCTGCTGCTGTGGTTCGTCGCGGAAGCCAGGGCGGCGGCCGATGACGGGCGGCGCGGCGAACAGCACCGGTGGGAGCTCGGCGCAGCGGCGAGCGTCGCGGGCATGCTCGCCTCCAAGTACTTCTTCTTCCTCACCCCCATTCCGGTGGTGGCCTACTTCTGGCTGCGGCCCGTTTCCTCGTGGCGCCTGCCGGCCCGCAGATGGGCGGAGCTGATCGGGGTCGCGGCGGCGATCTGGATCTGCCTCGACTGGACGCCCTTCCTGCCGTCCACCTGGGAGTACGCGAAGACCTACACCACCGGGCAGCAGACGGTGCACGGCAGCCTGTACTTCATGGGGCGCGTCTACCACAACCTCGTCGAGTACGGCCTGCACGGAACGCCAGCGTGGTTCTACCTGGTGTTCGCGGCGGTGAAGCTCGCGCCCATCACCGTGCTCTTCGCCGCCGCCGGGCTCGCCGCGGCGATCGTCCAGCGGCGACCCGCGCACCGCATCGTGCTCTCCTGGCTTGCGGTGTGGTTCCTGGTGCACTCCGTGTCGGGCTCGAAATGGGGCCGTTTCTTCACCGCCGTGCTGCCCGCGTTCCTCCTCCTGGCGGGGTATGGCGCCGCGCTGGCCGTCTCCTGGATGCGGGAGCGCCGTCCGGCGTGGGCCACCGCCGCGGCCGCAGCGGTCGTCGTCTTGCTGGTGGGCGGCGAGGCGCGCGCGGCGCTGGCGCACGCGCCGCATTACCGGCTGTACATCAACGCTTTCGGCGGCGGCGACGAGAACGTCGACTGGTTCTTCCCGCACTGCGACTATTTCGACACGGGCTTCCGCGAGGCCGTGCAGAAGATCGCCGCGCGGGCAGAGCCTGGCGCGGAAGTGGCGACCGAGATCGAGTTGCCCGCCGAGCTGTACGCGGAGCGGTTCGGCCGTCCCGACCTGCAGCAGACGCTCGTGCGCCGGGGCCGCGCCTGCCGGTCGGGGCAGCCTTGCTACGTGGTCGTCCAGATCGGGCGTCTCTACTTTCTCAACGCCGACGCCGTGCGGTCCCTCTCGCACCGGGAACCGTGGACCACCGTGCGCGTGCGGGGAGAAGACGTGGTGAAGGTGTACCGCCTTCCCCCTGGCGAGTCGCCCTTCCCGGACGAGAACTCGCCCGCGCAGGCGCGGCGGCAACTCTGAAGAGGCTCCCATGGCGAAGCTGCAGATGGAGGATCTGGTGGTAGGCACCGGCCCGGAAGCGAGGAAGGGGCAGACGGTCTCGGTGCACTACACGGGCTGGCTCACCGACGGGAAGAAGTTCGACTCGTCCAAGGACCACGGGCAGCCGTTCTCGTTCGCGCTCGGCCGCGGGCAGGTCATCCAGGGCTGGGACGAGGGCGTGGTCGGGATGAAGGTGGGCGGCCGGCGCAAGCTGACCATCCCGCCCGAGATGGGCTACGGCAAGCAGGGATTTGCGGGCGCCATCCCGCCCGACTCCACGCTCATCTTCGAGGTCGAGCTGCTCGGCACGCGCTGACGCGCGCGCCTGATTTTGCGTCAGAGACGCGCGCACTTCTGCTTCGGGTCGCGGGCCGCGTTCAGCTTCAGCTCCACGATCCGGCCGGTCGCCTCGTCGAGGGCGAGCTCCAGCTCCTGCGCGTCCTTGGTGCAGGTCAGGCGGAACGCGCCCTGCCTGGCTCCGTCGCCGGGTCCGGCCGCGCCCAGCTGGCAGGGACCATGCGCCGTGAGCTGCTTTCTCGCGGCGGCGGGGTCGAGCGACGGCGCGAACGTCTGCCGCGCGTATGCATCGTCCCAGCGCAGCGTGAGGGCCACGGCTCGTTCGGCGGCGTGCCGCAGCCGTGGCCCGGGCGGGATCGACGGCTTGAGCTCCAGGTGCTGGATGAGGGGCGGAACCTCGGGCGTCAGCGTGAGGTAGGCATCGAGCGTCCCGCGCTCGCAGGACAGCGACTGCGTGCCGCGCAGCGCGTTCTCCGGCTCGAGCTGCCCGGGCCGGCACGGACCCAGCTTGGCGTGCAGCTCGGCGAGCTCCGTCTTCAGCTCGTCGGGGGGCTCGTAATACCAGGCCGTCCGGTCGAAGCGCGCCTGCGCCAGCGCGGGATCCCATTGCTCGAGGAGAGCGGCCACCGCCTGCGCCGCCTGGGACAGCTCCGGCGCGGGCCGCACCTGGCGCTGCGGGATCGCGCCCTTCTGCGCCAGCAGCACCAAGGCCGGCCAGGGGTCGGGCGCAGTGTAGGTCAGGTTGGTGGCCCCCACCACCGCCACGCCGCGGTCGGGAAGAAGCGCGATGACCGAGCCGAACCCGGGAAGCCCGCCGCCGTGCGAGACGATGCGATCGAAGTCGCAGCTCTCGTGCGCGCCGAAGCCGTACCCGTAACCCCTGGACCGCGCGCGCAGTGGGTCGCCGGGCGCGACCTCGAGGCTCGCGTGCCGGGCGGCCTGCTGCATTTCGCGGCGCGAAGCGCGGCTCAAGGGACCGCTCTCGGGTTCGTCGCGCGGAGGCCAGGCATCGAGCTGGAATGCGGCGTAGCGGGCCAGATCGCGCATCGAGGTGTACAGGCCGCCCATCGCAGCGTAGGCGCCGTCGCCGAGCTGCGGCTCCTCGCGCAGCCCGCCGGGAAGATCGGGGGCGGCTGCCGAAGCGCGGTGCCCGTACCCGACGGCGAGTCGTCCGGCAGGCACGTCCTGTCGCCGCCACACCGTCGCCGCCATCCCCAGGGGCCGGAGGACGTGATCGGTCAAGTACTCCTCGATTCGCTGCCCGGAGACGCGCTGCACCAGCGAGCCCAGCAGGGCGAAGCCGGTATTCGAATACTCGTATCCGGTCCCCGGAGCGCGAGAGAAGGAGAGCCCTCGCGACAGCAACCGCTGCAACTCGTCTCCGCTCATGGCGAGCTGCTGGTCGCCCCACGGATTGTCCTCCGGGAACCCCGCCGAATGGGAGAGCAGCTGCCGCACGGTGATGCGCGGGGAGTCGCGCGTCGGGTAACGGAGTCGCGCCAGCTCGGGGAGGTACTTCTCGGCCGGGTCGTCCAAGGACAGCTTCCCTGCGTCCCGCAGGCGCAGCACGGCGATCGCGGTGAAGCTCTTCGTCAACGAGGCGATGCGGAAGACGGTATCCCGGTCGGGGGGCTGGGCCTGCGCGAGGTCGCGCACTCCCCACGACCTGGACCACCTCACCTCGCCGTCGACGACGAGCGCGACCGTCATTCCCGGCGGCTTCCCCGCCGTGAACTGCTCTTCGAACACCGCCTCCACCTCCGGAAGCGCCTCCGCCAGCTTGCGCGCGCGGTCCTGCGGGTCGGCGAACGCAGGACCTGGCAGCGAGCGCTCAGGCGGTGCGGCGGGAGTCGCAGCCGCCTGCGGCGGTGGATGGATGGCGCCGGCGCAACCCGCGAGGAGGAGCACGAAGGCGAGGCGCATGGGGCCGCAGGTCATTGCACGGATCCTCGTCGGGCGGCGGGAGGAGTTCAGACCCAGTCGCCGCCCTCGCCCCGGATCCACTCCGCGAACAGCCTGATGCCGTCGCGCAGAGGGGTGCGGGGCGCATAGCCGAGCAATTTTCCCGCGCGCGTCACGTCCGCGCTGGTGAGCGGCATGTCGCCCATCTGCGCGGGCTGGAGGTCCAGCTCGGCGCGGACGCCGAGCGCCTCCTCGAGCAGCGCGATCAGGTCGCGCAGGGTGGTGGTCTGCGCGCCGCCGAGGTTGACGATCTCGTGGCGGGACAGCGGGACCGACAGCGACGCCAGCACGCCGGCGAGGATGTCGTCGATGTACGTGTAATCGCGCCGGGTGGATCCGTCGCCGAAAAAGGGGAGCTTCTGTCCGGCGAGCATCCGGCGGGCGAACTTGTGGATGGCGAGGTCGGGCCGCTGCCGCGGGCCGTAGACGGTGAAGAAGCGCAGCGAGATCGCCTCCAGCTCGTAGAGGTTGCGCCAGGTCGACACGAGCTGCTCGCCCGCCGCTTTCGAGGCGGCGTACGGGCTGAGCGGCGAGTCGATGCGCGCGGTCTCCTGGAACGGAGGCACTGCGTTCGCGCCGTATACGCTCGACGAGCTGCCGAACACGAACCGCCGCACGGAAGCCTTGCGCGCGGCCTCCAGCAGCACGGCAGTTCCCCGCACGTTCACGTCCATGTACTGCGCAGGCCGCTCCAGGCTGGGGCGCACGCCGGCCAGCGCGGCGAGGTGCACGATGCATTCGGGCCGCGCGTCGCGGAACGCGCGCTCCACCGGCTCCGCGTCGCGGATGTCGGCCTGGAAGAGCCGCAGCCCGCGCGCGAGGAGCGGCTCCAGCGCGCGCCGCTTGATCCTCTCCGGATAGAACGGATCGAAGTTGTCTAGCGCGGAGACCTCGTCCCCGCGCGCCAGCAACCGCGCACACAGGTGCGACCCGATGAATCCCGCGCCTCCGGTGACCAGCACGCGCATGTCAGGACCCGAGCTCCGGGAAGCGCGTCCGGATCGAGTCGAGGATCATCCGCGCTTCCGCCTCGTCGATCCCCGCGCCTAACCGGATGGTCTTCGCGCCGTAGTCGAACGCGAGCGGACCTCCGCGCATCCCGGCGAACGGGTGGCCGGTCCACCACACCGATCCATCGAATGGGACCACGCGCAGGTTCCTGACGTGCAGCAGATCGTATTGCTTGCTCGGCGGAAAACGGATGGGCTCGCGCCGGACAGTCAGCGCGCGGCCATCGATCTCGACGAGTTCACGGCCGAACACGTTCCAGACCCACGTGTAGATGGCGCCCGCGCCGAACGCGGTCCAAACCATGAACCAGAAGATGAGAAAGGCGGCCGGCGGGCCGCGCGCGCCTTCGCGGGAGAACGCCGCGCCACGGAGGACGGAATAGGGGAAGAGGATCTCCCCTCCGGCCCATCCGCATAGCCAGATGCCCAGGATGATGATGATGGCCCAGTTCCGGCGGGCCGGGATCTGCACGCGGACCAACCCGTGCTCCTCGGCCATCGCCGATCGCATCCTGGCTGGCGCCACCAGCGCGGTCACGCGACCTGCTTCAGCGCGGAGGCGCTGGAGCCCCACTTGCGCTGCCAGAGCTGGAACATGGCCAGTGTCCAGAGCGGCTTGCGCAGGTCGGCCTCGCCGCGCAGGTGCCTCTGCAGCATCGCCTGCGCGGCGCGCGGCTCGAAGAGGCCGGCGCGGCGCAGCTCGGAGTCGGAGTAGAGCTCCTCGAACAACGAGCGCAACGGACCGCGGATCCAGGCGGCCACGGGGATGCCGAACCCCTTCTTCGGCCGCCGCAGGATCTCGTCCGGCACGATGCCGCGCAGCGCGCGCTTGAGCAGGACCTTGGTGCGCGTGAGCGAGAGCTTGAGCCGCCATGGCAGCCGTGCGGCGAACTCCACCACGTGCGTGTCGAGGAACGGGGCGCGCAGCTCCAGCGAGGCGGCCATCGAGGCGCGGTCCGCCTTGACCAGGATGTCGTCGGCGAGGTAGCGGCCGAGGTAGAAGCGCAGCGCCTCGTCGACCGAACCCTCGCGCACGCCGGCCTGGATTCCGCGCTCGGCCTCCGCGAGCACTTCGCGGTATGCCACGCCGGGCGCCGAATTCTGGCGCAGGTCGGGATGGAGGATCTCGGCGAGCTCGGAGGGAAGAAAGGATCCGATCCACGCCTGGTGGCGCAGCGACGGCGGCGCCGACGCGCCACGCAGGAACTGCTTGAGGCGGAAATCGAGGCTCATGTTGCGCGACGAGGACGGCAGCCGCTCGGCCGCGCCGCGCAAGATCCCGTGGACGCCCTGCGGCAGGCGGGCGAACAGCGCCGCCGGACGGTGGGCGAGGAAGGGGTCGTAGCCGGCGAACAGCTCGTCGCCGCCGTCCCCGGCGAGCGCCACCTTCACCGTGCGGCGCGTGAACCGGGAAAGGAGCAGGGTGGGCAAGAAGCTCGGGTCGGCGAACGGCTCGTCGAGCGAGGCGACCGCGTCGGGGAGGAGGTCCAGGCAATCCTGCCCGGAGAGTCGCTCCGTCGCGTGCCGCGTCCCCAGCCGCTCCGAAGCCAGCTCGGCGAACGGCGTCTCGTCGAAGCTCTGCTCGGTGAACCCGATGGAAAAGGTCTGCAGCCGGTCCTTGTGCCGCGCCGCCAGCGCCGCGATGGTCGTCGAGTCGATACCGCCGGAGAGGAACACGCCGACGGGTACGTCCGCGACGAGCCGCCGCGCGACCGCGCCGTCGAGGAGCCGGACCAGCTCCTCTCCCGCCTCGTGCGCGGAGATGCGGGTAGCGGACGGGGCCGGCAGCTCCCAGTAGCGCCGCATGCGGAAGCCGCGTTCGTCGAGCACGGCCACGTGGCCAGCCGGGAGCTTGAAGACGTGCCGGTGGATGCTGCGCGGCGCCGGCACGTACTCGACCGCCAGGTACTGGGCCAGCGCCTCGGCATCCAGCTCGCGCGGGACGCCGCCGTGCGCCGCGAAGGCCTTCAATTCAGACGCGAACGCAGCGCGCGTCGCGGTTCCGTCGGGGGCGCCCGTCCACGCGTTCCCCTGGGCGAGCGCATAGTAGAGCGGCTTCTTGCCCAGGCGATCGCGGGCCAGGACCAGCTTGCGCTGGCCCGTGTCCCAGAGGGCGATGGCGAACATCCCGTGCAGCTCCTCGACGAACCGCTCGCCCCATTCGAGGTAGGCGCGCAGCACCACCTCGGTATCGCTGCGGGTGCTGAAGGCGTGGCCGCGCACGCGGAGCCGCTCGCGCACCTCGCCGTGCTCGTACGCCTGGCCGTTGAAGACCAGCGCCACGCCGTCGCGCACCATCGGCTGCACGCCGCCTTCCAGGTCGAGGATCGAGAGCCGCCGGTGCCCGAGGGCGGCGGATCCCTCCACGAAGAATCCTTCCGCGTCGGGTCCCCGGTGCGCGAGAGCGCGCGCCATGCGGCGCACGGGCCCTTCGTCGGGCGCGCCCAGGAGGTCGACGTCGCCGCAGATGCCGCACATCGGCTATCTCGCGGCCCGCAGCGGCTGCTCGCGCGAGTCCTCGCGCGCGTTCAGCTCCTCGGCGATGAGGTAGGGCCGCTTGCCCTGCGACTCGTAATAGGTGCGGATGACCAGCTCGGCGAGAAGACCCATGAGCAGGCTCAGCGCACCGACCAGCGTGAACATGACCGCGAGCAGCGGCAGCGGCGTCTGCACGAAGTCCTTCAGGCCGCGCACCTTGTAATAGACCGCCCAACCGACCGCGCAGGCGGCGCACAGCCAGGAAAAGAGCCCGAAGCCGCCGAAGACGTGGATGGGGCGGGTGGCATAGCTGGCGAGGAACTTCACCACCAGGAGGTCGAGCAGCACCTTCATGGTGCGGTTCAGCCCGTACTTGCTCCGGCCCGCCTTCCGCGCGCGGTGGTTCACCACCATCTCGGTGACGCGCGCTCCCTGCCAGCTCGCGTAGATCGGGATGAAGCGGTGCATCTCGCCGTAGAGCCTCACGTCGCGCAGCACGTCGCGGCGATACGCCTTGAGCGAGCAGCCGAAGTCGTGCAGCCGGACGCCACTGATTGCGCTGATGAGGCGGTTGGCGACGCGCGAGGGCAGCTTGCGCCCGAACTCCTTGTCCTTGCGGTCCCTGCGCCAACCGCTCACCACGTCGTAGCCCTCGCCCAGCCGCGCGAGCAGCTTGGCGATGTCGGCGGGGTCGTTCTGCAGGTCGCCGTCCATGGGGACGATCACGTTGCCGCGAGCGGCCTCGATCCCGGCCGACATGGCGGCCGTCTGCCCGAAGTTCAGGCGGAACCGGATGACCCGCAGCGCGGGCTCGCGCTGCGCCACGCGCGCGAGCTGCGCGAAGGTGCCGTCGCGGGAGCCGTCGTCGACGCAGATCACCTCGTACGTGCGGCCGAGCCCGCGCAGGATGCCGAGGAGCTCCGTGAGCAGCGACTCGACGTTCGCTTCTTCGTTGTAGAGGGGGATTACCACGGACAGGTCAGGCTGCATCAGCGGGGTGGGATAGCACGCGCTCTGCGCATCAGGCAACAGAACGGCGGGCGGAGAGTTGCGGAATTCCTCCGCCTGTCCGGTAGCTTGCTCCGGCGAAGTGATCGTCCGCACGCGTCCTCCTGGCCGCCCCGAGCCTCGCCTCGGTGGAAAGGAGTGACCCGCGGCAGTCCCCGATCGGCCACGCGCCGGAGGTCCGAGACGTGAAGAAGCAGATCCGCGGTTTCCAGGAATTCTTGCTCAAGCAGAATGCGCTGGCGCTCGCGGTCGGGGTGGTGATCGGCGCCGCGGTCGGACGGGTGGTGAGCGGGATCGTCGACGACGTGATCATGCCCATCGTCGGAATTGCGCTGCCCGGGGGTGAGTGGCGCAACGCCGCCATCGCGCTCCCGCGCGGCAACTCGATCAAGTACGGCGACCTGCTCGGACGCTTCCTCGACTTCTTCATCGTCGCGCTGGTCGTGTACGTCGTCACCAAGGCGATCCTGGAGAAGCCGGTTGCGCCGCCGCCCGACACGAAGACCTGCCCGCAGTGCCTGGAGGTGGTGCCGGCGACGGCTCGCCGCTGCCGCGCCTGCGCGTCGCAGCTCGTCTAGTCGCCGCCGGTAGGGCAGCCGCCACCGGACCTCGCGGAGGAGCGTGCATGAGCATCACTCGAAGGAAGCTCTTGGCTTCTGCCGCCGCTGCGGCGGCGCTGGCCCGGGCCGCGCGGGCGCAGAAGGCAGCGCCCGGCGGCGGAGGCTCGGGCCCCGTGGCCATCTCCAGCTCGAACGGGCTGCGCGCCGTCGAGCGTGCCGTGCAGCTCTTGCAGGAAGGGCGCGATCCGCTCGAGGCAGCCATCGCCGGAGTGAACATCGTCGAAGACGATCCCAACGACATGACCGTCGGTTACGGCGGCGTGCCGAACTACGACGGCGTGGTGCAGCTCGACGCGTGCGTCATGCACGGACCGACGGCCCGCGCCGGCGCGGTAGCGTCGCTCGAAGGCGTGAAGAACCCGACCAGAGTGGCGAAGCTGGTGATGGAGACCACCGATCACGTCTTGCTGGTCGGACCGGGAGCGCGCGCCTTCGCCGACGCGAACGGCTTTGCCCGCGAGAACCTGCTCACCGAGAAGGCGCGCAAGGTGTGGCTGTACTGGCGGCAGAACCTCTCCGCCACCGACAAGTGGCTCGAGCCGCCGCCCGACAAGCTCGATCCCGAGGTGAAGGCCTTCATCGATCAGTTCGGCTGGGACGACTTCCGCAAGCCGCGCAGTGGCGGGACCATCCACCTCTCCGCCGTGGACGCGCGCGGCGACCTGGCCGGGTGCACCTCGACCAGCGGTCTGTTCTTCAAGATTCCGGGGCGGGTAGGCGATTCGCCCATCATCGGCGCCGGCTGCTTCACCGACAACGAGGTGGGCAGCGCCGGCTCCACCGGCCGCGGAGAGGCGAACATCCTGGTGAGCGGCGGCCACCTCGCCGTCGAGCTGATGCGGCAGGGCCGGCACCCGAAGGACGCGTGCGTCGAGGTGCTGCGGCGCATCGCGCACACCACCCGCGAGAAGCGTCTGCTGGATGCGCAAGGCCGGCCCGCGTTCGGCATCACCTTCTACGCCCTGAGCAAGAGCGGTGAGTACGGCGCGGCTTCGATGTACGACGCAAGCCCCACCGGCAAGCGCGCGCAGTTCGCGGTGGCCGATCCGCGCGGAGCGCGCAAGGAGGACTGCGCGCACGTCTTCCAGCGCCGCTCCTAGCCCCGTCGGTCACTTGCCGGCGCGAGTAGTCGCGCCCGGGTCGAGGCCGAGGTGCGCCGTGTCGTTCCAGAGGCGCAGGAAAGGCTCCTTGTCCTTGCGCAGCTCGATGAGGTTCAGCGCGCACTCGTCCTGGGGCCAG
>VBKO01000513.1 GCA_005888115.1 Deltaproteobacteria bacterium
GGATTGCCTGCACGTGCGGCTCGAACTGGCAGTTGTGGTTGTTGATCTCCGGTTTCTTTGCGGGGTTCGGCAGCGCCGGCCCTTTCTGGACTTCCTTCAGGTAGACGACCACGTCCTGGACGCCTTTGTCGGATCCCACCACGATCAGCGGCTCCTCGCGCATGGCTCCGCAGGTCTCGGCGTCCTTGGTCGGGATGATCTTCTTGGTCGCAATTTCGCCCTGGTAGAGAACCTTTCCCTTGATGGAGCCGCCGTCGCTCACCTGGACTGCCTCGTACGCCGCGGCCGGCACGGCGAGGAGGGCCGCCGCGAGAACGGACAGGCAGCGCGTCGGGATGCCTGTCGCGAGCAGCATCGACCGCGAATCTCGTCTGGACATGGGGACGCTCCGAGTCGTGGAATCGTCCAGCAGGAACCGGGTCTCGCCTTGCGGAAGCGAAATGGAGAACAATTCGCGTTTTTAGACCTCCGCGGTTCGTCCGTCAACCCCCTCCTCCCGCGAGGCCCGATCTCCAGCCGAGCGCTGAAGCGGTTCGCCAGCATTCCACGCCCGTGATGCAGAGAGAGCCGTTCGGATCCTCGGCATGCCCGGATGCGGTGGGGGCTCCTCGACGACGCGTCCGTCTTGCGACGGCTGAAGCATGCGTCAGTTGTCCCGTTGATCGTGTAGCTGCCACCGGGCGTTCGACTATCGAGCGAAAATTGCAGCACACTCCGCGAGGAGCTGCGAGCAGCTGTAAAAAGGCGTGCGGTGGGTTACGCGGTCCTCGAGGCTTTGAGCAGCGCCGTCACCAGCGAGTCGAGCCCGAATGCGCCTTCGTACCGCTCGCCATTGATGAAGAACGTCGGCGTGCCGTTCACGCCGCTGCGCAGACCACCGAGGTAGTCGGCCCGCACCCGCCCTGCATGTGCCCCCGACGCGAGCTCCTTCATGAGCCGTTTCGCATCCACGCCTGCCTTCTTCGCGGAGCGGGCCAGCGTTTCGTCGTCGAGCCGGTCGTGGTTCGCGTGCAGCAGCGGGATCATCTCCCAGAGGCGCCCCTGCTTCGCCGCCGCTTCGGCCGCCTCGGCGGCGCGGTGTGCACGCGGATGCACGTCGGTCAAAGGAAAATGGCGGAACACGAGTCGAAGCGAATCGCCCAGCTCATTCGCGATCTCGGTCAAGCGCGGATGGGCCAGTGCGCAATGCGGGCACTCGAAGTCGACGTACTGGACCAGCGTGAGCGGGGCCCCCTCCGGTCCGCGGGCGTGATCATGGGCGGAAACGGGTATCGCCAGGGTCGCCATCGCCGCCTTTCAACTCTTCGCAGGTGCGTCCGGAAGCAACTCGGCCGCGAGCACGTACGGCATCCCCACGGCGTGCAACCGGTCGATGATCGCCTCCCCAGGCGCCTTCTTCCGGGTGCGTACCCGGTACTCGAGCACGTACTGATCGTCGCCGCCGTTGGTCGTCTTCGTCAGCTTGTACTCCTTCGTCATGTCATCGAGGACGGCATCGGCAATGCGGCGTGCCTTCTCGGGATCCGTGACGTACACCAGCAGCCGCTGCGGCGGCCTCTTGCCACTGTTCGCGTCGCCATTGCGGACTTCCGGTTTCGCGCCGCCCAGAGCGAGCAAGGTAGTGTCCGCCGAAGGAATCGCGCCCTCCGCGTCCCCGGCGGCGGGGGCGGTGCCGGCCGCACCAGGCAGGGCCGGGAGGTGGATGCGCTGGGCGGGCGCGCCGGCCGGCGTGCAAAGAAGCCCGAAGGTGTGCTCGTGGTCCGACGCGAGATCGAGCTTCCAGAGCAGGAGCTCCATCACGCAGAAGAAGATGGAAAGGAAGGCGGCGATCGCGAGCGCGCCGACTCCGCTGGCAAACCCGATCCCAACCGCAGCGAAGATGTAGACGGCGTCTCTGCTGTCCTTGAGATTG
>VBKO01000103.1 GCA_005888115.1 Deltaproteobacteria bacterium
ACCGTCTTCATCAACGCGAGCTGGACTTCCGCAGGAAGGACCGTGCAGCTCACCGTGCAGAACGTCGCGGCCGGCGGTGGCGGGGGCACCCCGCCTCCCCCGGTCGGCGGTGGCGGAACGCCGCCCCCGCCGACCGGCACGCCGCCGGGCGCGCCGAGCAGCATCGCAGTCACCGCATCCGGACCTTTCGTGCTCGGACTCAAGGGATCGGGCATCCAGGAGCACGGGTCGATCGCCTATCTCGTGACCGACTCGCTTGGCATCCTGGTGCCGGGCATCACGGTGAACTTCGCCGTGCAAGCGCCCGCGCTCGGCCTGACGCTGCTCCATCCCAGCGGCGTCAGCGACCTGAACGGCGTCGTGAGCGCCGCCTACACGTCCGGGACCCAGGTCGGCGTCACGGCCATCACCGCGACGGTCGCCACGACCGGCGCCACCGTCACGCAAGCGGTAGCCGTCCGTGGCGCCAAGCCGTCCGCGAACGGCTTCTACTTCCACTGCGAGCACGCCTCGCTGCCGGTCTACAACACCATCGGCGAGCTCGAGACGATGACTTGCAGCGTGCGGCTCAGCGACCGTTATGGCAATCGCGTCGGCATCCCCACAGTGGTGAGCTTCGCCACCGAGGCCGGCGCGATCGCCGCCAGCGTGACCACTCAGGGATTCAAGCTCTCCGACCCGACCAACACTGCCGAGGGCACCGCCACGGTGACCTTCACCAGCGACATGGGCAATGGCGCCGAGCCCGCCGACGTGGCGCCGCTCGGGCCGACCGCGGCTCAATTCCCCTGGGCGCGCGGGCAGGAACCGTCGTACGCGCTCGGCTCGCTGACCGTGAATCCCCGCGACCAACTCGTCACCATGATTGCCATGACCCGTGGCGAGGAGGCGTTCGAGGACGCCAACGGCGACGGCGTGTTCACCGCGGGCGAGGCATTCGTGGACCAAGGCGACCCCTTCGTCGACGCCAACGACAACAACGCCTACGACCCGGCCCCGACGAGCGGCCTGGCGGAGATCCGATTCTGCGGGCTCAACGCGGACTGCTCGACCTACCACGGGCCGAACGGAGTCTGGGACGCGGACACCGTCATCTGGAAGCCGACCTGGGTGGTCTTCGCGGCCCCAGCCGGCCCGACGACCATCCCGAACACCGGACTTCCTCCGCCCCCTCCGGTCCATACGGACTTCACAAGGCCGTGCGCTGATTACGCGGACGCGTCCGACGCGAATCATGCCCCGACCATCGTTGCCGACGTTTACGCCTACGATCACTGGCTCAACATGCCTCCCGCGAGCACCACTTCGTCCGTGGGCGGCGCCAGCGCGACCGACCTGACGGTCGAATCGTTCGGCTTCGGCGCCCTGCTCGAGACCTGGGGCGCCATGGGCGTGCTGGGCTTCGACTTCGATTGGGTGAGGGTCTCCGCGGCGGACAACACCTTGGGATGCTCGGCCGCCACCAGCCCGTGCATCGAGAAGCTCGTCTTCCGGACTTTCGCCACGCCGCCGATCGGCGCAATCTTCATCACCAACAAGGTCAAGAGGCCGCTGGCCACCGATCCGCTCGGCGCGGGAACTTTCGGCTGCGCGCCGGCGCCTGGTCCCGACGCTTACGGATCGGCGCCGTTCCACGTCGACGTGAGCGTCATCAACCTGCACGGGGTGAACGCAGGAACACTCCTGTTCGGGTCCTACGCGCGCGGCAAGGGTCAGTAGCACCATCTCCATCCCGCGGCGCGCCCGCTTCCCTTCGGGGAGGTGGGCGCGCTTCTTTCGTCGCTTGACGCAGCCCTTTCCGGGCGGCATCTTCCCGCGCCCCCGCGGGTTCGGTCAGGACGGATGCAGAGCACCTCGCCAGGCTGGAAGCGCCTCTTCCCCGAGGCGACCGATGCGCAGTGGCGCGATTGGCGCTGGCAGCTGCGCCATTCGGTGCGCTCGCTCGAGGACCTGGAGAGACTCGTGCCGCTCACCGACGACGAGCGACGCGGCTGCCTGGAGACTCGCGACGTCTTCCGGCTGGGCATCTCGCCGTACTACCTCTCGCTGATCGACGCGGCGCACCCATTCTGCCCGGTGCGCATGCAGGCAATCCCGGTGCGGGCCGAGGCGACCAGGCACGAGGGCGAGCTGCGCGACCCGCTCGGCGAGGACCTGCACCGCCCGGTGCGCGCCATCGTGCACAAGTACCCGGACCGTGTCCTCCTGCTCGCGCTGGACCACTGCAGCGTCTACTGCCGCCACTGCACGCGGCGGCGCATCACCAGCGGCGACGAGGGAGGCATCAGCCGCGAGGAGCTGCAGGAAGCGCTCGGGTACCTCCGCGCGAACCCCGAGGTCCGCGACGTGCTGGTGTCCGGCGGCGACCCGCTGCTCCTCTCCACCGGCAGGCTCGTGGAGCTGCTCGAAGGCATCCGCGCGGTCCCGCACGTCGAGATCGTGCGCATCGGAAGCCGCATCCCCGTTTGCCTGCCGATGCGCGTCGACGACGAGCTGTCGCGCGCCCTGCGCCGTTTCGCGCCGCTCTACCTGGTCACGCATTTCAACCACGCCAAGGAGATCACTCCTGAGGCCCGCGAGGCCTGCGAGCGCCTCGTCGACCACGGCGTCCCTGTGGAGAACCAGGCCGTGCTGATGCGCCGGCTGAACTCCTCCGTCACCGCGATCCGCGACTTGATGCAAAAGTGCCTCACCATGCGCGTGCGGCCGTACTATCTGCACCAGATGGACGTCGCCGAGGGGCTCGAGCACCTGCGCACTCCGCTCGCCAAGGGCATCGAGATCCTGCAGGGCCTGCGTGGTTGGACCAGCGGCCTCGCCGTCCCGCACCTCGCGGTCGACCTGCCCGGCGGGGGCGGCAAGGTCACGCTGCAGCCCGACTACGTGCTGGAGCGCACCGCGGCCGACACCGTCCTGCGCAACTACCGGGGCGAGAAGTACCGCTATCCGGAGCCTGCGGAGACGGACTGCTCCGTGCCGTACGACGAAGTGTTCTACGCCGGCTCGGCGGCGCCGGCGCCGCGGCTGCGCATCGTCCAAAGGACCTCATGATCACCCGCCTCCTCGAAGCGCTCTTCACCTGGATCTCCGGGGTCATCTCCGCGATGGGCTACCCGGGCGTCGCGCTCTTGATGGCCATCGAGAGCTGCTGCATCCCGCTGCCCAGCGAGATGATCATGCCGTTCGCCGGCTGGCTGGTCGCGACCGGGCGCTTCACCCTGTGGGGGATCGCCTTGGCGGGCGCGATCGGCTGCGTGGCCGGCTCGATCCCCGCCTACTACGCGGGGATGTACGGCGGGCGCGCGCTGGTGCAACGCTACGGGAAGTACTTCCTGATGAACGCCGAGCACCTCGACTGGGCGGAGAAGTTCTTCCTGCGCCGGGGAGAGATCACGGTGCTGGTCGCGCGCCTCTTGCCCGTAGTGCGGACCTTCATCGCGTTTCCCGCGGGCGTCGCGCGGATGCCGATGGGCAAGTTCATCGTCTACACCTTCGTCGGCTCGTTCCCCTGGTGCCTGGGCCTCGGCTGGGTCGGGATGAAGGTGGGCGAGAACCGCGACCTGCTCACCCCGTGGTTCCATCGCGCCGACGCCGTCATCGGGGTGCTCATCGTCGCCGCGATCGCGTACTTCGTCTGGAAGCAGACCTCTCGCCGCCAGACGACGCGCGCCCCCGGCGGACCGTAGCGGGACACCCTCCCGACCCGGGTGGGTACGCGAGTTCCCATCGGGTAGCGTCCCTTCCGCCCGGGCGCGGCCGGCAGGCTGGCAAGCCTCGTGCAGAACCGGGCACCACGGCGGCCGCGCTGAAGCGGCACCGGCACGGGGCGGGGCCATGGCGAGCGGGTGGCGGGTGGCGGGTTTTGTGGCTGCGGCGTTGGGGGGCGTGGCCTGCGCGCATGGTCCCGGAGGGGCGGGGTCGGAGCGTCCGATGCTCGGCGTCGGGCACTACCAGGTGGAGTCGATCCGGTCGCGCGCCACGCTCGATGGCGTGGAACGCGTCATCGAGATCTCCGAGTCCGGCACGCGGCTCCTCGATGCCTCTGGCGCCGAGCACGTGCTCACCGAGCGCGGCGCCCTGACGCTCGGCGCGGGCGGCTCGTGCCGGCTCGCGCTGGCGGTGTCCGTCGACGGCGAGGAACCCGGCATTTCCGACCGGACGTGCAGCTGGGAGCTGAAGGAGGACGTCTTCCTGCTCGGCGACGGCCGCGGCGACGGACCGCGTACTGCCTACCGGGTGCGAAAGATCGGCGACCACTTGGTGCTCGACGGGCTGCGCGACCTGGGGCCCGGCGACGAGGATCTGGGCGACGCGACTGGCGAGCGCATCGTGCTGCTTCGCGGAACGATGCGCGGCTCGCAGTCCGTCGACCGCGTCACCGAGCAATCCCGCCACAGCGACGGCCCGAACGTCACCCAGGAACTCTAAAGCTCGCCAGCCGTTCTACAATGGCGGGATGGGTGAGAGGCTCTTCCTGACGTCGCGGCTCTTGTCGGCCGAAGGAGTCGTGCACGGGTTCTCGGTGCGGACGGGCGGAGTGTCGCACGGGCCCTATGCGTCGCTGAATCTCGGGCGAGGAGTAGGCGACGACCCCGCGGCGGTGGACGAAAACCTGCGCCGATTGGCGGACGCGGCGGGGCTCGACGGGCCGCGCGCATTTGCTTCCGCGCACCAGGTGCACGGCGACCGCGTGGTCGGCGCCACGCGCGCGGCGCCGCCGACGGAGATCTTCCCGCAGACGGCCGGAGCGGAAGCAGCCGCGGCGGCCGAACAGGGCGGACCGGTGCGGGCCGACGCGGTGATCGCATTGGAGCCGGGCGTGGCGGCCGCAGTGCGCGTCGCGGACTGCGTGCCGGTCCTCCTCTATGCGCCGGATCGCGGGCTCGCCGCGGCCGTGCACTCCGGATGGCGCGGAGCGCGCGCCAGCATCGCCGGGCGCGGCGTGCGCGCGCTGCAGCACGTCTCCGGCGCGGACCCCTCGCGGATGCTCGCCGCGGTGGGCCCGTGCATCGGCCGCTGCTGCTACGAGGTGGGCAAAGACCTCGCCTCGCTGTTCCGGTCGCTCTTCGGCCCCGGGGCCGCCGACGACCCCAGCGCTGTTGCAAAACCGCACCTCGACCTGCGTTTCTGCGTCGAGTCCGCGCTGCGCTCGGCGGGTGTGCGAGAGGAGCGGATCGAGCACGCCGGCGGGTGCACCTCCTGCGACATTTCCGCCTGTTTCAGCCATCGAAGGGACCGCGGAACTACCGGAAGACACTTGGCTTTCGTGGCTTCGCGCGGCGCGTGAGATCGCCTCCGCGATTCTTTGACACGCCTCTGTGCGGCAGCGATCATGTTGAGCAGATCCGCCTGCTTACTGGAGGAATCCCTTGCGGTTTTGGCAGCCGATCCTCGCCCTCGCTTCGTGCGCCGCGTGCGCCGGCGCGCAGGTGCGCGAGGACGTCCAGCTGCTCGAGCTGAAGGGACAGGTCGCGGCGCAAGCAGGGCAGATCGCGGCGCAGCAGCGCCGCATCGAGGAGCTGGAAGTGAAGCTTGCCGCCGTCGCTGCACGCGCGGAGGCAAGGCCCGCCGCGGCGCCGGCCGCCGAGAAGGCGGCGCCCCCTCATGGCTCGGCCGCCGCGCCCACGCACGACCCGCGCCCGAAGCTCAAGACGGTGAAGCTCGGAGAAGGCCGCAGGCGCCGCCGCGACTACAACCCGGTGGAGCGCGCACCGCTCATCCCCAGCTCCATCTCGATCAAGGAGCCCGACCAGGAAACGCTCGAGCGTCTGGAGGCCGCCGCGGTCGATCCCGGCATCCGCGCCGAGCTGGACGCCGATCATGCCTTCGCGCAGGCGGTCGCGAAGCTGAACCGTGGCGAGCTGCAGATCGCCGAGTCGGAGCTGCTCGCCTTCGCCGGGGAGCACCCGCGCCACACTGCGGCCGACAACGCCATCTACCTCGCGGGGCTCATCCGCGAGCACAACGGCGATTGCGCCGGGGCGGTGGCGCTGTTCGAGCGCGTACCGCTGACGTATCCGGCGGGCGACGCGGCGCTGCCGTCGCTGGTGGAGAAAGGCCGTTGCCTGACCAGGATGCGGCGCAAGGACGAGGCGCGCGAGCTGTTCGCGAAGATCGTCCGGGAGCACCCGGAAGGCGTCGAAGGCGGCGCTGCCCGCCAGCTCCTGATGAATCTCGACATCGAGTCGGGGAGGCACTGATGCGGACCAAGACCATCTCTCGCTTGCGCAGGGCGGCGCTCGCCACCGCCGCCGCGGCGGTGCTCGTCGCGCCGGCGCGCGGCGAGGAGCTGGAAGGCCCGAGCCGCCTGGCCGCTCCGAGCCAGCTGGAGGGTCCGAGCCGCGTCGAAGCGCCAGTGCAGCCGGAAGGTCCGGCCAGGGTCGAAGCCCCGGCGAAGGTTGCGGCTCCGGCCAAGCGGAAGCGGGCGCGCAAGGTGGAGGCTCCGGCGACGGCCGGGGCGGCGGCCGCGATGGAAGGTCCCTCCCGCTCGAGCGAACCCGCGCAGCCGCAGGAGCCGGTCGCGCGCGGCGAGACGCAGCCCCAGCGCGTCGTGCAGCCCGAGCGCGTGGTGCAGCCCGAAGGACCCGAGGGCAGGCTGGTGATGCCCAAGTCCGCCGAGGAGAAAGGCATGCAGATCCAGCCTGACACCCCGGAGATCTACGTGATCGTGAAGGGCGACACGCTCTGGGACCTGTCGCAGAAGTTCCTCAACAACCCGTGGTACTGGCCCAAGATCTGGAGCCTGAACGCGTACATCGAGAACCCGCACTGGATCTACCCGGGCAACAAGCTGAAGATCATCCCCGGCCAGGGCGGTCCGCAGGCCCCCGCGCAGGTGGAGCAGGCGCCGGAGCCGATGAACGAGGAGCGCCCGCAGTCGGAGATCGCCAACCAGGTGGATACCACTCCGCCCGAGGCCGCCGACCTCGCCGTAGTCCGGCAGGGGAGCCGCGAGTTCGACCAGTCGAGCAGCTCGGTATCGATCAGCGGCAAGCTCGCGTTCAAGCCGCCGGCGGTGCTCTCGTGGCGCGACAGCGGGCTCGTGTCCCCCGAGGAGATGCGCCTGGCCGGATCGCTCGACGCGTCCTTCGAGGAGAAGGACATGCTCTCCACGTTCGACACCGCCTACGTGCGGTTCCCCTCGCGCGTCGAGGTGAACATCGGCGACCGCATCATCCTCTTCCGGCCGACAGGGGACATCGTGCAGCCGGTCACCGGCCGCAAGCTCGGCACGCAGACCCAGAACATGGGCGAGGCGAAGGTGATCGCGTTCAACGGCGAGCTGGCGACCGTGCAGATCACGCGGACCTGGGAGGAGATCGAGCGCGGAGACCTGGCCCGGCCGTGGACCGAGCAGAACGTCAAGGTGGCGCCGAAGCCGAACAGCAGGGAGCTCAAGGGCATCATCGTCTCCGCCGTGCGCCGGGGCGTGACCACCTACGGCGAGTCCAACGAGGTGTTCATCGACAGAGGCGCCAAGGACGGCGTCGAGGTGGGAAACACCTTCGCGGTCATCCGCAAGGGCGACGGCCTGCGCGACGCGGCCGTGGACGGCAACAGCCACAACATGGGCGCTACCGGCGCGCGGGCGCGCGGGGTCGCCGTGCCGAACGAGAACGTCGGCCTGCTCCTCGTGATCGACGTCAAGGACCGGCTTAGCACCGCCGTGGTGGTGAAGAGCGTGAAGGAGCTGCAGGCCGGCGACCTGGTCGAGATGCACGCGCAGGGTTCGGGCGGTCCGTAAAACGGCCGCTTGACCCTCCGGCCGGGATGTGGCTTTTCGCAGCACCTCGCGGGAGGGCGTCGGCGTGGAAACGGTCCAGACGGAGGCGGTGGCGCCGCGCGAATGCGCCGATGTGGTCGTGGCTTGCGCATTCGCGAGCGTGCCGGGGATGGGCGGGGCCGCGCTGGCCCGCGTGGCGGAGGCGTTCGGGTCGTTGACCGCGGCACTCCGGGCGGGGCCGCGAGCCGTCGCCGCGAAGGCAGCAGACCTGCGGCTGCGCAGGCAGGCGAGAGACTTCCTCGCGCAGGGTCCGGATCTGGAAAAGCTGGGAGCCTGGGCGCTGTCCGCTGCCCGAGAGGCCGGCGCGCGCGTGCTCACGCCGGACAGCTCCTCCTATCCCGCGCTGCTGCGCCAGATCGAGAACCCGCCCGCGGTGCTGTACGTACGCGGCGAGCTGGCGGAGCATCCGCGGCGCGTCGCCCTCGTCGGCGCGCGGGCGGGCGACGAGGCCGCGCTCCGGCTCGCCCGCGAGCTCGGCGAGGAGCTGGCGGGCGCGGGCGTCCAGATCGTCTCGGGTGGCGCGCGCGGCGTCGACGCGGCGGCGCACGCCGGCGCCCTCTGGGGGGGCGGCAGCACGGTCGCCGTCCTGGGAAGTGGCATCGATGTGGCTTATCCGCCGGAGAACGGCCCATTGTTCGAGCGCATCGCGACCGGCGGCGGAGCGCTGGTGAGCGAGTTCCCGCCCGGGACCCCGTCGACGCGGCCGAACTTTCCCCGCCGGAATCGCACCATCGCCGGTCTCTCCCATGCAACGGTCGTGGTGCGGGCGTCCGCGGCGTCCGGAGCGCTGATCACCGCGCGCCATGCGGCAGCGCAGCGCCGGCCGATCTTCGCCGTCCCGGGTGATCCCGGTGACGAGCTGTCCGCCGGGCCGCACGAACTCCTCTCCTCCGGCATCGCCACGCCGATCCACTGCGCCGCGGAAATCCTCCGCCTGCTCGGCTGGTCAGTGCCCGACCGGCTCGCCGCTCGCGCGGACGCCGTGTCAGCGGCCAGGCAGCATGTCGTCCGCCCCGCCGCACCGGAACCCGTCCAGGAAGCGCTCGAAGGGCCAGCCCTCAAGATCTGGGAGCTCCTCGACGGGACGCGGCCGGTCCATATAGATGTGCTCGCCGGCCAGGCGCAGCTTCGATCCAACGAGGCGCTCCGCTGGTTGACGGAACTGGAGCTGAAGGGCCTCATCCTCCAGAGACCCGGGAAGTATTTCCTTCGGAGCCGGGGTTGGTCGTGAACCGAAACGGGAGTGCCGGCATCTGGAGCCGCCCCAGGGAGACCATGGCAAGCGCCAAGACGACAGCGAAGAAGGCCGCACCGAAAGCGAACGGCCGGAAGGCGAAGGGCTCCGCTCCGGAAGCGAAGTCCTTCCGCAACACGCTGGTCGTGGTCGAGTCCCCCGCGAAGGCGAAGACGATCAAGAAATACCTGGGGTCCGGCTACACGGTGAAGGCCTCGGTGGGCCACATCATGGACCTGCCGAAGTCCAAGATGGGCGTGGACATCGAGAACGGCTTCGAGCCGGTCTACGAGATCATCAAGGGCAAGCAGAAGGTGGTCACCGAGCTGAAGGCGGCGGCGAAGAACGCCGATCGCGTGCTGCTCGCCACCGACCCCGATCGCGAAGGCGAGGCCATCGCCTGGCACGTCAAGCACCAGATCGCGCGCAGCCGCGTGCCGACGCAGCGCGTGTTGTTCAACGAGATCACCAAGAAGGCGATCCAGGAGGCGATCCAGAAGCCGCTGGACCTGAACAGGGACATGTACGACGCGCAGCAGGCGCGGCGCGTTCTGGACCGGCTGGTCGGATACCAGATCTCGCCCATCCTCTGGACCAAGGTGCGCCGCGGCCTTTCCGCGGGCCGCGTGCAGAGCGTCGCCGTGCGCCTGGTGGTCGAGCGCGAGAACGAGATCGCCGCCTTCGTGCCGGTCGAGTACTGGTCGATCGAGGCCGACCTGAAGGCGGCGCTGCCGCCGCAGTTCCGCGCCAAGCTGATCAAGCTGGACGGCGAGAAGATCGAGCTGGGCTCGCAGGAGGTGACCCTCCCCCTCGTCGAGGAGCTGCAGAGGCTCCCGTTCGTCGTGCAGTCGGTGCAGAAGAAGGAGCGGCGGCGCAACGCGCCCGCGCCCTTCATCACCAGCAAGCTGCAGCAGGAGGCCGCCAACCGGCTGGGCTTCTCCGCCAAGAAGACGATGACGCTGGCCCAGCGGCTCTACGAGGGCGTGGAGCTGGGCGACGAGGGCCAGGTCGCGCTGATCACCTACATGCGAACCGACTCCGTCCGGCTTTCCCCCGATGCGGTCGGTGCTGCGCGCGAGTACGTCGCCGGGAAATTCGGCAAGGAGTACCTGCCCGCCGAGCCGGTGCAGTTCAAGACGAAGAAGAGCGCCCAGGACGCGCACGAGGCCATCCGCCCGACCAGCCTGGAGTTCGAGCCGGCCCGGGTGCAGAAGCACCTGGAGCGGGACATGTTCCGGCTCTACGAGCTGATCTGGAACCGCTTCATCGCCTGCCAGATGGTGCCGGCGGTCTTCGACCAGACCATCGCCGACATCGAGGCGGGCGGGGCCGCCGCGCTGCGCATCACCGACCGTCAGGCGCGCTCGTTCATCTTCCGCGCGACCGGCCAGACGCTGAAGTTCCCCGGGTACCTCGCCGTCTACGGAGCGGTCGTCCCCGACGAGCCCGAGGCCGGCGCGGAGAAGATGGAGGGCGAGGACGAGGAGAAGGGCGACGTCGCGCGCCAGCTCCCGCCACTCGAGGAAGGCCAGCGGCTGGAGCTCTTGCAGCTCCTGCCCGAGCAGCACTTCACCCAGCCGCCGCCGCGCTTCACCGAGGCGTCCTTGGTGAAGGAGCTGGAGGAAAAGGGCATCGGGCGGCCGTCGACCTACGCGGCCATCCTCTCCACCATCCAGGACAAGGAGTACGTGGAGAAGAAGGAGAACCGTTTCTTCCCCACCGACCTGGGCAAGATCGTCAACGAGCTCCTGGTCGACGCGTTCCCGCGCATCCTCGACGTCGAGTTCACCGCCCGGATGGAGGACGAGCTCGACGAGGTCGAGGAAGGCAAGATGCAGTGGGTGAAGGTGCTCGACGAGTTCTACGAGCCCTTCAAGAAGAGCCTCAAGGTCGCCGAGAAGAACATGCGCGACGTGAAGCGCGAGGAGCAGCCCACCGATCTCACCTGCGAGAAGTGCGGCTCACCCATGGTGATCAAATGGGGCCGGATGGGCCGGTTCCTGGCCTGCTCCGGGTATCCCGACTGCAAGAACACCAAGGACTTCATCGAGAAGGAAGGCAAGATCGAGGTGGTCGAGGATTTGCCGACCGAAGAGAACTGCCCCACTTGCGGCAAGCCGATGGTGAACAAGCGGGGGCGGTTCGGCCGGTTCCTCGCCTGCAGCGACTATCCGAACTGCAAGACGACGCGCCCCATCACCTTGAAGGACGTGGTCTGCCCGGATTGCGGCGGCGGGCTGGCCGAGAGGCGCACCCGCTTCGGCAAGTCGTTCTATGGCTGCGTAAACTATCCGAACTGCAAGTTCGCGGCTTGGGACCGGCCCATCCCGGGACCGTGCCCGCAGTGCGGCAAGCCGTATCTCCTCTCGAAGTACTCGAAGAAGGAGGGGCCGTACATCGCCTGCCCGGACAAGGAGTGCGGGTATCGCCGCGAGGCGCCGGAGCCGGGCAGCGAGCAGGCGCCTCCGCAGTCGGCGGTGCCCTGAAACCGGAGCGCCTCGAAATGCACCTCCATGGGGAGGCCTAAAGGCTTTCCAGAACGTCCGCGCTCTGGAAAGCACAAAGCACAGCGCCGCCCTATCGGCGGCGACTGGCGGTTGGCCGGAGGCGCGCATGCGAACGCACGTGGCCGTTCTTGCAGGCATTCTCTTTGCTGCCTCGGCCGCGCTGGCGGCTGCCGAGGACCGCGAGGTGCCGGCGTTCGACTCGGTGCACGTCGCATCGGGCATCCGCGCGACGGTCGCGGTGGGCGCGCGCAAGCCGGTGCACCTGGAAGCGGACGAGGACGTCCTGGAGACGATCGAGACGCGCGTCGAGGACCGGACCCTGCATGTCGGCTTCAAGCCGCGTTCACGCATCTGGAGCTCGAGGGAGGTGACGGTGTCCATCCAGACGCCCGAGCTGCACGCTGTCGCCGGGAGCGGCGGCGCGATCGTGCGCGCTACGTTTACGCGTTGGCCGGATTGCGCCATCGCGGCGAGTGGCGGCAGCGAAGTGCACGTGCGCGGCCTCGACGCGAGGCAGCTGGCCGTCGAAGGCTCCGGGGGTGCGATCCTCGACGTGTCCGGTCGAGCGGACCAGCTCGAGCTGCAGCTCTCCGGCGGGTCGCATTTCGACGCGCGGCAATTCGAGGCAAGGAACGTCGACGTGCAGGGCAGCGGCGGATCCGTGGCCGAGTTGCGCGCCAGCGGAAAGGTGCGCGGCGCCCTGTCGGGCGGGTCGGAGATGCACGTCCGTGGCGGGGCCCGGGCGAGCGTGGCCACTTCGGGCGGCTCGGAACTGAGCGTGGACGATTGAAAGGCTGGAACGTCCCGCGCCGGCCGGCTGAAGCCCACCCCCGCCTCGGTACTCCACCCATGCCCTGCGGGGGACGAATCCCCGCGGCGAGCGACCGGCCCGGCTGCGGAACTCGCCTGAAGCTGGGCACCCGCGCAGGAGCGGCAAGAGGCGGGCGCCAGCCCGGCTGGCGGGGTGGTGCGGACCCTGCCCGATTTCGCTCATCCAGGCAGGGACCCGTTGCGGCGAGGGACGGCTGCGTGTACGCACATCCGCCGTGCAGCGCGTGATCGTCATCGGAGCCGGCCTGGCCGGATCGGAGGCAGCGCTCCTCCTCGCGGAGGGTGGCGTGCCCGTCGTGCTGGTGGAGCAGAAGCCGGTGCGGCGCTCGCCCGCGCACAAATCGGACGGGCTCGCGGAGCTGGTCTGCTCGAATTCGCTCCGCTCGGACAATCCGGAGAACGCGATCGGGCTCTTGCACGAGGAGCTGCGCCGGCTGGGGTCGGCGGTGCTGGAGGAGGCTGACCGCGCCCGCGTGCCCGCCGGCGATGCGCTGGCCGTCGACCGCGTCGCTTTCAGCGAGGCGCTCACGCGACGCATCGCGCATCATCCGAACATCGAGGTGCGCGGAGAAGAGGCAACCGACCTGCCCGGCGAGCTGTGCATCGTCGCCACCGGTCCGCTCACCGGCGACGCGCTGGCCAGATCGCTCGCGGAGGCGGTGGGCGACTCCGCCCTGGCCTTCTACGACGCCATCGCGCCCATCGTCGCCGGGGACTCGATCGACCAGTCCGTCGCGTTCCGGCAGTCGCGCTACGGCAAGGGCGGAGGCGACGACTACCTGAACCTGCCGCTTTCGCGCGAGGAGTACGAGCGATTCGTCGACGAGCTCCTCGCGGGCCAGAAAGTCGAGCCGCACGCCTTCGAGGAGCCGCGCTATTTCGAGGGCTGCTTGCCGATCGAGGTGATGGCGGCGCGCGGGCGCGACGTGCTGGCCTTCGGGCCGATGAAGCCGGTCGGGCTCGTCGACCCGCGCACCAATCGGCGGCCGCACGCGGTGGTGCAACTCCGCCGCGAGGACCGAGCGGGCACGGCCTGGAACCTGGTGGGGTTCCAGACGCGGCTCACCTGGCCGGAGCAGAAGCGCATCTTCTCGGAGTGCATCCCGGGGCTGCGCGCGGCTACGTTCCTCCGCCTCGGGCAGGTGCACCGGAACACCTTCCTCGATGCGCCTCGCGCGCTTGCGCCGGACGGCAGCCTGCGCGCGCGCCCGGCCGTGTTCTGCGCCGGGCAGATCACCGGCGTCGAGGGATACGTGGAGAGCGCCGCGTCCGGCCACATCGCGGCGCGCCGCGTGCTCGCCCGGGTACGCGGAGAGCAGTTCGCGCCGCCGCCGGGCACCACTGCGCTGGGCGCTTTGCTGCGGCACGTGACCGGTGAGGCGCACCCGCCCGGCTACGAGTACCAGCCCACCAATGTCGTCTTCGCCTTGTTCCCTCCGCTCGAGGAGCGGCATCGCAAGCACGAACGGAAAGCCCGCCTGCTCGCGCGCGCCCGACGGGACCTGGCGGAATGGGCGCGCGTCAACTCCGTCCCTCTCGCGCCCGAGCCTCCTCCCCGTCCGGCGCGGACGCCTTCTCCACCGCCTCGCACGCTACCGGAGCAGTCGGACATCGGAGGACAGGCGGCTCCAGGCGAGGCGCCGCGGTGAGCCAGGTGGAAGGGGGCGCATCGAAGGCCGCGCGGGCGCCCTGGGCGGCGGTCTTCGCGGCCGCGGCGATGGCGGCGGCGACGCTGGCCGCGTGCACCAAGAGCGGACCGCAGGGAAGGCGCCTCGCCTCCGGCCTGGCGCGCGAGGTGATCGTGGCGCCCGGCGGCAGGATGATCGCCTTTCTCCAGGCCGCGTCGCATCCCGACGACCGCGGCGTGCCGGATGACCTGCTGGTGGGAGATCTCCTCCTGGCGTCGACTTCCGACGAGTCGCCCGCGCAGCGCGTAGGCGGAGGCGTGCCGACGCTCGCCGGAGCGCGCGCCTTCTCTCCTGCAGGGGAGTGGCTCGCGTTCCTCGCGCAGTGGCGATTCCGGGCGGGCCAAGGTGAGCTCTGGCTCGCCGACTCCAGCGGGTCGGCGCGGAAGATCGCGGACGGTGTCTCGGCGATGAGCTGGGCGCCTTCGGGATCGCTGCTCGCCTTCGTCGCGGCCGGCAGGCTGATGGTGCTCGACGCGGCGAAGGAACCGGCCCGGCCTTCGCTGGCGCTCGACGGTGTCCAGGCCTTTGCCTGGGCGCCCGGCGGCGATCGCCTGGCGGGCCGCGGCCCTGGCGCCGCGGCCGGGCGTGTGGACTTGATGGACGTGCGCACCGGCCGCCGTCGCGAGGTGGCGAAGGCCAGCTCCGATTTCGTCTTCGGCTCGGACGGAGCGTTCTTCGTGCTCGGTCCGCCCGGTGCCAAGGGCGGCGATCGGCTGCTGAGCATGCTGGAGGCGTTCGACGGCCGGCCGCGCGACATCGGCCGGGCGACCTCGTTCGCCGTCTCGGAACGGTACGTGGCGTTGCTCTCGACGGACCGCCAGCCAGGGGAGGCGTTCGGCGCGCTCTCGCGCCTGCCGCGCGCCGGAGGCCCAGCCGAGTCGCTTGGCGAACGCGTGAGCGAGTTTCGCTTCGCGCACGGCGGCGACCTCGCATTCCTGGCGCGGTACGACGGCCGCGCCCGCGCGGGAACCCTGATGGTGGCGCCACCCGGGAGCTCCCCGCGCGAGCTCGCGCAGCGCGTCCAGAGCTTCACCGTGCAGGGCGGGCGCGTCCTGTACCTCGTACAGGCGCCGCAGAAGGGCGACTTCAAGATCGAGCTGTGGACGGCGCCGCTCGATGGATCCGTTCCGCCGCGCAAGGTGGACGACGGCGTGTACGGTTATCAGCTCACGCCCGACGGCCGCGCTCTGTTCTGGAAGGCGCGGTGCGCGGGAGGTGCGCGAAGCTGCTCGCTGTTCCGTGCTCCGGTGGACGGTTCCACTCCCGCCGGCGTCGCCGGACGGAGCCGTGAAAGCCCTTGCCGCCGAGGTGGACCCGAGCTCGCGTTTCGCGGACGGTCGCGGGCGGCGCGTCGTGTACGCGGCGATGGGCGGGGCAGGCCAGGCCGGCGTGTACCTGCTCGAGGTTCCGTGAACTTGATCCGGGCGTGCGCTACGGCAGGATGGCGCGGTGGATCCACCGGAGCTGAGGGAGTTCGCCGATCACCTCGCGCGGATCGCGCGCGCCTCGCCGCACACGCAGCGGGCGTACCTTTCCGACCTGCGGCAACTCGCGGCGTGGTTGGCGGAGTCGGGCAAGTCGCTCGATGGCGCGGACCGCGACGACCTGCGCGGCTTCCTGGCGGCGCGCTTCGGCGCGAACCAGCCCGCCACGCTGGCGCGCAAGCAGGCCAGCGTGCGCGCGTACTACGAGCACCGCGTCCGGATGGGCCACCTCCCGGATAGCCCCGCGCGGCGGCTCATCTCACCGAGGCGCCGGCACACGCTTCCGAACGTGGTCTCGGTCGACGACGTGTTCGCCCTGCTGGACACGCCCAGCGCGCGCACCGCGGCGGGGCTCCGCGACCGCTGCGCGCTCGAGATGCTCTACGACGCCGGGCTGCGCGTCTCGGAGCTGGTAGGAGTCGACCTGACGGACCTGATCGACGGCGCGACGGCCGTGCGCGTCCGCGGGAAGGGCGGCAAGGAGCGCGTGGTGCCGCTGGTGGCGAAAGCGCGCACGGCGCTGCAGGCCTGGCTCGCGCGAAGGCACGAGATGGGAACGGGGCCGGCGCTGTTCATGAACCGGCGCGGGGGACGACTCACCACTCGCAGCGTGGCGCGCCACCTCGCCCGCTACGCGCTCATCTGCGGGACGCAGCGGCACGTGCACCCGCACGCGCTACGCCACAGCTTCGCCACGCACCTCCTGGACATGGGCGCCGACCTGCGCGGCATCCAGGAGCTGCTCGGCCACGCTTCGCTATCGACCACGCAGCGGTATACCCACGTGTCGTCGGAACATCTGGTGCAGATCTACGAAGACGCGCATCCGCGCGCCAAAGGGAGCTGACGGTCAGCGCCGCTTCTTGCGCGAGACTCGGACGAGCACCTTCTGCGGCGCCTCCTGCAGCTCTTCGGTCTCGGGTAGATCGACTTGCGTGCTCACGGATCGATCGCGTCGGCGGTGGGCCAGCGAAATCTGCTCCTCGAGGAAGGCGAGCATCGGCGTTCCTTCGGCAGCCAGCTGCTGGGGGATGAAGGACATGCCAGTCAGGCCGGGAAGGGTGTTGATCTCCAGGAAGACGACACCCTTCGGGCCGCAGATCACGTCGGTGCGCGAATAGCCTTCGCACCCGAGCGCCTTGTGCACGGCCAGCGCGATGCGCTGGGCCGCTCGCGAGACTTCCGGTGGGACCTCGGCAGGAGTGATCTCCCGGGTGCCCTTGCCCAGGTACTTGCCTTCGTAATCGAACGCGCGGCCCGCTTCGACGCGCACTTCGCTGGCGGGAAGCGCGCGCGTGCCGCGGCCATCGTCGACGATTCCCACCGTCAGCTCGGTGCCGCTCACGAACGCCTCGGCCAGGTACTCCTCGCCGGAGGCCGCGATCGCCGTCGCGGCACGCTGAGCGTCTGCCACGCTGCCTACGAGGTGCAGGCCGACGCTCGATCCTCCCGCCACGGGCTTCGCCACGATGTGCTCGTGACGCGCGAGGAAGCCGAGCAACGCGCTTCCTACCGTCGCCTGGTCGCCGCGCGGGAGGTGCACGGACTCGGCGACCGGCACGCCGGCCACCGCGGCGATTTGCTTGGCCCACTCCTTGTCGAATGCCTTCGCCGACGCGGCCGCACCCGGGCCGGTAAACGCGATCCGGCGCTCCTCGAACAGCTTCTGCGCGGCCCCGTCCTCGCCGCCCGTCCCGTGCAGGGCGAGGATGAACGTGAGCGCCTGCGAACGTGGATCGTCGAGCGCTTCCTGGAGCGACCCGTACGCGGCGGCGCCGGCCGGAACGAATTCCTCCTCGAACGGACGCGCATGCGAGAGTAGCGCCGCGCGCTCGACCCGGTGGATCGCGCCGCCGGGCGCCCAGAACCAGGCCTCCGCCTGCTCGAGAACCGAGGCGACGTTCTGCGCGGACGCCACCGACACTTTGCGTTCGCTGGACGGGCCGCCGAAGAGGACGACGAGATCGCGCATGTCTCGCCAAAGATAGCAGACGAGCGCCGCGCGCCGGCGCGAGTTAGCATGTGCGCCTTCCGGAGGTAGATGTGCGCGTGCGCTCCACCACGGTCGTCTGCGTCCGGCGCGACGGGAAGGTCGCGATGGGCGCCGACGGCCAGGTCACGATGGACAAGGTCGTCTTGAAGCATGGCGCGCGGAAGCTGCGCCGCCTGGGCGATGGACAGGTGCTGGCCGGGTTCGCCGGAGCCACTGCCGACGCCTTCACGTTGTTCGAGAAGTTCGAAGGCAAGCTGAAGGAGTACGGCAAGAACCTCCCGCGCGCGGCAGTCGAGCTGGCCAAGGACTGGCGGACCGATCGGTACCTGCGCCGGCTGGAAGCCCTGCTGGTCGTCGCCGACGCCGAGCGCACGCTGATCCTGTCGGGCACGGGTGACGTGGTGGAGCCCGACGAAGGAGTGGCGGCGATCGGGTCGGGCGGGCCGTTCGCGCAGGCCGCCGCGAGCGTTCTGCTCAAGCATTCCCCGTTGCCCGCGCGACAGATCTGCGAGGAGGCATTGCGCACGGCCGCGCGCATCTGCATCTACACCAACGACCAGCTCACCTTCGAGGAGCTTTGAGCGATGGCCGAGCCGCGCAGCTTGACCCCCAGCGAGATCGTCTCGGAGCTCGACCGGTACATCGTCGGGCAGAACGCGGCCAAGCGCGCAGTCGCCATCGCGCTGCGCAACCGCTGGCGGCGGTTCCGCGTCACGCCGGAGCTGAAGGACGAGGTGATGCCGAAGAACATCATCCTCGTCGGACCCACGGGCGTGGGAAAGACCGAGATCGCGCGGCGGCTCGCTCGCCTCGCGCAGGCGCCGTTCGTCAAAGTGGAGGCTTCCAAGTTCACCGAGGTGGGGTACGTCGGCCGCGACGTCGACTCGATGATCCGCGACCTGATGGAGCAGGGCGTGCAACTCGTGCGCGAGGAGCAGCAGCGCGCGGTGCAGGGCCGGGCACAAGAGATGGTCGAGGACCGGCTGCTCGACCTGCTCTTGCCGCAGAGCGCCCAGCAGGGCGCGGCCGGGTTCGCCACCACCGACCGCAGCAGCACGCGCGAGAAGCTGCGCGGGATGCTGCGCGCGGGTGGGCTCGACGATCGCATGGTCGAGGTGGACGTGCAGGAGCGCGCCCAGGGCAACATGCAGATCTTCGGCGCGCAGGGCATGGAGGAGATGGGCATCAACCTGCAGGAGATGCTCGGCAACATGCCCTTCGGGAAGAAGACCAAGAAGCGCAAGCTGCGCGTTCCGGAAGCGCGGCGGCTGCTCGAGCAGCAGGAAGCGGAGAAGCTGGTCGACAACGACACGGTGGTGCGCGAGGCGCTCGAGCGCGTGCAGTCGAGCGGCATCGTCTTCATCGACGAGATCGACAAGGTGGCGGGCCCTGGCGGAATCGGCGGCCAGCATGGCCCGGACGTGTCGCGCGGCGGCGTGCAGCGCGACCTGTTGCCGCTGGTCGAAGGCTCGACGGTGAACACCAAGTACGGCCCGGTGAAGACGGACCACGTGTTGTTCATCGCCGCGGGCGCGTTCCACGTCGCCAAGGTGAGCGACCTCCTGCCGGAGCTGCAGGGGCGCTTTCCCATCCGCGTCGAGCTGGAGCCGCTCACGCAGGCCGACCTGGTGCGCATCCTCACGCAGCCGAAGAACGCAATCACGCGGCAATACGCAGCCCTCCTCGCCACCGAAGGCGTCGACCTCGCCTTCGACGAGAGCGGCGTTCAAGAGCTGGCGCGCGTCGCCCAGGTGATGAACGACCGCGCGCAGAACATCGGCGCCCGCCGCCTGCACACCGTGGTGGAGAAGGTGCTGGAGGACGTGAGCTTCCAGGCGGACTCGATGCGCGGGCGCGCCATCCGGGTGGACGCGGCGTACGTGCGCGAGAAGCTGGACAAGGTGCTGCAGGACGAGGACCTCTCGCGCTACATCCTGTGAGTCACTGGCATGCGAGCGTCGCGTTTGCGTCGGCGGGGCAGGTCGGCGCATCGAAGGTGCCGGGTCCTCGCCTATCTGGTCGGCGCCGGCGTGGTGGTGCGGCGGTTCGATCGGGGCGACGCGATTGAGCCGGTCTGTGGTGCGCTATCGGCGCGGGGCGGCGCGCTTCGCCTTTGCCGCCGCCCCTTCCACCGCGACCACGCCCTCCTCCAGAAGCTGGGAGAGGATGCGGGCGGTGTCGAGGCGGTGCAGACCGCAGATGGCGTAGAGATCTTCGAACGTGACATCCCCGTCGATCTGCGCGAGGACGAAGCCGGCGCGCGGATCGAGGTTCAGCCAGATGATCTCGTCCGGGGGCAAGACGACGCGGGGGATGCGGTCCATCGCGCCCAGCTTGCTCTCGAACATCTGGACGAGGTTCTCCTCGCACAAGGCATGGAGCTTCTGCGCCTCCTCGTCCTGGGGCTTTCTGGCGAGGATCTTCGCCAGGAGCTCCAGCGCGCCGGAGAAGTCGTTGAGCGCGACGAGCTCGCGAGCTCCGGCGACCCAGGCCGAAAGCTCGTCGTCCTCGGCGGGAGGGACCGGCATTGGCTCCTGGTGGATGGTCCACGCGCCGCCGGCCTCGGCCTCCGCGCCCGGCGGAGGGGTGTCCTGCTGGATGGCCATCGAGGGACCGTCGTCCCACGGGCTCTCCGGCGGCGGCGCCTTCGCCTTGGTCTTCTTCGCCTTGGAGAGTGAAGGATCGGACGGGATCCGGGCCGACTTGCGCGCCAGATCCGCCGGCACCTGCTGCCGGGTGGCGGGGGGCGGGAGCCACGGATGCGCGGCCTGCTGCGGCGCCGCCGGCGGAGCCATGTGCGCGTGGATCCGCTCCAGCGCGCTGCGCAAGAACTCGCGCGCGCGCAGGTTCGACGGCTCCAGCGTGTACGCCTCCTCCCACGCGCGCACGGCCTCCAGCATGCGGCCCTTCCGGTAATGATCGAGGCCTTCCAGGAGCAGGGAGGAGAACTTGTTCTCCTTGGGCGGCGGCGCGCTCACGAGCTGCCCCCGCGAGGCGACACGAGCCCGCGCTCCACCGCGCCGCGCAGCGCGCCGAGCATGCGCTCGAGCCGGTCGAGGCTGCCGGCGAGGCCAGCGGACTCCTTCTGCTGGACCTGCAGCTTGGCGACGCTGAGCGCTGCCTCGGCGCGCTGCACCGGCTCGTTGCCGAGCCCGTTCGCGGCGGCCTGCTTGAGGCGGGGCCATAGCTCGTCGAATTGCTTGAACAGCTCGTCCGCACGGACCTTCTGCTTCTGGAACTCGGGATCCTCCTTCTGCCCGAGCATCCACTCCTCGTTGGCCTTGGCGGCGGTCTTGATCTCGTCCTCGGTGAGACCCGCGCTGGCGGTGACGGTGATGCTCTGCCGGAGCCCGGTCTGCACGTCGAGCGCGGAGACGGAGACGATGCCGTCCGCGCTGATGTCGAAGATGACGTCGATGTCCACCTCGCCGCGCTTGGCCTTGCGCAGCCCGGTCATCATGAACTCGCCGAGGAGCTCGTTCTGCGCGGCGATCTCGCTCTCGCCCTGCAGCACGGTGATCTTCGCCGAGGTCTGGTCGTCCTTCACGGTGGTGAAGACGTGATGGGCGCTGGTCGGCACCGTGGTGTTCTTCGGGATGATGCTCTGGAAGAAGCCGCCCGCGATGGCGATGCCCAGGGAGTGCGGCGTCACGTCGAGGAGCAGCATCTCCTGCTCCTGGTGCAAGAGCATCGCCTGGATCATCGGCATGCGCGTCTGGCCGCCCACCAGCAGCACGTCGCCCAGCTCGGTGGGCTTGACCTTCGCCTCCGCCATCACGCGCTCGCACACGCCCAGGCAGCGGTCGACGAGGTCGCGGGTGAGCACCTCCAGCTGCGGGCGGGTGAGCGTGCCCTGGAGGTGCAGGGGCCCGGCTCTCTGGGCCGTGGCGATGAACGGCAGGTTGATCTCCACCTGCTGCGTGGCGGACAGCTCGCACTTGGCCTTCTCGCCCGCATCGCGCAGCCGCTGCAGGGACATCTTGTCCTTGCGCAGGTCGATGCCGTGCTTCTCCAGGAAGGGCTGCGCCAGCCAGTCGACGACGCGGTTGTCGAAGTCGTCGCCGCCCAGCAACGAATCGCCGCCGGTCGCCTCGACCTCGAACACGCCCTTGTACATGTGGAGGACGGTGAAATCGAAGGTGCCGCCGCCCAGGTCGAACACGCAGATCTGCTTCTCGCCGATCTGCTTGCCGAAGCCGTAGGCCAAGGATGCGCTGGTCGGCTCGTTGATGATCCGGATCACGTCCAGCCCCGCGATGCGCCCCGCGTCCTTGGTCGCGTTGCGCTGCGAGTCGTTGAAGTACGCCGGGACGGTGATCACCGCCTTGGTCACCGGCTGGCCCAGGAACGCCTCCGCGTCGAGGCGCAGCTCGGCCAGCACCATCGCGCTGATCTCGGGCGGGGAGTACGTCTTCTCCCCGAGCTGGATGAGCAGGTCGTCGCGCTCCTTCTCGTGCGGCACCACGGTGTAGGGGAGGCGCGAGAGCGCTTCCTGGGTGGAGCGCGAGGACCACTTCCGTCCCATCAGCCGCTTGACGCTGACCACCGTCCGCTCGGCATTGGTCACCGCCTGCCGGCGGGCGAGCGCGCCCACCAGCCGCTTGCCGTTCTTGGCCACCGCCACGACCGAAGGGGTGAGCCGGTAGCCGCTGCGGTTCGCGATCACGACCGGCGTACCCGACTGCACCGTCGCCACGACGGAGTTGGTGGTGCCCAGATCGATGCCGATGACAGGTTCCGCCATCCCTCAGACGCGCTTGAGGAGCGCGCGCGCCTCCTTGTGGTCGGGCTTCGCCTGGAGGACGCGGGTCAGCTCGGCGCGGGCCTTCACCTTGAGCCCGAGCGTCACGAACGCGCTGGCGAGCAGGAACCGCGTGTCCACGTCGTCAGGAGCGATCTCCACCGCGCGCGCGGCGAAGGTGCTCGCCTGCTGGTGATCGCCGAGCGAGGTGGCGCACCGCGCGCCGGCGGCCGCCGCCGCGGCGTTGGTGGGATCCATCTGGAACGACTGGGTGTACGTCTTCAGCGCCGTCTGCGGGTCGCCCTTCTCCTCCTGGTCGCGCGCCGCCTTGAGCGCCAGCTGCGAGCGGGATCGGGCCGCCTCCCGCTCCAGCTCGGTCAGCTTCTGCGCGATCTCGCCGCGGCGCGGGTCGAGCTCGCGCGCCGCCTTGAGCGCGGCGATCGCCTGCGCCCGCTCTCCGTTCAGCGCCAGCTCGAGCGCCTCCTCGTAGAGCTTGTGCGCCGCGCCGATCCTGGCGAAGCCCTTGGTGCGCAGCAGCCGCTCGCGGCTCTCGCGCTGGCGCCTCTCCTGCTCCTCGCGGCTGAGCGCCCGCCGTTCCATCGCCTCGCGCTCGCGAACCGAGAGGCGCTGCTTGAGCACCCGGTCATATGCCGCGCGAGCGTCCTCGTCGGAGAGCACCTGGTAGGCGGCGGAGAGCTTCTGGAAGGCGCGCGACAAGAGCGGCCCGAACTCGCCCACGTTCTTGCGGAACCACGCATCGGGATGATAGCGGCGCGAGCGATCGAGGTAGGCGCGCCGGACGGTGCCACCGTCCGCGTCCGGGGTCACCCCGAGCAGGTCGTACAGCGAGATGTCGCGCCCGACGGCCTCGAACGTGCGCAGCTCGTTTTGCAATTCCGGCGGGAGGTCGGTGCCTCCGCTGGCTGGAGTCGGAAGAGTAGCCATGATCCTCCGGCCGAGCGGCCGCGATTCTCGAAACAGTATCGTACCGGTGCCATCGCACAAAGCCAGGATCAGGCCTGTGCGATGGCCTGCGCCAGCAGCTTCGTTGCCTCGTGGATCTCGCTCTCCGACACTGTGAGCGGAGGTGCGAGGCGCAGCACCCGATCGCCGATCGCGTTCACGAGCAGCCCGAGCTCGCGCGCCTTGGCGACCACCAGGGGTGCGAGGTCCTCCGAGAGCAGGACGCCGCGCAACAGGCCCAGCCCGCGCTCTCCGGCGGCGCGCGGCGTCGCCTGCGGCAGCGCCGCGAGGCGCGACTGCAGCACTTCCGAGACGCGTCGGACGTGGTCGAGAAGCCCACCTTCGAGCAGATCCACCACGGCGCAGGCGGCGGCAGTCGCCACGGGATTTCCGCCGAAGGTGCTGGCGTGGGTCCCGGGTGTGAAGACCTTCGCGAGCTGATCTTTCGCCAGCAGCGCGCCCAGCGGCAGCCCGCCCGCGATCCCCTTGGCGAGGCTCATCGCATCCGGCTCGACCCCGAAGTGCTGGTGCGCGAACATCTTCCCGGTGCGGCCCATCCCCGTCTGCACCTCGTCGAGCAGCATCAGCGCGCCGCGCCTCGTGCACGCTTCCCGGACCGCCTTGAGATAGCCGGCCGGGGCGGTGATGACCCCCGCCTCTCCCTGGAGCGGCTCGAGCAGGACGGCGCAGGTCTTGTCGGTGACCGCTTCCTCGATCTGCCTTGCGTCGCCGTAATCGACGAAGCGGAAGCCGGCGGGAAGAGGCCCGAAGCCCTGCTGGTACTTCGGCTGCCCCGTCGCCGCGAGCGAACCCATCGTGCGGCCGTGGAAGGACTCGTGCATGCAGACGATCTCGATGCGCTCCGGATGGCCGCTGTCCACGTGCCACCGGCGCGCGAGCTTGATCATCGCCTCGTTCGCTTCGGTGCCGCTGTTGCAGAAGAAGACGCGGTCGGCGAAGCACAGCCGGGTCAGTTTCTCGGCCAGGCGCACTTGCGGCTCGGTGAAGTAGAGATTCGACGCGTGCCAGAGGAGCTTCGTCTGCTCGAGCACCGCATTGCGCACCTGCGCATTCGCGTGCCCTACCGAGACGGTGGCGATGCCGCCGATGAAGTCGAGGTACCGCTTGCCGTCCGCGTCCCACACCTGCGTCCCTTCGCCGCGCACCAGCGCGACGGGCTGCGTCCGGTAGTTCTGGAAGAGCACCTTCTGCGCGCGGTCGGTCAACTCGCGATTGGTTATCTGCGCAGTGTACAGCGCCTTTTCTCACCCCGGTCTCAAAAGCGCTGGCCCCGCCCCGTCGGCGGGAGCTATGGCCGCCGGGTGCGCACGTACTCGATGAGATTGTCGAGGTAGCGTCAGCCGCTCCAGCCCCGGCAGCTTGAGCAGCGCGTCGGTCAGCTTGTACCCGAGCGAGAGGCGCGGCAGCTTCTTCCCGCTGCGCTGCGCGATGAGCTCGTACACCCGCCGCGAGCTGGAGGGATTCGGATCGACCACGTGGAAGGTGCGTCCGACGGAGCGCGCGTCCTTGTGGATCGCGGCGGAGGCGTCGACCACGTAGTCGATGGGCACCGCGTTCAGCGGCGCCACGCCGTCGCCGGGCAGCGGCACCGGAACCTGGAGAGGACTGGTGACCAGCAGGATGGCGAGAGCGTATGGCCCTTCGAACCGATCGATCTCGCCTGTCTTGGTGTCGCCGACCACGATCGACGGCCGCAGCACCGTCGCGGGGATCTGTCCCATGGCGCGCCGCACCAGGAGCTCTGCCTCGAACTTCGACTCTTCGTACGCGTTGCGGAACGCCTGTCCGCAGGCGAGCTCGTCCTCGGCCACCACCCCCACCCGGTCGCCGGAGACGAACACGGTGCTCACGTGCGTGAACCGCCGCAGGTTGCGGCAGTCGATGGCCAGCTCGAGCACGGCCTGGGTGCCCGTCAGGTTCAGGCGCCGCATCTCCTCGCGCGGGGAGGCGAGCGTGCTCTGCTCGGCCGCGTGAAGAACGTCGGTGACCCCGCCGGTGAGCTCGCGGTACTCGGACGTGGAGAGCCCCAGGTGCATTGCAGATGGATCGCCGACCAGCACGTCCATCGCGCCGCGGGCGAATTCGCGCGCCGCTCCGGCGTCGCTTTCTTCCACCAGCAGGGAAACCTGCGCGCCAGCGCCTCCAGCACCCGCGCGACCTGGGCGCGCAAAAGCTCCGGCGCGCCGGTGTTCTCGATGACGAAATCCGCTGCCTTCACCTTCTCATGCGAGGGCAGCTGCGTGGCGATGCGGGCCCGCGCCTCGGCTTCCGCCATGCCGTCCCGCAGCGCGAGCCTGCGCACCTGCTCCTCGACCGGCGCGGTGGTCACGATCAGCCCGTCCAGGCCGTGGTGCAGCCCGTTCTCGACGATGAGCGCGGCTTCGTAGAGCGCGAGCGGCTGCCCGCGAGCCGCCAGCCGGTCGAGGCGGCCGCGGACCTCCCTCCCGATCAGCGGGTGGAGGATTGCGTTCAGCGCGGCCCTCTCCTGCGCGTCCGCGAAGACGCGGGCGGCGAGCGCCTTGCGATCCAGCTCGCCCTGCGGAGTGAGCACGCCGGGAAACCGCGCGGCCACCTCGGCCAGCCCCGGGGTGCCCGGAGCGACCACCTCCCGCGCGACCTGGTCCGCGTCGATCACCGGCACGCCGTGCTCCGCGAAGAGCCGGGCGACCGTGCTCTTGCCGGTTCCGATGTTCCCGGTGAGACCGAAGACCCGCATCGGACTCAGTCTACAAGACCCGCGCGACGTGGCTATCGGCCGCGTTGCGCCACCCTGGACCCGCTGATAGGTTCCGCACCCCTCGATGCGCCTCGCTTTCGCCGCTGCCGTGCTCGCCCTGGCCGCGCCCGCCTACGCCTCCGACCTGGTGGGTCCGGAGAGCTGCCGCGCCTGCCACGCGGAGGCGTACCGGATCTGGGCGCAGAGCCCGCACGCCCGGGCCCTCGATTCCCTCAGCTCCGATCAGCGCCGCTCGGCGCTGTGCCTGTCCTGCCACTCGCGCGACGAGCAGCGGTCGAATCCGGTCGACCCGGTGACCTCCGTCTCCTGCGAGACCTGCCACGGCGGCGGACGCTATTACCAGCCGGCGGTGGTGATGCGCGACAAGGAGTTGGCCCGGTTGTTCGGGATGCAGGACGCGGTGGCGACCTGCGCCTCGTGTCACGGCCCTGGCTCACCCTCGGCGCAGCCGTTCGACGTCAAGGCGGCGCTGCAGCGGATCGATCACTGGACGGCCGAGCGCGCGAAGAGGCAAGCGGGTGCGCAGGCGGGGGCGCCGCGTACGCGGCTCGCTGCGTGGCTGCGCGATCGGCGATGAGCGAGGCGCTGGTCCAGGCCGGTCCACCTCCGGGCGCGGTCAGCGACGTGGCGCAGCTCCCGCCCGAGGAGTCGCACGCGGCCATCGAGCAGGTGTTCCGCTTCTTCTGCTCGCTGCGGCTCACCCTCGCGAATCTGTTGTTGCTCTTCCTGGCAATGATCGCCGGCACGTTCGTGAACCCGCAGAACGACTCCCTCACGAACATCGAGCGCGCGTTCGCGAACCGGCCGCTGGTGCTCTGGTCCTACCGCTGGTTCGAGCTGTACGACCTGTTCCACAGCTGGTGGTTCACGCTGCTGCTCGTCTCGCTGGCGCTGAACCTCATCGCCTGCTCCGTCGAGCGGCTGCCGCGCATCTGGTACATGGTGCGCTATCCGGAGACGCGCCTGGACCACGTGGCCGGGCTGCGCTTCCGCAGCACGCCCGTTCCCAGCGCGCTGTCGGCCGAGGCGGTCGCGGAGCAGCTGCGCGCGCGCAAGTACCGGGTGCGCACGGCGGAGGGGAGCCTGTTCGCCGAGAAGGGGCGGTATGCGCGGTTCGGCGTGTGGGTCGTGCACGTCTCGCTGCTCCTCATCCTGGGCGGCGGCATCGTGGGCCGGCTCACCGCGTTCGAGGGCGTCGCCAACGTGCCGCAAGGCGGCGGCCAGGCGGACGCTTTCCTCGAGCGGCGCCCCGATGGGACCCAGTTCCGGCACAAGCTCCTCGATCAGGACGGGCGGCCGTTCCTGGTGCGCTGCGACGACTTCCGCCTGAAGGAATTCGAGCCCGGGCGGCCGAAGGCGTTCGAGTCCGACCTGCGCCTCTTCCGGAAGCTGCCCGACGGCAGCGCGGGAGAGGAGCTGGCGCGGGAAACCATCACCGTCAACCATCCCCTCCGGTACGCGGGGCTCACCTTCTACCAGGCCAGCTACCAGCAGCTCGACGAGGGGATGCGCGCGCGGATGAAGATCCTCGACAAGGCCACCGGCGCAGAGGTCGAGCGGCTGGCCGCGCCGGGCGAATCCATCGAAGCGGCCGAAGGACTCAGCTACCAGGTCGTCGACTACCAGGAAGACTTTTCCGGCCTTGGTCCCGCCGTGCAGGTCATCCGCGCGGAGGAACCGCCGGGATCGCGCCCCGAGGTGGGACCCGACGGCAGACCGCGCCCCTCTGCGCGAGCGAAGATCGCATCGTTCTGGGTGTTCGCCCGCCAGCCGGAGTTCGACCGCAACAACCGCGAAGACCGGTTCGCCTTCCGCTTCGATCGCCTGACGCCGTTCTACGCGACGGGCCTGCAGATTGCGCGCGATCCGTCGACGCCGGTCGTCTACACCGGCTGCTTCCTGCTCTTCCTGGGCATCGGCATCGCCTTCTACACCTCGCACAAGCGGGTCTGGGTCCAGCTGCGCGACGGAACGCTTGCGCTGGGCGCGGCGGCGCACCGCAATGCGGAATCGTTCGGCCGCGAGTTCGACGAGCTGTGCGAAGCGCTGGGTGTCCCGAGCCGGCACAGGGGCGAGCGGGCGGCGGCGTGATCGTGCTCGAGGCCGCATTCGTCAAATCGGCGACCGCTCCCGAGCAGTGGCCGCCGGCGGACCGTCCCGAGGCGGCTTTCTGCGGCCGCAGCAACGTGGGCAAGTCGAGCTGCCTGAACGCGCTCGCCAACCGACGCCAGCTCGCGCGCGTGTCGCGCACCCCCGGGCGCACCAGGCTGCTCAACTTCTTCGACATGCGCGTGGCCGAGCGCACCCGTTCCGGCGGCCGCGGACCCGAGCACAGCCTGCGGCTGGTCGATCTGCCCGGGTACGGCTTCGCCTCCGGCCCGCGTGCGGAGCGCGAGCAGTGGAAAGCAATGATCGAACGG
>VBKO01000514.1 GCA_005888115.1 Deltaproteobacteria bacterium
CGGATTTCAGCTGGTCCGCCCTCTGCACCTCGCGGTTCTTGACCTCCAGGTCTTCCCGTTGCACCTGCAGCTCTTGTCTCTGGACCAGGAGCTCCTCCGCCTGCAGCCGGAGCTCCTCGTTGCGGGTCTCGAGGGCATCGTTCGCGACCTTCAACGCCTCGGTCCGCTCGCGGACCTTGTCCTCGAGCTCGTCTCGCGATCTCCTGAGCGATTCGACCATCGTGTTGAACGTCGATCCGAGACGGCCCAGCTCGTCGCCGGAGTCGACCGGGACGCTCGCTGTCAGGTCGCCGGCGCGGATTGCATCCGCGGCGGACGTCAACGCACGCACCGGCGCCACGGTCCAGCGCGCCAGGAGCAGTCCCGCCACGATCGCCAGCAGGAGGATCCCGCCATTCGTGGACAGGGTCTCGTTCACGAGCTGCCGGACGGGCGCCTCGAGCGTCCGCTCCGGCACGAGGAAGAAGAGCGTCCAGGGTACCCTCTTCAACCGCTGACCGACAGCCAGGTTGACGAGGTTGTTCGCCGGAGTCGTGACGCGAAACGGCTCGCCGAACGTGCCGTTGCGCACGCGTGAGAACTCGTCCTCCACGGCGATCGGGGTCTGCAGCAGCTCGCGCGTGCGCTCTCCAAATCGCTTGTCCGCGACGAACATCTCGATGAGCGACGGGTCGAGCGGCGCGGCAGGGTGGAAGATCTCGCTGGCCTTGAAGCTGTGCGCGACCCGGATGCCGTACTGGTCGAAGACGACCGAATAGCTGCCCGGCCCGGCGGTGCCGTCGCCGGCGCTGACGAGGTCCCAGAATTCCTGGCCGCGAGCGACGATCAGGGCAACGCAGCGGACCTCGCCCGAGCTCGACTTCATCGGCGCGGCGTAGGCGATGGTCGGGATCGCCCCTGCTTCGGAGACCGAGATGAACAGCTCGGAAGTCACCGGCGAGCCCGCCGAGGCCGCCTGGAAGTAGCGCCGGAACCGGTAGTTCCTCCCCCGGATCGCGGGCAGCGTAGAGGCGATGATGGTTCCCTCGCGATCGAAGAGCGCGACCACGTGCGTCCTGGGGTCGGTGGACCGGAAGACGGACAACACATCTTCTGCGGTCGAGAGTGACTTCGCGCGGGTCGCCGGCGATCCCTGGCAGAAAGCGTTGGGAAGTGGGAGGTGCGAGAGCCGGTCGACGCTGCGCTGGAAGGTGAGGTGGAAGTCGTCGATCCGGTCGGCGAGATGGGTCGCCCGCGCCTGAAGCAGCGCGATCGCGGAACGCCGGATGATCGTGCTCGCCGTGCGGAATTCGATCACTGCCGTGATGGCGAGCGGCAGGATCGACGCCGCCAGCAGGAAAGCCAGCATCTTGCGCCGGATGGGCCAGTCCCGGAGGCGAAGCCAACTCGTCACCCGCTCGCCCTCCGGAAGATCCCGGCGCCCGGCCGCACGCCTGGATGAGCGACGAACTGCTCGGTGGAATCGCGAGGCAGCGCTTCGGTCACCCCGATCACCAGCGCCCCTCCGGGCTCGATGACCGCGGCGAGACGCTGGACGGCCCTGACCCGTAGCGACGCCTCGAAATACAGGAGCACGTTGCGGCAGAAGACGAGATCGAACGCGGCGACGATCGCCTTCTCGGGGGCGATCCGGGGACCCATCAGGTCGTGCTGGGCGAAATGAACCCGGCCGCGGATCGAGTCGACCACGCGAAATCGCGAGCCCTCGGGCCGGAGGTAGCGGCGGCGGAGGTCGGAGGGCACGGCCTCCACGGCGCTCTCGGGATACAGGCCTTTGCGCGCGACCTCGAGAGAGCGCCGATCGAGATCCGACGCGACCACCTCGAACCCTCGCCCGCGCTGCCGCGCCGCGGCTTCGGCGAGGAGCATCGCTACCGTGTACGCCTCCTCGCCGGTTGCCGTGCCGACCACCCAGGCCCGCAGGGTGCCACTCGAGCCGGGGAGGGCTGGCAGGACGCGATCGGCCAGCTCGCGGAACACCCAGCCGTCGCGGAAGAACTCGGTCACCGGAACCACGAGCGATTCGACCAGCCGGTCGATCTCCTCGCGTTCGGCGATCAAACGCGCGTGGTACGTGGCGAGATCGGCGCACCCGGCTGCCCGCATCCTCGATTCCAGCCGGTTCCGCAGCGTATCGGCGCGGTAATCGCGGAAATCGATTCCCCGCCGTTCGGCGACCTCGGCCAGGATGCGCTCGACCGCGCCGTCGGCCGCCGCCGCTCCCGGGTGGCCCACTCAGGCCTCGGACTCGGTGACGGTGATCCCGGCCGCTTCGAGCGCCTTGCGCAGCTCCGCCTTGGCGACCGCCTTGGCCAGGGCATCCCGCGGCAGGACCATCTTCCTGCGAACCAGCTCCAGCAGCGCGTCGTTGAGCATCAGCATCCCCTGGGAGCGGCCGGTCTGCATCACGGAGGGGAGCTGGAACGTCTTGCCCTCGCGGATCAGGTTGGACACCGCTCGGGATTCGGAAAGCATCGTCCGCACCTGCGCCTGGCGGTCGGCAGGGAACTGGTCGATGATGCGGTCGACCGTCGAGGGCGCCGTGTTGGTGTGCAGGGTGCCGAAGACGAGATGGCCGGTCTCGGCGGTTTCCAGCGCGATCGAGATCGTCTCCAGATCCCGCATCTCGCCGATCAGCACCACGTCGGGATCCTCGCGCAGCGCGGCGCGAAGCGCAGCCTTGAAGCTTCCCGTGTGGACGCCGACCTCGCGCTGGTGGACGAGGCACCGCTTGTGCGGATGGACGAACTCGATCGGATCCTCGACGGTGATGACGTGGTCGTCGCGGTTGCGGTTGATGTAGTCGATCATCGCCGCCAGCGTGGTCGACTTGCCGGAGCCGGTCGGACCGGTGACGAGCACCAGGCCTTTGGGGAGGAAGCAGAGATCGAGTACGTTCCTGGGGATTCCCATCTCCTCCGCGCTGAGGATCTTGCTGGGGATGCGCCGGAGGACGGCGGCGATCCCGGAGCGGTCGCAGAATACGTTGACCCGGAAGCGCGCCTCGGCCGTCTCGTGCGCGAAGTCGGTGTCCTTGGCCGCGAGCCACTGCTCCCGGTTTGCTTTCGGCGCCACGGTCCAGAGAATTTTCTCGAGGCGTTCGGCCGAGGGCTCGCCCCAGCCTTCGATCGAGACCACGTCGCCGTCGACGCGCAGCGCCGGCACGTAGCCGCTGGTGAGGTGGAGGTCCGACGCGCCCTGGGCATTGCACAGGTCGAGGAGCGACTGCATGGCCTCCGCCGGATCGGCCGGCGCGGGCGGCACGACGATCGCCAGGCGCTGGTGAGGGGCCGGCGGGTGGGACGCGGGCGGCTGCGCAGCAGCCTTGACGGACGGGACGCCGGTCCGGGAAAGGGAGGCGGCCTTCTCCTGCTCGGCGCGTTCCGCCTGCGCCAGAGGCTGCAGCTCCGCGCGAACGCCTTCGCCGTTGGCGCTGAACCGCACGACGACCCTACCCGCCGGCGCTTCGTAAGCGATCTCCTCGTCCTGCTTTCCGGTGAAGCTCGTAGCGGCGTACGCCGGCAT
>VBKO01000515.1 GCA_005888115.1 Deltaproteobacteria bacterium
GGTCGAGTCGCGCGGTGCCGGCGGAGCAGCCCGCGAAGGCGGCCCGCAAATGCTGGAGGTGACCCCGGAACGCCAGCAGCTCATCGGCGTCGTGTACGCGAAGGTGGAGCGCCGGCCGCTGTCGCTGTCGCTGCGCGCGCACGGCCGCGTGGAAGTCGATGAGACGCAGGTCGCGGACGTCGTGCTCAAGTATGACGCCTACGTCGAGAAGCTGTTCGTCAGCCAGACCGGTCAGCCGGTCAAGGCGGGCCAGCCGCTGCTCGCCCTCTACAGCCCGGACCTCCTGGCCAGCGAGCAGGATTATCTGGTCGCCATCCACAGCCAAGGGCTCCCGGGGAGAGAGCAGCTCGTCCGCGCCGCCGAGGAGCGCCTGCGCTTGTGGGGACTCTCGAGCGAGCAGATGGCGGACTTGCGCAAACGTGGGAAGGCCGAGCCACGCATCACCATCCACAGCCCGGCTTCCGGTGTCGTTCTGGAAAAGAACGTGGTCTCGGGGACGCGGGCGATGGCGGGGAACGTCCTCTACCGGATCGGCAACCTGGGCCGCATCTGGGTCCTCGCGGACCTCTTCGAGTCCGACGCGCCCTACGTGCAGGGCGGGCAGCCCGCGACCATGAGCTTGCCCTGGGCGAGCGGAGTGACATGGAACGGAGTGGTCCAGTTCGTCTATCCCACCGTCGACGAGAAGACGCGTGCCGTGCGGGCGCGGCTCGCGTTCCCCAACGCGCAGCTTTCCTTCAAGCCAGGGATGTTCGTCGACGTGAACGTGCAAGTGCCGCTCGGGAACCGGCTGGCGGTACCAGACAACGCGCTACTCGCCTCGGGTGAGCACAGGTATGCGTTTGTCAAGCGAGGAGAGGGGCAGCTTCAGGCGACGGAGGTGAAGGTCGGGGCAATGGCGGGCGATTATCACGAGGTGCTGGCGGGCCTCCGCGAGGGCGAGGAGGTCGCGACCCAGGCAACCTTCTTGCTCTCCAGCGAGGCGCAGCTGCGCAGCGCACTGCCGCGCTGGGGTGCGCCATGATCGGGCGGATCATCGCCTGGTGCGCGAAGAACCGTCTGGCGACGCTCCTGCTCGTCGGGCTTGCGACCGCATGGGGCGTCCTGTCCCTGCGCAACACGGCCCTCGACGCCGTCCCGGACCTCTCGGACGTGCAAGTGATCGTTTTTTCGGAATGGATGGGTCGCGCGCCCGACCTGATCGAGGACAACATCACCTATCCCGTCGTCAGCTCGATGCTCGGATCTCCGCGCGTCACGGCCGTCCGCGGACAATCCATGTTCGGGATGTCGTTCGTGAACGTGATTTTCGAAGACGGCACCGACATGTACTGGGCGCGCAGCCGCGTGCTGGAGAAGCTGTCCACCATCTCGAACAAGCTGCCGCAGGGCGTGACGCCGATCCTCGGTCCGGACGCGACCGGTGTCGGTTGGGTCTTCGAGTATGCGCTCATCGATAAGACAGGTCACACGACCCTGCAGCAGCTTCAGTCCCTGCAGGACTGGAATATCCGATACGCGCTGCAGGCGGTGCCGGGCGTCGCAGAAGTCGCGAGCGTCGGCGGGTTCGTGAAGGAGTACCAGGTCGATCTCGATCCCGACCGCCTCGCCGCCCTGGGCATCCCGCTCTCCAAGGTGGTGGAGGCCGTGAAGATGTCGAATGCCGACGTCGGTGGACGCATCCTCGAGGTGAGCGGAACCGAGCACTACGTTCGAGGACGCGGGTATGTGAAGAACCCGCACGATCTGGAGAAGGTGGTGCTCGGCGCCCACATGGGAACGCCCGTGCTCCTACGTAACGTGGGAGCGGTGCGGATCGGCCCTGCGCAGCGCCGGGGTCTCGCGGATCTCGACGGAGAAGGCGAGGTCGTCGGCGGCGTGGTGGTCGCGCGGTCAGGCACGAACGCTCTTCAAGTCATCGACGCGGTAAAAGCGCGCATCGAGGAGCTCAAGCAGACGCTCCCCAAGGGAGTCCAGATCGTCCCGACGTATGACCGCTCGACGCTCATCCGCGCCAGCATCGAGACGCTCAAGCACACGTTGATCGAGGAGCTGATCGTCGTCACCCTCGTGATCCTGCTCTTCCTGCTGCACTTCCGCTCCACGCTGGTCCCCGCCCTGCTGCTGCCCATCGCGGTCCTGCTTGCGTTCATCCCGATGAAGCACATGGGGCTCACCGCGAACATCATGTCGCTGGGCGGCATCGCCATCGCGATCGGTGCCATGGTCGACGCCGCCATCATCGTGGTGGAGAACGTGCACAAGAAGCTCGAGGCCTGGGAGGCTTCCGGAAAACGGGAACCCCGAGCCGAGATCGTGGTCTCGGCGTTGCAGGAAGTCGGCCGCCCGATCTTCTTCTCACTCCTCGTCATCACGGTGGGCTTCCTGCCGGTGTTCACGCTGGAGGGCACCGAGGGACGCCTCTTCTCCCCTCTTGCGTGGACGAAGACATTCTCGATGGCATTCGCGGCGGTCTTGTCGGTGACCCTGGTGCCCGCCATCGCGACGACCTTCATCCGAGGACACATCCGCCCCGAGGAGCGCAATCCGATCTCGCGCGCGCTCTCGGGGATCTACGACCCAATCTGTAGATTTGCGTTGCGCTTCCGCTGGCCGGTCATCATCAGCGCATTCGTGCTCATCGTCGTGACGCTGAGCGACGTGCTGCAGCGGCAGGACCAGGTGCTGCGGAAATTCCCCGAGGTCGAGCGCGTCTTCGGCAAGGCCGGCCGATTCGATTCGCCCACCGACCCGGCGCCGCTCTCCATGTTCGAGACCGTGGTGACCCTGAAGGACCCGAAGCTGTGGCCCAAAGGGGAGGACTGGGACGCCCTGGTCCGCAAGCTGGACGGCGCGATGCAGTTCGCGGGCATGCCTAACATCTGGTGGATGCCAATCCAGACACGCACGGAGATGCTCGCAACGGGTGTCCGCAGCCCCCTGGGCGTGCTGGTCCTCGGGCCCGACACCAAGGAGATCGACCGCATCGGAGCGCAGATCGAGGCGGCGTTGCGCGACGTGCCCGGGACGCGCAGCGCGTTTTCCGAGCGCATCGGCGGCGGGTATTTTCTCGACTTCGACGTGGACCGGGATCGAGCCGCACGGTTCGGACTGAACGTGGGCGACGTCGAGGACGTCGTCGAGACGGCGGTTGGCGGCCTGACGGTCTCCACCACCGTCGAGGGCCGCGAGAGGTACCCAGTCACCGTCCGGTACGCGAGGGACTTCCGATCGGATCTCAATTCTCTCGGGCGCGTCCGGGTCGCGACCATGGACGGCGCGCAGATCTCCCTCGGGCAGGTCGCCAACCTCCGGCTCCGCTCCGGCCCCTCGATGCTGCGGGACGAGAACGGGCAGCTGGCCGGCTACGTATTCGCCGACACGAGCCGTCCGATCGACGATTACGTGCGCGACGCGAAGAAGGCGGTCGCGGACAAGGTGCAGATCCCTCCGGGGTACCGCCTCGACTGGGCCGGTCAGTACCGCTACCTCGAGCGCGCCAAGGCCCGGCTCGGCATCGTGGTCCCGGTCACGCTGGCGATCATCTTCATGCTCTTGTTCTTCAACTCGGGCAGCGCCGTGGAGGCGCTGCTGGTGATGCTCGCCGTCCCCTTCTCCCTCGTGGGCGCCTTCTGGCTCCTGTGGCTGCTCAACTACAACATGTCCGTCGCCGTCTGGGTCGGGCTCATCGCGCTCGCCGGCCTCGACGCCGAGACCGGCATCGTGATGCTGCTCTACCTGGATCTCGCCTGGAAGGAGAAACGACCCGCCACGCGTGAGGAGGCGCGCGAAGCGGTGGTCGCAGGCGCGGTCAAGCGCAT
>VBKO01000104.1 GCA_005888115.1 Deltaproteobacteria bacterium
AGGCTGCGAACGTCCCGAGCGCGACCGCCGTATTGGGCTTCATGGTGGGGGAGAGCGCTGCGATCGTCGCGGGCGATCCGAGCAGCCACCCCGCGGCGAGGCCCGCGGCGCCGATCAGGACGGCGGCCGCCGCGATCGAGGCGGGCCGCCGCAGATCGAGGTCCCCTTCTGGAAGCCCTTTCGGGGGCATGAGGGTGCGTCCTCGCACGGGGCCATCTCCGCGCCCCATCTTGGATCAGGACCGGCCGCAATTCACGGCGCGTTGAGCGGATCAGGCCGGGTCGACCCGCAGGATCTGCTCACCGACGAGCAAGAGATCGCCTGCTGCCACGGGGGCCGCGCCGCTGATCTTCACGAAGGTGCCGTTGGCGGAGCCGAGGTCCTTCACGGCGATGTGCCCGTCGCCGACCGTCACCAGGCAATGGCGGCTGGAGACGTATCCGTCTTGCGGGAAGCTGACGTCGCCGCTGCCGCGGCCGATCAGGTTCTCGCCTTGCTTGAGCGGGAACACGTCGCCCTCGCCGCCGCCCTCGAGCAGCTGCACGGCCCGCGCCACGTATCCCGGGTCCGGGCTACCCCACAGCGGCTGCTCGGCCGGAGTCTCGGGCTCGTCAGGGAGCCATTCGATCCGCAGGCGCTGGCGTCCGATGCGCAGCTCGTCGCCCGACTGGATCTGGCGCTCCTTGAACCAGAGGAAGACGCCGTTCTCGCTCCCGCTGTCCTGCACGGTGAGCTGGTCGCCGTCGAACTTGAACAGCGCGTGCTCGTCGGCGACGAACTGGTCCTTGTCGAGCTTCACCTCGCCGTCGTTCACCGCGCGCCCGACGCGTGTCTCCGGCTGGGTGAGGACGTAGTCGGCGGAACGGCTGCCGTCGCGGGCGATCGCGCTGATCCGCGCACGCGCCTTCGGCGCACTCGCTTTCGGAGGCGTCGCGGGAGGGGAAGGGCGTGTCGCGGAGCCGGGCTTGGGCGGCGGAGGCGCAGGGCGCGCCGCCGCGGAGGCCTTGCCGGTCGGCGGCGCCGGTTTGCCCGCGGCGGCGGCAGGCTTGGCGTCCGGCTTCGCGACTGGCCACCCGGCCACCTTGGGCGGCGGGGTGGCGGCGCTCGGCGTCAGCGGCGTTCCGCATCGCGCGCAGAATTTGAAGCTCGCGGCGTTGAGGGTCATGCAGTTCGGGCACTGCTTCGGGGGACCGCCGGCCTGCTGCAGCCTGCCCGCCGGCGCCTTGGCGGACGGCTTCATCATGGTCGGCGCCGCCGCGTCCTCCGCCGGGAAGGCCGCCCCGCACGAGAGGCACGAGCCGACGTCCGTCTCGTTGTAGGCGCCGCACTTCGGGCAGTCCATGTGGCCGTTTGTAGTCCGCGCCCTGAAGGAGGGTCAAGGCAACGGCGGCTCCCGCGGAGCCGCGTTCCTACATTGGAAGAAGCACTGCACCTGTGCGAACCTACGCCGCTGCCCAGGGGGTCTTGAAGCCCGGCCCTGGAAAGGGAGCGGTGCCGAAGTCCTGCCCACGTTGCCAGCGCTCCCTTCCGCCGGCCGCCAAGCGCCTTTGCGTCTACTGCGGAGCGCCCCTGGTGCGCGGCGCGACCGATCCCGGCTTCCGTCCCTCGCAGGCGGGAACCGGCGACCCGCTGGTGGGCACCGTCATCTCCGGGCGCTTCCGCGTGGACGATCTCATCGGGCAGGGCGGGATGGGCAAGGTGTACCGGGCCCGCCACCTCGCGCTCGAGCGGACGGTGGCGCTCAAGGTGCTCAAGCCGCAACTGCTCGAGGATCCTACGCTGGTGGGACGCTTCGAGCGCGAGGCGAAGGCGGCCAGCCGACTCAACCATCCAAACGTCATCCAGGTGCTCGACTTCGGCCGGCTGGAAAACGACGGGACCCTCTACATCGTCATGGAGCACGTGCAGGGAAAGGACCTGCGCCTCGTCTTGCGCGACGACTGGCCGCTCGCCGAGGAGCGGCTCTGCAACATCATGGCGCAGGTCTGCTCGGCGCTGGGCGAAGCGCATGTCAATGACGTCATCCACCGCGACCTGAAGCCGGAGAACGTGATGGTCGAGGCGCGGCGCGACCAGCCCGACCACGTCAAGGTGCTCGATTTCGGCATCGCCAAAATTCTCGGGCCGGACGTGCCGGCGTTGGCGCGCCACGGAATCGTCCGGCCAGTCGATCCCGAGCAGCCCGGGCTGACGCGGCACGACGTGGTCTGCGGCACTCCGCAGTACATGGCGCCGGAGCAGGCCACGGGCAGCGCCCTGGACGAACGCTGCGACCTCTACGCGCTGGGCGTGATCCTCTACCAGATGACCACGGGCCACCTGCCGTTCGACGGAGCGAGCTCGATGGAAGTGCTCACCCGCCACGTCAACGAGGCGCCCGTCCCACCGCGGCAGAGGCAATCCGACGCGCCCATCAGCGAGCCGATGGAGCGCCTCATCCTGCGCGCGCTCGAGAAGGAGCCGGCGAAACGTCCGCAGACCGCGGAGCAGTTTCGCGACGAGCTGCTGGCCGTCCCCGGGCAGGCGCGCTCCGCCAGGGCCACCACGCCGTCCCGGAGCAGCACGCCGGTGCCGGTACCCGCCACTCCCGCGCAGCCGCGGGGCCGGGGAGAGCGCGTCCTGTGGATCGCCGCCGCGGCGACGGCGGTGCTGGTCGTGGTGGGCATCGCGGCCGCGGTATGGCGACCTCCATCCCGCGGGGTGGCGGCGGCGTCCGTGACCTCGGCGGCGCGAGATCCGGTGCTGGCGCGCACGCTCGTCGCCCAGTCTCGCGAGCGCGAGCAAGCCGGGAACCTCGCCGCGGCGCGCGATCTCCTGGAGGCGGCGCTCACGGCCGACCCGGAGAACGCGGAGGCGCACTACCGGCTGGCGAATCTTCTCGTGCCGGCCGACGCGGGGCGGGCGCGCGCCGAGTACGAGGCGAGCCGCAAGCTCGACCCGGTGCGCTACGGCGAGACCGTCGCGCGCATCCTCGACCATCTGAAGTGAGGCCTCAGCCGACTTCCAGGCGGAGCACCTGATCGCCGATCTGGATGACGTCCCCGGCCTGCAGCTCCAGCGATTGCTGCGGGTGCAGGCGCAGGAAGACGCCGCCGGGTGACGCTTCCAGATCGACCAGGGTGGCGGAACCGTCGGCCGCGATGCGCAGCTCGGCGTGGCGGGGCGCGAGCTGCGCGTCGGCGGCGAAGTTCAGGTCGCAGCCGACGCGGCCGACGGAGATGGCCGGTCCGGCGCGGAAGCAGGTCCGGCCCGTTTTTCCGCCCCGCAGGATCTCGCTCACGCGCACCACCGTACCTTGCGGGCGTGGCGACCCGAGGTAGGGGGTCGCGGCAGGCTCGCCGACGGGAAGCTCGCACGGGCCGTCGAAGCGAAGCAGCCGCTCGCCGACGACGAAGTAGTCGCCCGGCTCGATCGCGACGGATTCGCGGACTTTCAGGTAGACGCCGTTGGCGGACCCCTCGTCGCGCACCAGCACTCGCTGCTCTTCGAACACGATGGCTGCATGGCGAGGCGCCAGGTGCGGGTCGTCGGGCAGCTCGACGGCGGCGCCGGCGGATCCGACCACGTTCTCGATGTGGCCGAGGAGGTATGTCGTCCCGGTCGCGCTGCCGCGCTCGACCACCAGCGAGGCTTGGAAAGGCGGCGAGGCCTCGGCGCCCGGCTCCTCCCACCCGAGCGGCTCGGGAGACGGGTCCTGCAGGTCGATGGGCGACGTCTCCGGATTCGAGCCGTACGCGGGCCGCGCGGTGGGATCGGTGCTCGCTGCCCACGCCTCGGGCGCGTCCTCGGCGGGCGGCTCCTCGGCGGGGACCGGTTCCGCCAGCGCGTCTTCCGTAGGAATCTCCTCGGCCGGGACGTCGTCCATGAGGACGGAGACGGTCGGCGGCAGGTCGCTCTTCGGCTGCCGCGCATCCACCTCGGGCGCCTTCACGAAGGGCGTCCCGCATTCCGAACAGAATTTCGCCGCGGGCGCGTTCTCCGCCGCGCAGCTCTGGCAGGTCTTGTGAGCGGACGAGTCGAGCGACGGCGTGACGGGAGGGTTGCGCGCCGTCCCGCCACCGATGGCCGCGTCCACCGCAGCCCATCCGCGTGGCAGCGAAGGCGCGGCAGGCTTGGCGTCGGCTGCGCGAGCGGGCGGCGAGGCCGCATTGGCGCCGTTGGTCACCTGCACTCCGGCGTCAGCCGCCTCCTCGGCGCTCATCGCCAGGGCGTGCAGCTCTTCCGAGAGCGTCGGATCCGAGCTCCCGGCCGGAGTGAGCGGCTCTCCCGCAGCCTCTGCTTGCGGCGCACGGACAGCGGGCCGCGGCGCCTCGTCCGACGCGAGCTTGTAGCCGCAGGTCGTGCAGCGGGCGACGCCGGGCTCGTTGTAGGCCTCGCAGCGCTGGCAGATCACGCCGAGCGAGGCGGACAGATCGTCCGCCGGAGCGTCCACCAGGGACGCCCTGCAACGGCGACACTCGGTCGCCGCGTCGGAGTTCTCCATGCCGCAGCTCGGGCAGGTGATCGCCATGATGAGGAGTCCCCGGGGCAGAGCCAGCGCTCTTCGAGTCTACGGGGCGGGCCGCCGAGGGGTCAATCGCAAGCTTGTCGAGAGTTTGAATCGTCTTGCGTCACAATGCGTCAAATCCACTCAGAGGAGGTTTGCTGCTTGCCCTTCCGTGGGCTACGCTCGGTTTTTTAGACGATGATCCGGCTCAACGACATCCTCGAGCGGGTCAATACCTACAGGCCGGAAGCCGATCTGGACCTGATCAAAAAGGCCTACGTCTACAGCGCCAAGGTCCACCAGGGTCAGGTCCGGAAATCGGGCGAGCCCTACCTCATCCACCCGCTGGAAGTCGCCGGCCTCCTGGCCGAGCTGAAGCTGGACGAGGCCAGCATCGTCGCCGGTCTGCTCCACGACACCATCGAGGACACCCTCGCCAAGCCCGAGGAGATCCACGAGCTGTTCGGGCCGGAGGTGCTGGCCCTCGTCGAGGGGGTCACCAAGCTGGGCACCTTCTCGCACGGCCCGACGACCCAGGAGGAGAAGCAGGCCGAGAACTTCCGCAAGATGCTGGTGGCGATGGCCAAGGACATCCGGGTCATCCTGGTGAAGCTGGCCGATCGCACGCACAACATGCGCACCCTGGCGCACATGCAGCCGGAGGCGCAGCAGCGCATCGCCCAGGAGACGCTCGACATCTACGCGCCGCTGGCGCACCGGCTCGGCATCCAGTGGATCAAGATTGAGCTGGAAGACTTGGCGTTCCGGTACCTCAAGCAGGCGGAGTACGCCGACACCGAGCAGCAGGTCGCGCAGACGCAGAAGGACCGGGCGAAGTTCATCGGCGACGTCGTCCAGCTGCTGCAGACCAAGCTGAAGGAAGCGGGCCTCGAGGCGGAAGTGCAGGGCCGTCCCAAGCACCTGTACTCGATCTGGAAGAAGATGCGGAAGAACGGCCTCAATTCGGTGTCGCAGCTGCACGACATCGTGGCCTTCCGGCTGATCCTCAAGTCGGTGCCCGCCTGTTACGAGGCGCTGGGGCTCATCCACTCCTTGTGGAAGCCGGTGCCGGGACGCTTCAAGGACTACGTCGCGATCCCCAAGCCCAACATGTACCAATCGCTGCACACGACGGTGATCGGGCCCACCGGCGAGCGCATCGAGATCCAGATGCGCACCGAGGAGATGCACCGCATCGCCGAGGAAGGCATCGCCGCGCACTGGGTCTACAAGGAGGGCAAGTCCTCCGGGCGCGACGAGCAGAAGTTCGCCTGGCTGCGCCAGCTGATGGAGTGGCAGCAGGACCTCAAGGACCCGCGCGAGTTCCTGGAGACGGTGAAGGTGGACCTCTTCACCGACGAGGTGTTCGTCTTCACGCCCAAGGGAGACGTGCGCAGCCTGCCGCAGGGGAGCTGTCCCATCGACTTCGCCTACGCCATCCACTCGGAAGTGGGCGCGCACTGCGCGGGCGCGAAGCTGAACGGCAAGATGGTCCCGCTGCGGACCAAGCTGAAGAACGGCGACTCGGTGGAGATCCTCACCAACGCCAACGTGCGGCCCAACAAAGACTGGCTTGGATTCGTCAAGACCTCCCGGGCGCAAGCCAAGATCCGCCAGTTCATCAAGATGCAGCAACGCGAGCGGTCGCTGGAGATCGGGCGCGACCTGCTGGAGCGCGAGTTCCGCCGCTTCGACCTGACCTTCACCAAGATGGTCAAGGCGCCCGAGTTCCTCAAGCTCGCCAACGATTACGGGCACTCGCGCGCCGACGACCTGGTCAGCGCGGTCGGGTACGGGAAGCTCTCGCCCGCGAACGTGCTGCAGCGGCTCCTGCCGCCGGAGCGGCTGGCGCAGAAGAAGGGCGACGGCGCGGAGGCGGACGGGGTCGAGCATCAGAGCCGGCTCTCGCAGCTCTTCCGCAAGGTGGCGCAGCGGTCGCGCACCGGCGGGGGCGTGCGCATCGGCGGGATCGACGACGTGCTGGTGCGGTACGGGCGGTGCTGCAGCCCGGTGCCGGGCGATCAGATCGTCGGATTCATCACCCGCGGGCGCGGCGTCACCGTGCATACGCGGGCGTGTAGCAAGGGGCTGGAGACCGATCCGGAACGGCGCGTGGAGGTCACCTGGGACGTGCACGGCGAGTTCAAGCGCGCGGTGAACCTCCGGGTGCGGTCCGACGACCGCAAGGGCCTGCTGGCGAAGATGAGTGAGACGTTCGCGGACGTGGGGGTGAACATCCTCACCGCGACGGCGCGCTCCAACGGCGAGCAGGGAGCGGTCTCCACGTTCGAGATCGAGATCGTCGACGTGAAGCAGCTGAACGACGTGGTGCGCGCCATCGGGCAGATCCCCGGCGTGCACTCGGTCGAGCGCATGTAGCCGCCGCCCATGGTCGTGCAGCTCTCGCTTGCCGAAGCGCGCAGCATCGCGCTCGCCGCGCAGGGATTCGACGGGCCGCGTCCGCGGCGCGTCACCATCCGCGACCTGGCGCGTACCATCCGGCGGCTCGCGCTGGTGCAGCTCGACTACGTGAACGTGGTGGTGCCATCGCACTACCAGGTGCCGTTCTCGCGGCTGGGACCGTACGACCGCGCGCTGCTCGATCGGCTCGTATATCGCAGCGGCGAGTTTACCGAACACTGGGCGCACGAGGCGTCGATCGTGCCCACGGAGACATGGCCGCTCCTCCGGTATCGGCGCGACGAGCACCGGCCGCGCCCGTGGGGCTTCGACAAGTTCCTGCTCGCGAACCCGGCGTACGTGGCGCGCGTGCTGGAAGACGTGCGTTCGCGCGGGCCACTTCGCGCGGACGAGCTGCCGCCGTTCGAGGGCATCACGCACACCCTCGACCATGCCTGGTTCCGCTCCGTCCCCCGGGCAGTGCTGGAGGCCCACTTCGGGCGCGGGGCGCTGGCCATCGCCGCGCGCGAGGCGGATCTCGCGCGGCGCTACGACCTCGCCGAGCGGGTGGTGCCGGCCGAGCATCACTCGCGCGCGGTGGAGCGCGAGGAGGCGCAGCGACAGCTCTTGCTGCAGGGGGCGCGCGCGCACGGCGTGGGCACGGCCGCGGACCTGGCGGACTACTTCCGCATGCCGGTGAACGACGCGCGCCCGCGGCTCGCCGAGTTGGTCGCGTCGGGCGCGCTGCGCGAGGCGCGCGTCGAAGGGTGGCGCGAGCCGGCGTATGTACACCCCGAGGCGCAGCCCGCGCGCATCGAGGCGCGCAGCCTGCTCTCGCCCTTCGACCCGGTGGTCTGGTTCCGCCCGCGGACCCGGCGGCTCTTTGGCTTCGACTACCGGTTCGAGATCTTCGTGCCACCCGGGAAGCGCCGCTGGGGCGCTTACGTCCTGCCTTTCCTCTTCGGCGATCGGCTGGTGGCGCGCGTCGATCTCAAGTCGGACCGGCTCGCGCGCCGACTCGCGGTCGTCGGCGCCTGGCTCGAACCAAGCGTGGATGGCGCCGCCGTCGCTCGCGCGCTGGCCGCCGAGCTGCGGGAGTGGACGTCCTGGCTAGGCTTGGGAGCGCTGTCCGTCGGCCGCCGCGGGGGCTTCGCCCGGACGCTGTCCGCGGCCGTGCGCGCTTGACCTGCAGGCGCCCGGTTGCGCACTCTGCGCGCCCCGCACAGGAGGAGCGCATGCCGAACCAGACCGTGTCCACCGACAAGGCGCCCAAGGCGATCGGGCCGTACTCGCAAGGAATCGTCGCGGGCGATCTCGTCTTTGTCAGCGGCCAGATTCCCCTCGATCCGCAGACGCAGCAGATGGTCCAGGGCGACGTGCGCGCGCAGACCGAGCGGGTGATGGAGAACCTCGGCGCGGTCCTCGCGGCTGCCGGAGTCGGTTTCGCGAACGTGGTGAAGGCGAGCATCTTCCTCGCCGATTTGAACGACTTCGCAGCGGTGAACGAGGTCTACGGGAAGCGGTTCCCCAACGCGCCCCCGGCGCGCTCCACCGTCCAGGTCGCCGCGTTGCCGAAGGGTGCGCGGGTGGAGATCGACGTGATCGCGGTCCGGAGGTAGCGGGGATCGTTCCGCCGCGCGCTGACGCCGGCGAGGAGGGGATACTCCCCCGGGCCGGACCTGTACGAGCTGTACAGAGCGGGCGACCCGGACCCCTTGCCCCGAGATGTACAGAAGCGCCGACGGCGAATCGCAGCGCCGATCGGCGGCGGGCGGTAGCTTGCTCGTCGAGCGGCGCGGGTGCTATTGCCGGGCAGGGGAGGTGCGCATGCACCGGCTGCTCGCCGCGCTCGTGATCGTCTCGATGGCCTCGGTCCCGGCCGCCGCCGCGCAGTCGCGCAAGTCGAAGTCGAAGCCCAAGCAGCAGCAGCTCGAGCCGCCTCCACCCACTCCGCCGACTTCCGCAGCGCCGGCGCCTGCCGCGCCCGCGGCCAGCGGGCAGCCCGCGGCTCCGCTTCCGAGTACGCAGCCCGCGCTCCCCTCCGCGAAACCGAAGGGCGAAGGCACCACGCTCGGGCTGTATCGCCTGGTCCGCAAGGGGGAGACTGATCCGCTGCTGAAAACCGTCGACGACGCGTTCCGCCAGGTCGCGGACGCCTCCAAGCGGTACCGCTCGGTAGTCGCTCTTCCCGAGCCGGCCGAGAAGCAGGGCTGCGGCCTCAACGTGCCGTGCCTCGCGAGCCTGGGTGGCCTGCAGGGCGTGGACGAAGTCGTCGCCGGCGACCTGACGAAGACCGAGAACGGGCTCATCCTGCGGGTCAAGCTGGTCGACACGCGCAGCGAGAAGGTGTTGGGCGACAAGGATCAGGTGATCGCCTCGCAGACCGCGCCGGAAGTCCAGGTCTGGGCCGAGTCCCTCGCCTGCAAGCTGATGATGGGCCAGGAATGCGTCGGCGAAGTACTGGTGGACGCCGATCTCCCCGAGATCAAGATCCTGGTCGACGGCGAACCCGTCGCGCGCACCTCGACCCGTCCCGAGCGCCTGCGGCTTCCCGTCGGAGTGCACCGCGTGCGCATCGCGGTCGACAAGCGGAACTCCCTGGAGCGGCAGCTACTGGTCTCGCGGCAACCGTCCCCAGGCGTCACCCTGTACGCGCGCGAGCATGAGGAGGCGCTGGCGGTGACATCCCCTGCCGAGGCGCCGCGCGGCGTTGACGGCAAACCCAGCGTCGCCCCGAGCGTGCGGCCCACGCCGACGAAGTGGACCAGGTCGGTCGGTATGACGATGGCGGCCGTCGGCGTCGTGGCCGCGGGCATCGCCACGTACGAAGGGCTGCACAGCAAGAGTCTCGCGAACGATGCCAACAGCCGTTTCGCCGCGAACGGCGCCTACACCCAGAGGGACCTCTCGACGATCTCCTCCGCGCACAGCGCCGCGA
>VBKO01000516.1 GCA_005888115.1 Deltaproteobacteria bacterium
ACGCTCGATGCGTGGCGCTGAGCGGAAATCTGTCGGAGACCTCGTTCACCGACTTGATTCAGTTCTACAACATCAGCCGGCAGACGGCCGCCCTCACCGTCGTTTCGCCGGCTGGTCCCGAGCACGACGTGGTCGTGTTCATGGAGAATGGGGAGATCATCGACGCGCGCTTCGGCGAGATGGGCGGCATCGACGCCGTCCGCCGCGCGATGCGCCTGCGCGACGGCGAGTTCCACGTCGAGCTGAACGTCAGCGCCAAGAAACGCACCATCTGGGAATCGTGCAGCAAGCTGCTCCTCGACGAGATGGTGTCGGACGACGAAGCACAGAACGGCGCGGGGAAAGGCGCCGGTGCGACCGCCGCGGGGCCGGAGAAAATCGTGATTCCCAAGAAGCAGCCACCGCCGTCTCCGCAGCGCCGCTCCTCCATCCCCATCATCCTCGCCAGCGCGGCCATCGCCGCTGCGGCCGTGGGCGGAGCGCTGTGGTGGCGTTCGCAGCAGGAAGCGGCGGCGGCCACCGCCAGGCAGGCGGCGCTCGCGGCGCAGCGCCAGGCCGAGGTACGCGCGCGGCCAACCGTCCAGGGCGTGACGGACTCCGAGATCGTCTTCGGCATGGCTGCGCCATTCTCCGGACCGGCCAAGGAGCTCGGCCGGGGCATGAAGACGGGCATCGATCTCGCCTTCGCGACCGCGAACGATGCCGGCGGAGTGAACGGCCGCAAGCTGCGCCTCGTCGCTCTCGACGACGGCTACGAGCCCGACCGCACCCGGTCGGTGATGAAGGAGCTGGCGGAGAGCCGCAACGTGTTCGGTTTCATCGGCAACGTCGGGACGCCCACTGCCGAGGTGGCGGTGCCGTTCACGCTGGAGAGGAAGATGCTCTTCTTCGGCCCGTTCACCGGCGCCGGCCTCCTGCGGCGCGACCCGCCCGATCGGTACGTCTTCAACTACCGGGCAAGCTATGCGGAGGAGACGGCCGCGACGGTGAAATATCTGGTGACTGTCCGGCGGGTCGCGGTCGACGAGATCGCGGTCTTCGCCCAGCAGGACGGCTACGGCGATGCCGGCTTCAACGGCGTGGCGAAGATGCTGCGCAAGTACAACCGCAACCCGGAGCGCGTTCTGCGCGTCGGTTACAAGCGGAACACCGTCGACGTGATCGAGGCCGTGAGCACGCTTCTGCGGAGCCGGCATCCGGTGCGCGCGGTGGTGATGGTGGCGACGTACAAGGCGGCCGCCAAGTTCATCGAGAAGGTGAAAGCCGAGCGGCCGGACATCGTCTTCAGCAACGTTTCCTTCGTGGGCAGCCAGGCGCTCTCTGACGAGCTGATGAGCTATGGCGGCAACCTGGCCGAAGGCGTGATCGTCACCCAGGTGGTGCCGTTGCCACAGAGCAAGGCGACCGCCGTCTTGCGCTACCAGGAGCTGCTCCCGAAGTACTCGCTGGGCGAGAAGCCCGACTTCGTCTCGCTCGAGGGATACCTGGCGGCGCGCCTCCTCATCGAGGGGCTGAAGCGCGCGGGCCGGGACTTCACGACGGAGACCCTGGTCGACGCGCTGGAGGACCTGCGCGCGGTCGATCTCGGAGTGGGCGCCACCATGAGCTTCGGGATGAGCGAGCACCAAGCGTCGCACAAGGTCTGGGGCACCGTGCTGGACGCGAGCGGGAACTTCCAGACCATCGACATGGAGTGAAGCGCTCTAGCGCCGGAAGATCCGGTTCTGCCGCCAGATGGGCTTGAGGATCTCGCCGTCGCCGCGCAGCCCACCCGACACCAGAGCGCGCGTCATCGCTGCCCCGGTGCAACTTCCCGACGCGCGGTAGCTCAGAGCGGTGGCGAGGCGGGCCTCCGCGGCGTCGCCCAGCGCGTGCCCGAAGTCGTCGGAGACGCTGCAACCCGGGAAGCCGGCAGTCGTCGTCGCGCCGGGGGTGAAGCCATCGGCGTAATCGCCGTATCCCTTTGCATTGACTCCCCGGAATTGGATGGAGAAGTACGTCGTCCCGCAGTTGTCCGCGGGGTAGAAGCCGTAAGGCTTGCCGCAAGTGGTGGCGCCGATTTGGAATACCTGGACGTTGACTCCCGCAAGGCCGTTCAATATCGCTTCGCTGGCGGAGCAGGTCCCGGGCCCGGTCAGCACATAGACGCGGCTGAGCCCCAGCGAAGGTAGCGCCGTACCCGGATTCACCGAGAACCCGAGGCCCGTGCTGAAGAAAGGCGTCGGTGCGATGAACTGGCCCGTCACCGGATCGATCGTCGGATGCTTGTCGTTGAATTGCTGTCGTTCGAACGTCTGTCCACCGGTCTTGCCCGCCCCCGCGATCATGTATGCCAGCTCGCCGGCGATATCGAGATAGC
>VBKO01000479.1 GCA_005888115.1 Deltaproteobacteria bacterium
CGTTCACAGGAAGTCTACACTGCGCTTCCCATGACGCCGCGCGAGGTAGCACAGACGCTGCGGGAGATCTCCCAACTCCTGCAGATCAAGGGGGAGAATGCCTTCAAGGTCCGCGCCTACGACCTCGGGGCGGACGCGTTCGACACGCTCCCCGCCGATCCGGCGGCTCCCGGCGGACTCAACCAGCACGTCAAGAACGGCACGTTGACCCAGCTGGGTGGCGTCGGGAAGGCCATCTCGGAGAAGGTCACCGAGCTGGTGAACACCGGCCAGCTCCGCTACCTGGACGAGCTGCGCAAGGAGTTCCCGCTCGGGGCGCTCGACCTGATGCGCATCCCGGGCCTGGGACCGCGCAAGGCCGCGGTGCTGATCCGCGACCTGGACATCGGGAACCTGGCTGACCTCGAGCGCGCCTGCCGCGAGCACCGGGTGCGCGGCCTCAAGGGCTTCGGCGAGAGGACCGAGCAGCAGATCCTGGAGGGGATCGACGCCCTGAAGGCAACGCAGGCCCGCCAGCCGCTGTACGAGAGCCGGCGCATTGCCGAGAAGCTGCTCGAGCGCGTCCGCTCCGCGCCGGGCGTCACCCGCGCCGAGATCGCCGGCAGCGTACGCCGCTACAAGGAGACGAACGCGGACGTCGACCTCGTCGCCGCCGCCGCCGATCCGGCGCCCGTCATGGAGCGCTTCGCCACCACGTCGGAGGCGCTGGAGGTGCTCGCGCGAGGTCCGACCAAGTGCTCCATCAAGCTGCGCGACGGGCTGCAGGCCGATCTGCGCGTGGTCACCGAGGCGCAGGTCGCGAGCGCCCTGCACCACTTCACCGGCAGCAAGCAGCACCACGTCAAGCTGCGCGGCATCGCGCGCGCCAAGGGACTGTCCATCTCCGAGTACGGCCTGGCCCGCCTGGATCCCACGGAGGGTCCCGCTCCGGAGGTGCGCGACGAGGCGGAGCTGTACCGCATCCTGGGCCTCGCCCCGGTGCCGCCCGAGATGCGTGAGGACTGGGGAGAGATCGAGCTGGCCGCGCGATCGGCCCTACCCGAGCTGATCGCGCAGGAGGACATCCAGGGCTTCGTGCACTGCCACACCACCTGGTCCGACGGAAACGCCTCGGTGGAGCAGATGGCCCGCGCCGCCCAGGCGCTGGGGGCGAAGTTCATCACCATCAGCGACCATTCCCAGGCCGCCCACTACGCGGGCGGGCTCACGGTGGAGCGCCTGAAGCAGCAGTGGGACGAGATCGCCGCCGTGCAGGAACGCATGCCCGGCATCCGCATCCTGCGCGGTAGCGAGGTGGACATCCTGGAGGACGGCCGCCTAGATCTGCCCGATGCCATGCTGGAGAAGCTCGACGTGGTGATCTGCTCGGTGCACCAGCGCTTCAAGCTGGACGAGCCGGCGCAGACCGAGCGCATCCGCCGCGCGCTCTCGCACCCGCTCTGCCGCATCTGGGGCCACCCGACGGGCCGCCAGCTGCTGCAGCGGCCGGAGATCACCGCGCGCTGGGAGGAGCTGATCGAGCTGGCCTGCGCGAAGGGCGTGACGGTGCAGTGCAACGGCTCGCCGCGCCGGCTCGATTTCAGCGCCGACGCGGCTGGACGGAGCGCGACCGCGTGGTGAACGCGCGCGGCCCCGACGAGTTCCTGAAGATGCTGCGCGCCTGAGCCGGACGGCCGCCTCGCGTAGCGCGCCTGTAGCGCCACAATGCCTGATCGGCGCAATCCGGCGATTTGCGCCCTTTCGCGCCTGTCCGCGATGGCACGCCGGCTGCTCTAGAGGCCGCCGGAGGTGCGTCCATGGAACACGGAAACATGTGGAGAGTGCCCGCGATGCTCTTCTTCCTGGGGACGCTGGCGATGCTGCTTGCCGGCGCCTGGCGCGAGCTCGAGATGCCCGTCCGTCCGGCGACCATCGTCAGCGAGCCAGCGGCAGAGCAACCCAACAGGGGCGAGCCGCAGAGCAACGAGATCGCGGATTTCCCGCAGCTCGGCTGACGCTTATTTGGTGACGGTCAGCTCGATCGTCGCTTTCCGGCGGGTGGGAGCACCACGCACATGGTGCGAGAGGGGGCTGGATGCTTACGGCCGGCCGGCCGGCGGGAGCGTCGGCTCCCGGCCGGCCAGGCGGACCCGGTCAGCGCGCCTCGCCGTCGGCGGTGAACGCCGCGTGCTCCGGGGCGGGCCGGGTGACGGTCAGATCCATGGTGGCCTGGACCACCCGCAGCGCCCGCAGACCCTTGAGCGCGTGGAGCGTGTAGCCCGACACCGCGACCCAGAGGACGAGGAAGGCGACCGGAACGACATTCTCGCGCAACGCTCTCATCGCTTCCTCCTTCATGCGGCAGACACTATCGGTACGCGTCGCGAAAGCTAAAATTTCGGACGCGACGCGCGGAGCGTTGGTCGTCGTGGGTGCGCATCGGGTCCTATGCGACCCGGTGGTCCTCCCAGGGAGAGCGCGCGCGAGCGGACGCTAGATTTTGCGCGTCAGGGAATCTGCTGCCATGTCCGGGCAGATCACATGCGCAGTGCTGCGGAGAGGCGCGGTGACGGTCAGGTCCATCGTAGCCTCGATCACGCCAGGCCCGTGCAAACCCGCGAGCTTGTGGAGCGTATAGCCAGACGCTGCCACCCACAGAGTGAGGAACGCGACCGGAACGATGTTTTCACGGAGCACCTTCATCGCATCCTCCTGGTGAGGCAGACACGATGAGGACGGCCCGCGAGGACCGATATTTCAGAGCGAGAATTTCGCCTCTTCCAGCAGCTCGCGCACGCGGTGCAGGAAGGCGTTGCCGATGACGCCGTCGACCACGCGGTGATCGTACGAGAGCGTCAGGTACATCATCTGACGGACGACGATCACATCCTCGCCGTCCACCTCGCGCACCACCGCCCGCTTGACGATCTCGCCCATGCGCAGGATGCCGACCTGCGGCTGGTTGATGATCGAGGCGCCGAACAGGTTGCCCTTCAATCCCGGATTCGAGACGGTGAAGGAGCCGCCCGACAGCTCGTCGGCGGTCACCTTGCCGGTGCGCGCGCGCGCGGCGAGGTCGTCGAGCGCGCGCCCCAGCCCGAGCACGCTCTTCTCGTTGGCGCGGCGGATGACCGGGACGAGGAGACCCTTGTCGGTGTCCACCGCCACGCCGAGGTTGATGTCCTTGCGGATGATGAGGCTTTCGTCCTGCACCACCGCGTTCATGCGCGGGAACTCGGCCAGCGCCTGGACGGTGGCGCGGCACAGGCCGACGAGGAAGCTGGGCGCGCGGCCAGCGGTCTCCTTCGCCTTCTTCCACTCCTCGCGCAGCCGCCCGAAGGGGGTCATGTCCACCTCCGCCGTGCAGGGCACGTGCGGGCTGGTGACCTTGGAG
>VBKO01000480.1 GCA_005888115.1 Deltaproteobacteria bacterium
GTGGTGCGCCCCGGCGACACCGAGCGGGCGCCGCGGTTGCGTGAGCTGGCGGGCGCGGTCGCGCGTCGCAAGCGCGTCCACCTCCGCTACGACAAGTTCGGCGCGGTCACCGAGCGCGACGTCGATCCGTACGGCCTCGCCTTCCGCGGCGGCACCTGGCGCCTGGTGGGGTACTGCCATCTGCGAAAAGCCCAGCGGGTCTTCCTCGTCGACCGGATCGAGCAGCTCGAGGTGAACGAGCAAAAGCCCAGCCAGCCCGACTTCCAGATTCCCGACGGGTTCGACGCCGGCGAGGCCGCCGGGCGCAGGCCGTGGCAGTGGGCGGGAGCCGAGCCGATGGAGGTGACGCTGCGGTTCGCGCCCGGCAGCGAGCTGCTCGCCGAGCGCGCGTTCGATGCGCCCGCGGGCGATTCGGCGCGCCTGCGCGTCACGCATCTGGACGGTCTGTTGACCCAGGTGCTCGCGCAGGGCGATCGCGTCTGGGTGGAGGGCCCCGCGCAGGCGAGCACCGGCGCGCGCCGCGCCCTCATGGTGCTGCTCGACCAGCACTCCGGCGCCTCGTCGCCGGTCGAGCCCGCAGCGGCGTCCGAGCCCGTGGAGAAAGCGGCGCAGCCCGCCGGGAAGCGCGCCAGCAAGCAGCTCGAGCCGCAGGAGCGGCTGCGCAGGTTGCTGCTCATCGTCCCCGCGGCGCGTCGCCGTCCGGGCATCCGCGTCGAAGAGCTCGCCCGCGAGCTGGGCCTCGCGCCGGACGAGCTGATGGAGGACATCGACCTGCTCGGGTTCGTGGGGAGGCCGCCCTTCTCGCCCGACGATCTGATCGACATCAGCGTGGACGAGCGCGGGCGAGTCACGGTGATGCTCGACCAGTCGTTCTCGCGGCCGCCGCAGCTCACGGCGCTCGAGGCGCTCGCGCTCGCGGGCGCCGCACAGGAGACGGCGCCGGCCGATCCCGCCGTCGTCTCCGCGCTGCGCAAGCTCACCGACAAGCTGCCCGCCAAGGCGCGCGACCTGTACGCCGCACTCGCCCGCCGCGTGGCCGCCGCCACCCCACCGCCGCGTGGCACGGACGAGCTCCTCGCCTCGCTGCGGCGCGCCGCGGACCAGCGGCGCGAGGTCGCGCTCGAGTACGACAAGGAGGGCCGCGGGGAAGCCGGATCGCGCACCGTCCATCCACGCGCGGTGGTGGAGCACCGCGGACGCTGGTACGTCTACGCGTACGATCCGGGCCGCTCGGCAGACCGGACCTTCCGGCTGGACCGCGTTCGCGGCGTGCGCGAGACCGGAGCCACGTTCCCCGACCGCGGCCCGGTCGATCCGGCTCTGTTCCAGCGCGCCGCGCTCTTCTTCCCCACCGGCGCCGAGAGGCCGGTGACCGTCCGCTTCTCTCCGGCGGCGGCGGGCTGGGCGCTGTCGCGATACGGCGATCGCGCGCGCCGTCTCGCCGGAGGCGGCGTGGAAGTTCCCATCGACACGGCGGGGACGCAATACGCCGTCTCGCTCGTCCTGTCCTTCGCCGGAGCCGCCGAGATCGTGGACCCGCCCGAGGCGCGCAGCGCCGTGCGGGTCGAAGCGGAGCGCGCCCTTTCGCGCTACTGAACGCCGACCCGTGTAACAAGGAGGATCCCTTGTCCCTCGCCGCGCTCGCGCTCTCCCTCGCCTTCCAGCAGGCCCCGACCGCGCCGCCCGAGCAGGTCGCTCCCGGCACGCAGGATCCCAAGGAGGTGTTCACGAAGGCCAAGTGCGTCGCTTGCCACGGCGAGGACGGCCGGGGCGATACCGAGAAGGGGCGCAAGCTGAAGGTGCCGGACTTCACCAGCGCGAAGTGGTCGGAGGAAACCACCGACAAGGAGATCCGGGAAACGATCCGCAACGGCACCAAGGACAAGAAGGGAAATGTGCGCATGCCGGGCTACCGCTCGAAGCTCACGCCGGGCCAGATCAAGGCGCTCGGCGTGTACGTGCGGAGCTTCGCCAGGAAGTGACGCGCCGCGGATTGACAGGCCGCGCCATCCACTCTAGAAACCGGCCCCTTTCGCAGACGGAGGACGAGTGACCGCGCGCGTCGCCAGCACCGAACCAACCAGGCAGACCGTCTACACCGAGGCGATGGAGGTCTTCCACCGGGCGGCGGACCTGATCGGTCTCGACCGCCGCGTGCGGATGGAGCTGGAAGAGCCGGATTACGAGCACATCTTCTACGTCACGGTGAAGCTGCACACGCGGCTCAGTCCCCTGGCCACCTCCGAGCAGTCCCGGTACAAGGACCTTCCCGACAGCGAGCTGCTCCCCGACGGGCTCGAGCCGCTGCTCGACGGCAGCTTCGTCTTCAAGAGGCGCGCGCTGATCAACGCCAACGTGTTCATGCGCGACGGCGTGGTGCGGCTGAAGGGCAAGGGCCTCTACAAGGTGGTCCCCGGCCGGCCGGAGCGCTTCAAGGCGTACCGCGTGCAGCACAACCAGGCGCGCGGCCCCTACAAGGGGGGCACGCGGTTCCACCAGGACGTCTCTCTCGACCTGTTCAAAGTGCTCGCCGCGGAGATGACCTGGAAGACCGCCATCGCCGACATCCCCTTCGGCGGCGGCAAGGGCGGCATCAAGGTGGACCCGAAGACGCTCAGCTCCGAGGAGCTGGAGGCGCTCACGCTCCGCTACATGTACCGGTTGAAGCCGCTCATCGGACCCAACCTGGACATTCCCGCGCCGGACGTCGGGACGGACGGCACCATCATGGGGCTCCTCTTGCGCCAGTTCACCGACGGCGAGCGCGAGCGCCATTCCCTGCGCGGCGTGGTGACCGGCAAGGACACGCGCATCGGCGGATCCGAGGGCCGCGTCAGGGCCACNNNNTCCAACGCGGCGGAGATCCTCGCCAGCATGGGGTCCAAGCTGCTGGCCGTGAACGACGCGGGCGGGACCATCTTCAACCCGAACGGCATCGACGTCCCCGACCTGGTCTCGTACGTCTACGACAATCCGTCCAACATGCGCCGCACCGTGGCGGGGTACCCGAAAGCGCAGCAGATCTCCAGGAACGATCTGTGGGACGTGGACGCGGACATCCTCATCCCCGCGGCGCTGGGCGGCGAGATCACCGGGCCCGTCGCCGAGCGTATCAAGGTCACGCTGGTCGCCGAGGGCGCCAACGGCCCGACCACGCCGGAGGGCGACCGCGTGCTCGCCAAACGCGGCATCGAGCTCATCCCCGACATCATCGGCAACGCGGGCGGCGTGACGGTCTCGTACTACGAGTGGATCCAGAACAAGCGCATGGAGCACTGGAGCGAGACCGAGGTGAACGGCCGCCTCGAGCAGGCCATCAAGTCCAACTACCGGATCATCCGGGACATCTCGCGCAATACCCCGCGCCGGACGGCCACCCACAACTCGCAGCGCTACTGCATCGGGCGCGAGGTGGACATGCGCACGGCGGCGATGGTGCTGGCGCTCAAGCGCATCGAGGCGCACTACCAGCTGGAAGGCTTCAGCCAATAGCCCGGAACGCATTCCGCGACGCCCGCGGCATGGAAAAGCGCAGCGCCGCCTGACCGGGCTCTGCAAAAGCACAGCGCCGCCCTAGGGGCGGCGACTGTCGGCGGCGACTAGTGCACGATCAGCACCGGCTTCTTGCAGATGTGCACGAGCCGGTGCGAGATGCCGCCCAGGAGCATGCTCCCGACCAGCGTGCGGCCGCGGCTGCCTACCGCGACGAAGTCCACGTCCTGCGCCTGGGCCGCTTCCGCGAGCACCTCGGCCGCGGGGCCCGACAGGAGCTGCGT
>VBKO01000481.1 GCA_005888115.1 Deltaproteobacteria bacterium
GGCGTTGCGCTGAACCTTCAGATGATCAAGGGCGACCTCCCGCCCGCCTCACGAGCGCGCGTCCCCGAAAGCATGCGGATGATCGAGCAGATGCTCGAGCAGGTGCGCACGCTCGCTTTCGAGCTTCGCCCGTCGGCGCTTGACGACCTCGGCCTGGTCGCGGCGCTACGCCTCCTGGTAGCGCGCCACGGCGAGCGCACCGGCGTGCTCCCGAGCTTTACGACCACGCCGGCGGAGGTGCGGGCCACTGCCGGGATCGAGACCGCCTGCTTCCGCATCGCGCAGGAGGCGCTGACCAACGTCGCCCGCCACGCCCACGCTCGCCACGTCGAGGTGACGCTGGCGATTCAAGGCAACGCCCTCGAGATCGCGATCCGCGACGACGGCGTCGGCTTCGACGTGGACAGGAGGCAGCGCAACGGTCTGGGGCTGACAGGCATGAGCGAGCGCGCCGCGCTCGCCGGCGGCCAACTCGAGATCGAGTCGGAGCCGGGCGCCGGCACTACCATGCGCGCGCGCTTCCCGCTCCCGCAGGCCCCGTGAGGTCGGCCGCGTCGGGCATCGGTCGATCTTCCTGGGAGGTGGTATGCGTCTCATCGTCCCCGTCGCTATCCTGGCCGCGACCGCCGGCTGCTCAGCCGCGCCGTCCGCGTGTCGGACGAATTCGGCGCGATCGCTCCGATCGTGGGATCTGTTGATGGTTGGGTACACCAACCCGGTTGGCTTGACCGGTAAGCCGGCGTCGCTGGGGTCTGACGATTGACGCGGTTGCCAGTGGCGCCGGCCCGTTGGCGGGAGAATAACGGCGGGGCCGGCTATAGCTTGGCGCCGCGCTGGATCTCCTCCGGCGAGCGGTGGTCGTAGCACTCGAAGGGAATCCCTACCTCGCCGGCGAGCGCCTTGAGCTCCGCCAGGTAGTCCCCGCAGACTGTCATCGGGTGGTTGGTGTTGAGCTGCTCCTCGACGCGCCCACAAAGTCTCAGGTACCAGTGCGGCCAGTCCGGGCTGCACTTCGCCGATCGCTCCCGCCACTGCTGCTCGGTCGGGACGTCGGTTACCCCCCGTCCGGCGCACAGGTACATCTGGTTGTTGCGGTAGGAGAATCGCGCCCAGGTGACGACGCCGGGGACGCGGACGACCACCGAGGACGTGCCGCCGCCCTCGCGGAAGTACATGTATGTCTGCCGCTCGGACCACGATCCGCGGAGGGAGTCGTGGCGGCCCTCGGCGAAGTACGGCGCCAGCGCGCCGGAGTTCACGAACCAATAGAGTCCCTCTCGAGGGTCCCAGTAGCGAAGGTCGTTGAAGCCGACTGGCTCGCCGCCGCTCAGAAGCTTCAGGACCTGCATCGTCAGGGCGGCGCCGTCGTCGGCCTCGGTCGCCGCCACCAAGGTCGTGCCGTCCGATTCGGGCCGGAGCTTGTTGTTCAGCAGGCCCAGCGTCAGATCGGTTGCCGGGTAGTGCTCGATCCAGTCGAGCTGGTCCTGCACGCCGATGAAGTCGAGTCCGAACTGCTTCTTCAGCTCGAGCAGGGCGAAATAGACCTTCATCTGGAACAGCACCATCTCGCGCGTGAGGTGCTTGACCGGATCGGATCCGAGGCGGACGTCCATCCCCTTCTCGACGAGGAAGGCGAGGGCGTCCTCGGCGCGACGCGCCGGGACCTTCTCGGCCATCTTCACGAGGCGGAGTCCATCGAACCCCTCCCGGGCGATCCCGAGGACCCGGAGGAAATCGGCCTCCGAGATCTTGTTCCACATCTGCATGGAGCGTGGGCCGACCGCGCCATAGATCGAGCCCTTGAGCTGCTCCCGGACCTTCCGGGCAGCCGCCGAGGCCTTCGGTCCGACCGGAATCTCGATCGGCTTGGGCTGCTGCGGCGCATAGGTCCCGTTCTTCAGAAAGGAATCGACCGCATCCGCGTAGTCCGCGTGATTGTCGAACCGCTCGACGAAGCACCGGCTGGTTTCGACGCCCACCTGCGCGGTGCCAGCCGCCGCGGCGAGAAGCCCGACCGCGCCCGGGTAGTCCGACAGGCAACTTCCCACCATGAGCTTCGGGACGCTCCGGCTCAGCTGGTACATCGGGCTGACCGAGAAATCGGGATAGGCCCAGCCTGCGATGAAGTTCAGGAACCGATCTCCGCGGGCGTCCCGTACGGTGCGGATCCCTTGGGCGACGCTCGAGACGGGTCCCTCGGGATTGAGGACGTTCGCCTTCCACCCGCACTTCTCGATCACGCGAACCAACTCGCCTAGCTGCTGCTTGGCGATCGGCCACACCACGCGGTTGGGCTCCGCGCGAGCATCCAGGGGCATGTACACGTCGACGGTCTTCGCCATCGCTCACTCCTTCGGCACGGCGCCACGCGGCTTTCAGTGCCTCGTGGCGCCATGCGCGCTTCTCACTTCAACCATTCTCCGCCGCTATCCACGTTGTCCTTGGTGAAGACGTGCGACTCGAGGGTGACTTCCTTCGGGACCTGCTTGCCCCCGAAGATGTCGAGCGCCATGTCGATCGCCTCGCGACCGCCGGTTGGATACTCGAAGCTCGCCGCCAGGATCCCCTGCTTCACGTAGGCCTGGCCCTCGTGCGGAAGGGCGTCAATCCCGATGAACAGCATCTCCTTCTCGCGCCCAGCGGCCTTGGCGGCCAGGTAGGCGCCGTGAGCGCCCGGATCATTGTGGCCGTAGACCAGGTCGATCTTCGGATGGGTGGCGAGCGCGGACTCCATCTCCTTGCGCGCGTTCGGCTCGAGCCACTTCATGTCGGCGTCGAACACCACTTTGACGTTGGAGCCCTTGA
>VBKO01000482.1 GCA_005888115.1 Deltaproteobacteria bacterium
CACCGTCGCGCCCACTTCCGGCCTGAAGGTGCCAGGCATGATCCAGAAGTCGTGCGCGGCGAGCGGCCCGGCCGCGAGGACCAACGCGGTCGCCGCCGAGAGCCTCACGGCAGCGCGGCTGGGAATCGTCGGCGACGACCCTCGGAGCAGCACGACAATCTCCCCCGGTCCCTACTTCACTGGAACGTAGCAGCGGGAAGGGCGGTCGCCGATTATGAACCCACTCTGGTCCGGCAGCTGCCTGGGCTGGACCACGACACCCCGAGCCAGGAGGCCGAGATGCAGCGCCAGACGGACCATCCGATCACCATCGAGCCCAATCCCAAGCGCGTCCGGGTCCTCTTCGACGGCCGCGTGGTCGCCGACACCACGCGGGCGCTTACGTTGAGGGAGGCGAGCCTTCCCGCCGTGCAGTACATCCCCCGCGAGGACGCCGACATGTCGTTGCTCGAGCGGACCGCCCACAAGTCTCACTGCCCGTACAAGAACGACGCCGCCTACTACAGCATCCGGGCCGGCGGGCGCGCAGCCGAGAACGCGGTCTGGACCTACGAGGATCCGTATCCCGCCGTCGCGGCGATCAAGGGTCACCTCGCCTTCTACCCGGACCGCGTCGACTGCATCGAGGAGCTGCCGCGGCGCTGAAGGCCGCCCGGCAGGTCGTCCTGGGGCGGGCCGCAGTGCGTCATTCATGGCGCGTGTCGCTCGGCTGATAACCGACGGTGAATCGTGGTTCGCGAAGCGAAACAGGGACGCGGTAGCATCGAAGCCACCAGGAGGCAGCCATGAAACAGGTGTTTGCGTTTGTAGTCGCGGTCCTTGCTGCCGCCGCGCTCTCGGCCTGCGAGGAAGCGAGAGCCAAGGGCGCGCCCGACAAGGTCGCGCAACATCTCGCCACGTTCGACGATCTCGACTTCAACGTCTACACGCACCAGAAGTGGGACGAGTTGGGCAAGAGCCACGCCAAGGACATCATCGTCCACTATCCCGACGGGCGGCCGTCGCAGCGATCAAGGGGCACCTCGCGTTCTACCCGGACCGCGTCGACCGCATCGAGGAGCTGCCGCGATCCGGCTAGCATGGAGCGGTGCTCTACCGATTCCTCGCCGACGCGGTGGTCGTCATCCACCTCGGCTTCGTCCTGTTCGTCGTCGCCGGAGGTTTTCTTGTCCTGCGCTGGCCTCGGACTGCATGGGTCCAGCTCCCGGCAGCCGCTTGGGGTGTCCTCGTGGAATGGTCCGGGTGGGTCTGCCCTCTGACTCCGCTCGAGAACTGGCTGCGCCTGCACGGTGGCGTGGCCGGGTACGCGGGAGGCTTCGTCGAGCGCTACTTCCTTCCCGTGCTCTATCCGGCGAGCCTCACGCGCGGCGCGCAGATGCTGCTCGGCGCGGCAGCCCTGGCAGCGAACTTGCTCGCGTACGCGCTCGTGTTCGCTCGTTCGACCCGGTCTCGCGATTCCTGACGGCATTGATCACCCGCTCGTGGAGGAGTACCTGCGGATGCGGCGGATCAGCGAGGGTCCCTAGCGCTTGGCGGAGCGAGATCAATCTCAGGTGGAGCCGTGGAAGCCCGTGCTGACTCCCGGCGTCGACCTGCGCGGCCTGCCTCTCACGCCGGAAGAGGGCTTCGTGGCATCGCGGCTGGACGGGGCCACCGACCTCCACGCGCTTTCGATCGTCACCGGGCTGTCGCTGGAACGCGTCGAGGCAGCGCTGGAGAGACTCGTTTCCCTCGGGGCGGTGTCGGCGCCTGAGGTCCTCGACGAGGGCGAGCCCGTGGCGAGCGATGAGCCTGCCGGCACGCACCGCGAGCTCTACGAGACCGTCTTCCGGCAGCTTGCGCCGGACGAACGAGCCACGCGGGCGAAAGCGGCCGAGGAGCCCGAGCTGTCCACGTTCTGCTTCGATCCGCTGCCAGCCGTCATCCACGCGCTGCTCGACAACCCCCGCTTCAGTCTCCCGCAGGCGCGGCTTGTGGCGACCCACCACCGGACTCCCTCGGGCCTCGAAGCGCTCGCCGCACGAGCCGCATTCGCCGCGGATGCGGGCGTGCGTCGAGCGCTTCTGCGCAATCCGCAGCTCTCGACGGGCCTGCTGCGCCGCTTGCACGGCGGCCGGCGTCTGCTCGAGCAGCACAAGCTCGTCGTATCGCGCGATGTGCCGGAACAGACCCGCCGAGCTGCTCGCGAGCTCTTGCGCGCGCGCTTTTCGACTGCCGAAGCCGAGGAGCGCGTGGAGGTGATCGTCAAGACGGAGGGCCGCTGTCTGACCGCGCTCGCCGGCCTGCCCGTCGATGGCAAGACGGCCGCGCTGCTTTGCAGCCGTACCTACACCTCGACGTTGCTGGTGCAGAACATCTCCCGCTGGGCGGCGTGTCCGC
>VBKO01000483.1 GCA_005888115.1 Deltaproteobacteria bacterium
GCGTTCCCGGGCAGCGCGAGGCGGAAGTGATAGACAACGACGACCAGCGCGGCAGCGAGAAAGGCCCCGCGCCAGCCTTTCACAAGAGCTCCCCCAGGTTCTGCGGGGAGATGCGGCGCTCGCCGCGCTCGATCTGCCGGACCTGGCGCACCAGGGCGTTGTTCAGCGGCGCGTCGATCAGCACATTGAGGTCCTCGATACCCGCGGGACGGCCTTGCTGCAGCCGCGCGATCATCCCCGACTTTTGCTTCGGCCGCCGGCGCGCGGCGAGCCACACCGCCGCGTGAGCGAGCGGCGCCGGCAGCCGCACCAGCCAGTCCGGGCGCAGGCCGGCGACTGGCTCGAGCTTGACTCCGCGGGCCCGCGCCGCGCCGACCACTTCGGCGACGATGCGAAGCGCGAGCGTGCGCACGTACCGGCGCGCGGCCAGCTCGCCGAGGGAAAATCCGGTGATGGCGCCGAGGGTGGACATCGCGCAGTTCATCGCCAGCTTGCTCCAGCGCGCGCCGGCGAGGTTGTATGTCACCCGCACGGGAAAGGCGTGCTGCAGGACCAGGCGCGCGTGCTCCAGTCGAGCCGAGTCGCCGCCGAGGATGAACTTCCCGCCGCCGGTGATCACGTACTCGCCGGGCTCGGTCATGGTAGCCGACCAACCGATCACCGCGCCCAGCACGCGCTGGGCCCCGACGATGCGCGCCGCACGCTCTTCCGGCAGCCCGTTCTGCAGGCACACCACCGCCCCGTCCGGTTTCAAGAGCGGCGCGGCGGGCGCCAGCGCGCGCTCGGTATCGGCGGTGCGGACGCAGAGCAGGATCAGTCCGTACTCTCCGTCAGGAAGCGATTTGCCGACCCGCGCCCGAGGAAACTTCGCAGCGATCTCCTCGACGAGACGGCCGGCGCCGAGCGACACCTCGAAACCGGCATCGAGCAGCCGCTGTGCCGTGACGCCCCCGATGGCTCCGAGCCCGATCACGCCGATGCGCATCTGCCGGCGAGCGACTACCAGAGGGCGAACCTTGCCGCAACGGCGCTCAGTTCTGCTATGAGGCGCCCATGCGCAAGGACTTCGAGGACAAGGTGGCGCTGGTGACCGGCGCATCGCGCGGGATCGGGCGGGCGGTGGCGGTTCGGTTCGCCGAAGGGGGCGCGAGGGTCGGCATCGCCTACGCCGGAAACGAGACGGCGGCGAACGAAGCGAAGGCGGAGTGCGAGAGGGCCGGCGCGGCGGCGATCCACCTGCTCAAGTTCGACGTCGCCGATCCGGAAGCGTGCGCCAGGGCCATCGAGGAGACGGTGGAGAAGCTCGGCGGGCTTCACGTGCTGGTGAACAACGCGGGCATCTCCATCGACGGGCTGATCATGCGTTACAAGGCCGCCGACCTGAAGCGCATGCTCGACGTCGATCTCGCGAGCGTCTTCCACCTTTGCAAGGCCGCGGTGCGCCCGATGATGAAGCAGCACCAGGGCAGCATCGTGAACATGACCAGCGTGGTCGGCGAGCAGGGCAACGCCGGTCAGACGGTGTACTCGATGGCGAAGGCGGGGCTGATCGGGTTCACGAAGTCGCTGGCGCGCGAGCTGGGCAGCCGGAACGTCCGGGTGAACGCGGTGAGCCCGGGGTGGATCGAGACCGACATGACGAAGGACCTGCCGGAGGCGGCGAAGAAGGCGATGGCGGAAGGCGCCTCGCTGGGCCGCGCCGGGACGGCCCGGGAGGTCGCGGAGGCGATCGCTTTTCTCGGTTCGGACCGCGCGTCGTTCATCACGGGAGAGGTCCTGCGCGTGAACGGCGGGCTGTACATGTAGGCTACACGTTCGTCGCCGTGAGGCCGACCTCCATCGCCATCTCGAAGATGTCGACGTAGCCGCCGCCGGCATAGGTGGACTTGCCGGAACGGGACCAGCCGGCGAAACCCTTTCCCGGCAGGTAGAACTCCCGGACCTTGTAGTCGTGGACGCGGACCATCCGACTGGGCGGGCGCACGTGCGAGCACGCGCGAAGGTCTCGCCGCTGATGCTCGTCTCCGCACGGCCTGGCAGCAGCGGCTATATGTCTGTCGTGGAGTCATTGCCGTCATCGCGGCCCAATAGACGGGCCATCTTGAGCCTGCTGCTCTCGTCTGAGCGCTCCGTGGGCGAGATCGAGCGCGAGCTTCGACTGAGGTCGGATAGGATGAGAACATGAAAAAGTCGGGCGCGAGCCAAGGCAAGTCGGCATCGGAGCTCATCTCGAAAAGAATCGCCGAACTCGGGGACTGGCGCGGGGAAACCCTCAGCAGGATGCGCAAGCTCATCAAGGAAGCAGACCCGGACGTGGTCGAGGAGTGGAAGTGGATGGGCACTCCGATTTGGTCGCACGACGGCATCATCTGCACTGGCGAATCCTACAAGAATCTCGTGAAGCTTACCTTCTCCAAGGGCGCGTCTCTGAAGGATCCGGCCCGTCTCTTCAACTCGAGTCTCGACGGAAACACTCGCCGCGCGATCGACATCCACGAAGGAGAAGAAGTTGACGAGTCCGCCTTCAAGGCGCTCGTTCGCCAAGCG
>VBKO01000484.1 GCA_005888115.1 Deltaproteobacteria bacterium
CCTTCTCGGCGGCTGGATCCATCCGCCGCTGCACTGGCGCTACGCGTTCGTCACCTCTGCGGCGCTGCTCGTCGCGGCCGCGGCCGCTGCCGCGCGGGGGCTGCCGAGCGAACCGACCGGGCGGCCGGCGGAGGAGCGAGGCACGGGATTCGTCCACTTGCTCTCGCGCCCGGACGTGCTGCGCGTGCTCGCGGTGTCGTTCAGCGCCTTCTTCGTGTTCTCCGCGACGTTCAACTACTTGCCCTTCTACGTCTCGCGGCCGCCGATCAGCGCTCCGTTGAACGTGGTGACGCTCCTCTATCTGGCCTACGTGGTCGGAATGGTCGCCGGTCCGCTCGCGGGCAAGCTGAGCAACCGATTGGGGAGCGGCTCGACCATGATGCTGGGCTCGGCCGTGCTCGCGATCGCCATCGCCTGCACCCTGGTGCCTTCACTCAAGATCATCGCGCCGAGCCTCGCCTTCATCTGCGGGGGCTTTTTCAGCGTCCATGCCGCCGCGCTGGGCACGCTGAACCGAAGGCTCACCGGAAGCCGCGGCCGCGCGAACTCGCTGTACGTGCTTTTCTACTATCTGGGTGGCGCGGCGGGGATCAGCGCGACGGGATGGGCGTACTCGCACCGCGGCTGGCACGGCGTGGTGGCGCTGGCCATCGCGTTCCTCCTGGTGCCGCTGGGCGTGGGCCTCTACGAGCTGGCCAGTCAGAGAAGCGGGTGAAGGCAGGTCCCGCTCAGGAAACCCGTTCGCGCGGCGGCCTGCGCGACAGCAGGGCGCCGGCGCGCCGCGCAACGAGCCGGACCGCGCCGGCGGCCAGCAACACGCCAGCCAACCACCGCGCGAGCGTCGCCAGGGCACTCGCGTCGAGCCGCGGCCAGTCCGTCTTGAGCAGGATGTCTCCTCGTTCGAGCATCCAGTGCGGCGAGCTGCCCGATCTCGATCCCGACGTTGAAGGAGAAGAGCGAGACGAGCAGGTGGCTGCCGGCGAACTGGAGGTTCTCCCTGAGGCCGTAGGAGAAGCCGAAGCCGTGCACCAAACCGAACAGGCCGGTGATCAGCCAGCGCCTCTCCAGGCCGACTCCCACGATGTTCTCCAGCGCCAGGTAGACGATCGACGCGGCGATCGCCGTCTCCACGAAGGGCGGGAACCACGCGCCCGCGGGGGAGAGCCCATACGCCGAGCCCAGCAACGTGAACGAGTGCGCGACCGTGAACGCGGTCACGACGGAGACGACCTGGCGCAGCCGCAGCACGGGGATGACCAGGCAGAGCAGGAAGAGCAGGTGGTCGAAGCCGCTCAGGATGTGCGCAATGCCCAGCGCGATGAACCCGCCTGCCGCCTGGTACCACGCCGGGTTCAGCGAGACCGTCCCCGACCGGCTGGTGATGACCATCGCCCTGCCGGGCTCGCCGAGGGGAAGGTACCGGACCGCGAGCTTCAGGTAGTCCTTGAGCTCGGGAGCGACGGTGGTCCGGATCGCGAAGCCAGACGCGGGCGACGAGACGGCGTACCTGAAATGGGCGTCCAGGTAGCCCTGGTCGGCGTAGATCGATGCCGCGGCGGGCACCACCCGCGACACGTGCGCGACGGCGTCCTCGTACCGATCGAAGGAGCGATCCGAGGGCAGCGACAGTCGGCCGACTGCGCCGACCGGAACCAGGAGATGGCCGTCTTCGAAGAGGCTGACGTCCCGCCCGAGCACCGCCAGCGCTTGGTGGATGTCAGGGTCGGCCCGGGCGAGGACGATTTCGCGGCCTTCCAGCGGGAACCGGACTGCCTTCAGGACGTGCAGCGGCACTCGCACGACGAGGTGGGCCTCGCGAGGCTCCAGCTTGACGAAACCGTTCATGACGCTTTCGAGCGAGAACTCGTGCGCGACCGCGGGCAGCGGGCCTACCGCCAGGGCGGCTGCGATCAGCCCGACGGCGAGCGGGACCCGGCATCGTCCGGTCATGGAAGGCTCACCTCCGCTCGGAACCGGCGGCGGCCGGAAACCCGTTCGCTCCCGGCCTGCCGTGGCGCCGGCTAATCCCCGGACTCGCCGTTCGGGAACCTCGGATCGTAATGGGGGGTGCCGAGGTAGGTATCGGTCTTGGCGTCGTTCACCGTGCCCTCCGGCTTGAACCTCTGCACGCGCCGGCCGCCGACCGTCTCGCCGATGAACATGATGCCCTTCGAGTCGACAGCGACCGAGTGCAGGAAGGTGAAGTCGCCAGCCATGTGACCCGGACGCCCGAAGCCCGCGAGGATGGCGCCGGCCGAGCCCGCGAGCGCCGCGGCGTGGTCGAGCTCCCAGAGGACTTCATTGCCGCCGTCCGCGTCGAACAGGAAGGTCTGGCCCCGGTCGGTCGAGAAGGCGACGTCCCAGGCGGACCCGATCGCCGTCGGGTTGGTGCCGGTGCCTGGCTTGATGGGAATGATGCGCTCGAACTTGCCGAGCTTGTCGAAGACCTCCACGCGATCGTTCTGACGATCGCACACGTACACCAGGCTGTCATTGCCGAGGACGACGCAGTGTGGATGGCCGCCGTCGCTGGGCCCGAACTGCCCCGGGCCTTTGCCCGGCTCACCCCACTGCCTCAGGTAGAAGCCCTTCTTGTCGAAGACGGCGACGCGGAAGTTCCCGTAACCGTCCGCGATGTAGATGTCGCCGTTGGAAGGATCGACCGCGATGTCGGCGGGCTCGTCCAACAGGGTGCGGCTGCTGTTCAGGCCCGGGCTACCGCAGGTCGTCGTCGCGGTATCGCAGACCCCCTTGGTGCCGATCTGCAGCAGCAGCGTCTTGCCGTCGTGAGAATACTTCTGGACGATGCCGTCGCCGTTGCCGGCGATCCAGACGTTGTCCTGGTAATCGACGAAGCAGCCGTGGAGACCGGTCGGCATCGCGGCGAACTGCGCGGTGCCCGGGTCGCCGAAATGGTTCACGACGTTGCCGTCGCGGTCGAACTCGATCACCGCGGGTGACGGAGTCGCGGTGACCGCTTCCTTGGCGGTCAAGTTGCCCTGCGGCCCACGGTTCACGGTGAAGAGGTGGTCCTTGGAATCGACGCAGGTTCCCGCGACCTCGCCCGTGACCCAGCGGTCGGGGAGAGGCTTTGGCCAGAATGGATCGACCTTGAAGCGGGGAGCTTTGTTGGGGTCCTTTGCGACGGCCTGCTTCAGCGGGCTCCAGAGGCCGAGCCCTATCAGTAACGCGGGGACTACTGCACCGAGATACACGAACCGCCATCTCTTCATGGCGACCTCCTTGTCGAACGGGAATGTTGCGGCTCCTCGAATTTCGGCCGCGAAACAACGCCTTGGCGATTCGAGCTTCAAGTCCCAGCGCGTTACCGAAGTGCCGCGTTTGCAAGTCGAAACTTGCGCAACTGCGATGGCCTTCACTCACCGTCGGCCCATTCGTTTCCTTCGGAACCGATGGGCCCGCGCTGCGGATTGACGACGCAGAAGCGCTGGCCCGTCGGCGCTTCCATCACCCACCACCGCTTCACGAAGCCGATGCGCTTCGCGCCCAGCGCTTCGAGCCGGCGCACCTCGGCCTCCAGATCGTCGCTCTCGATGTCGAGGTGGATCCGGCTGGGGTGCGTGACTTGCTGGACCAGCAGCATGGGCTCCTCGCGGCGGGAGCGCAGCTCGCGGTAGGTGTCGTTCTCGGGACCGGCGGAACCGGCGGCGCGGCCGAGAGCCCGGCTCCAGAACCGCGCTGCCTCGTCGATGTCTCCGTCCTGGCAATCGATCACGAAGGTCGAGAGCTTGCTCTTGTGCATGTTCCTCTCCTCGCGAAAAGCCCCGCCAATGGAACCAGACCGGCTTGTAGAGTTGCACGTCGAGGAGCAGCATGTCTCGCAGGCGAGTTCGGCGCATTCTTGGAAGCGCCCGCGAGGCGGCCATGGTGCAACTCCCCATCAAGCGAACGATCGATCGCATCCCCGGCGGCATGATGATCGTGCCGCTCTTCTTCGGGGCGATCATCCGGACCTGGGCGCCCGGGGTGCCGACGTTCTTCGGCTCGTTCACGGGCGCGCTCTTCACCGGCGCGCTGACCATCCTCGCCGTTTTTTATGTTTGCATGGGCTCGACGATCGAGTTCAACGCGACGCCCTACATCATCAAGAAGGGCGGGGCGCTGTTCGCCGCCAAGGTCGCTTCCGCGATCGCCGTCGGAATCCTGCTCGGCCGCCTGCTGGGCGAGGCGCCAGTGCCCAACGGCGTCCTGGCCGGCATCTCCACGCTGGCCGTCGTCGCGGCGATGAACGACACTAACGGCGGCCTGTACATGGCGCTCATGGGGCAGTTCGGCAAGCCGCGCGACGTCGCCGCGTACTCCATCATGAGCATCGAGTCGGGCCCGTTCCTCACCATGGTCACGCTCGGCGTCGCCGGGCTGTCCGCGTTCCCCTGGCCGGCCCTGGTGGGCGCCATCCTGCCGCTGGCCGTGGGCATGCTGCTGGGGAACTTCGATCGGCAAATGAAAGCCTTCCTCTCGCCCGCGGTGCCGGTGCTGATCCCGTTCTTCGCTTTGGCGCTCGGCGCCAACATCGACCTCAAGACCGTCTGGAAGGCCGGGCTCCTCGGCGTCGGTCTGGGCATCTTCGTAGTCGTGGTGACCGGCATCGTGCTCTTCTTCACCGATCGCCTGACGGGCGGAAACGGGACGGCCGGGCTGGCGGCTGCATCGACCGCGGGGAACGCGGCTGCCGTCCCCGCGATCGTCGCGGCTGCGAACCCGGCCTACAAACCGGCCGCCGCGAGCGCCACCGT
>VBKO01000485.1:0-2645 GCA_005888115.1 Deltaproteobacteria bacterium
CAACTTCCCTGGCGCCATGATGGCGGTCTCGGCGAACGGCACGAGCAACGCAATCCTCTGGTGCGCGGAGCGACCCGCTGGCGGCCCCGGCGTCTTGCATGCGTATGACGCCGCGGACCTCACCAAGCAGCTGTACAGCGGCGCTCTGACCGACGCTCTTGCGAAATTCACCATCCCCACCGTGGCGAATGGGAAGGTCTACGTCGGCGCGCTCAGCCGGCTAGCGGTCTTCGGACTCGTCCCCTGACCTGATTGCCCGAGCGGCGGCAACGCGCCGCCGCCCGGCGCGCGTCCGACTTGCCAGCCGAACCACAGCACCGCGACCGCCATGGCGGAGAGGACGACGGCGATGCTGATCCGCGACAGCGTCGTGAAGAGGGTGAGCGTCCCGCTGGAAAGGCCGGTGAATGCCAGCCCGACGATCGGCAGCACGGGGACGCCGCAGCCCGCCAGCGTGCAGGGGCCGGTGGTGAGACCGAACACGCTCGTCAATGCTCCGGCGACGCCGGCCGGGCGCGCTGCCTTGAAGCCCGGCGCGCAGGCGGCGCCCAGGCCTCGCCGATAGGACCAGAGCGCGAAGTACGAACCGAACACGAGCGAGGTGAGCAGGATCCGCACCACGGTCGGGACGTCGATGATGAATCCCCACTCGATGCCCTCGACGCCGTTGTCCGAGCTCAACCAGGCGATGGCCATGTTGGAGAGGAACGAGAGCTTGTCCGAGAGGGGCTGTTCCGACCGGAGGTATTCCGGCAACCGCGAGAGCCAGGGGTTCCAGGTGAAGAAATCGACCGGCTTGCGGGCGATCGAGAGGATGGCGACCGGCGCGGCCAGGTTGAAGACGAACACGGCCGCGGTGACGCCCCAGACGATTCTCGCCCGGGCCCGGAGGGCGGCGGAAATCCCGCGGAGCGTCTGCCCGATCGCGGCCAGCGGCTTCTGAGCCATTTCCGCGCTCCATCCTGCTGCGGGCGCCAGCATACGTGACCATGCCTGCGGTCGACAACGGTGGTGTCGTACTTCTTGCGCAGGAACGTCAAGCCAGGCCGGCCAGGACGGCGCGCAGCGCCGCCTTCTCCTTGGCCGGCGAGAGCCTGGGGCGCACGGCGATGCAGCGGCGGCGCAGGTCCGAGAGGAAGCGCGCGTCCTTCTCGGCGCGCCGCAGGAGCCGGGCGAGCGCGCGCGTGTCGCCGACCGGGAAGAGGCCCGGATAGCCGGCGCCCAGGATGGCGCACATGGCCGGGATGCGCGAGGCGAGCACGGGGGTTCCCGCCGCCACCGCCTCCGAGAGGACGTTCGCTCCCCCCTCCATTTCCGAGGTAATCGAGAGCACCCGCGCGCGCGCAATCAGGCGCCGCGCCTTCCATCCCGGCAGCTCGCCGAACCAGAGGTAGCGCGGATTGGAGCGCATTTCCGCGGCGGCCGCCCTGCGCATCTGCGCGGAGAGCGCGGCGCCGGCGTGCACCACCCGGATGCGCGACACGCCGTCCAGCTCCCGCGCAGCCTGCGCGGTGCGCAGCGGATCCTTCTCCGGGCGCAGGTGCGCGACGACCAGCACCTCGAACCACCGGCGCAGCGGCGGCAGCTTTCGCATCGCGGGCGCCGATTGGGGAACGACGTAGACCTTTGGAAGCAGCCGGGGAGCCAGCTCGGCGGTGGCCCCGTCGTGCAGCACCACCAGCCGATCGGCCAGCTCGAGCGAGCGCCGGGCCGAAGCGTCGACGTGGACGTCCCGGTACAGGTCCGTGCCGGTGAGCGCGACGACGATCTTGGTTCCCGGCCGCTGCTCATGTGCGCTGCGGACGGATTCGGCGGACCTCCGGGCATGGAGCGCGAACAGGACGTCGGCGGCGGGCGCCGGCCCTGGCTGCACGATGAACGCGCGGTGGCCCATCTCGCGCAGCATCCTCCGCCAGCGAAGCGCGGTGATGCGGTTGCCGAGCCGCGACCCCGGCGGCGCAGGGCAGACGAGAGCGACGCGCACGGCAGCCGAGAGTATGCTCGCCGGCGTGGCGGATCCACTCGCGGCAGAGCTTCGCGACGCGCGCGCCCGCACGCTGCTCCTGGTCCAGGACCTGGACGACGGGCAGTGGATCGGTCCGCGGCTGCCGATCGTGAACCCGCTGCTGTGGGAGGTCGGCCACCTCGGCTGGTTCCAGGAATTCTGGACGCTCCGCCACGCACGGGGGCGCCCGCCGGAGCTGCCGGACGGCGATGCGCTCTACGACTCGGCGAAGGTGGCGCATGACACCCGCTGGGACCTGCCGCTCCTCACCCGTCCCGCCGTGCTCGCCTACCTCGAGCGGGTGCTCGGCGCCGCCCTGGAAACGCTGGGAACGGCGCCCGATCGCGCCGCCTATTTCCATCGACTCGCGCTCTTCCACGAGGACATGCACGACGAAGCCTTCACGTATACGCGCCAGACGCTCGGCTATCGCGCGCCCGCCTTTCCCGCGGGCCGTCCGGCTCCGGCAGGCGGGCCGCTGCCAGGCGACGTCGAGGTGCCGGGCGGACCGTTCCTGCTGGGCGCGACGGGCGACGAGCCTTTCGTCTTCGACAACGAGAAATGGGCGCACCCGGTGGAGGTAGCGCCGTTCCGGATCGCGCGCGCGCCGGTGACCAACGAGCAGTTCGCCGCCTTCGTC
>VBKO01000485.1:2710-4140 GCA_005888115.1 Deltaproteobacteria bacterium
TTCGAGGCGGAAGCCTATTGCCGCTGGGCGGGACGACGGCTTCCCAGCGAACCGGAGTGGGAGCTCGCTGCCGCCACGCCGCGCAAGCGCCGGTTCCCCTGGGGAAACGATCCGCCGGACGATGCCCGCGCCAACCTGGACGGTCGCGCGGGCGGACCGGTCGAGGTCGGGTGCCATCCCCAGGGCGACAGCGCGTACGGCTGCCGCCAGATGATCGGAAACGTGTGGGAGTGGACCGCGAGCGACTTCCAGCCCTACCCCGGGTTCGTCGTGGATCCCTACAAGGAGTATTCGGAGCCTTGGTTCGCGACGCCCCACAAGGTCTTGCGTGGGGGCTGCTGGGCGACCCGCGGGCGCCTGCTCCGCAACACCTGGCGGAACTTCTATCCGCCGGATCGGCGTGACGTGCTGGCGGGCTTCCGCACCTGCGCCTCGGATGCGGGGCCCGATTGAGCGAGGAGAAGCGGCATGAAGGTCGACGTCATCATTGTCGGAAGCGGCCAGGCAGGGATCCCGCTGGCGGCACGCCTCGCGCGCGCCGGCAAACAGGTCCTGCTCGCCGAGCGTGGCGAGCTGGGCGGCACCTGCGTCAACACGGGCTGCACGCCGACCAAGACCATGATCGCCAGCGCACGCGCGGCGCACGTGGCGAGGACGTCGGCGCGGCTGGGAGTGCGCGCAGGGCCCGTGCAGGTCGACCTGCCGGCCATCGTCGACCGCAAGGACGCGATCGTCCGCAGATGGCGCGAGGGAGCGGAAAAACGCCTTCGCGAAGGCGGCGATCGGGTCACCCTGGTTCACGGCCAGGCGCGGTTTACCGGCGAGCGGCGCATCGAGGTGGCGGGCGAGACCCACACGGCTGACATCGTGGTGCTCGACGTGGGCGCTCGCCCCACCGCGCCGCCTCTCGACGGCCTCGGAAAAGTTGCTTGGTTGAGCTACGAGACGGTCATGCAGCTGCGCGAGCTGCCTTCGCATCTCCTGGTGCTGGGAGGATCCGGAGATCTCCTCGGCGCTGGAATCGGTGTTCCGCGACGAGGGCATCGGTCTCGAGCTGGGCGCGGGAGTCGAAGGGGTCTCGGGCGAGGCGGGCCGCATCGCGCTGCGGCTCTCGGGTGGAAGGGAGCTGCGCGGCTCACATCTATTGGTCGCGACCGGCCGGCGGCCGAACACCGACGACCTCGGATGCCAGGCCGGGGGCGTCGCGCTCGACGCGAAAGGTTTCATCGTAGCGGACGACGAGTACCGCACCAGCGCGCCGGGGACGTACGCCGTGGGCGACGTGATCGGCCAGCCGCAGTTCACGCATACGGCCTGGGACGATCACCGCATCCTCTTCGACCTTCTCCTCGGCCGTTCACGGCGCGGGCGCAAGGGGCGCCACATCCCCTATACCGCCTTCACCGATCCGCAGGTGGCGGGGGTCGGCT
>VBKO01000105.1 GCA_005888115.1 Deltaproteobacteria bacterium
GGCCCAGATCGGATTCATCAAGCTGAAAGCGGGCGACGCCGCCGGCGCGCAGGCCGCGCTGCAGGCGTTCCTCGACGATGCGCCGGGAGGACACCCGCTCAGGGCGCTGGCGCAGGAGTCCGTCGGGTACGCGCTCGAGGCGCAGGGAAAGCTCGAGGAGGCACGAGGCGCGTTCGCCCGGCTCGCGGGCGACGGCGCCCCCGAGCGCGCCGCGTTCCAGGAAGCCCGCATCGCCCTGGTGGCGGGAAAGCCGGAAGCGAAGCAGCAGCTCGAGCAGGTGGCAAAGGAGTACGCGAAGGACCCGGTGGCCATGGAAGCGAACATGCGCCTCGAGCTGTCCTCGCTCCCGCCGGCCGGCGCGCCGCGGGCTCCGGCCCCGCAGACCGGCAAACGCGCCGCTCCGGCGACCAAGGGCAAGAAGTAGATGCTCGCTGCGGCGGTCCTGGCGTTCGCGTTCTCGCCGCTCTCGCACGGACCGCTCGCGCGCGCGGCGCCTGCGCAGAGCGAGCGCGCGTTCTTCATCGGCGACATGGTCCGCCTCGTGCCGCAGCGCGAGCTTCCGTTCCAGCCGCGCGAGACCGCCACGCCGGTGCTCGATGATGCCGGGAGCCGGCTGTACGTGGGGACCAACGACGGCTGGGTGCGCTGTCGCTTCCACGGACGCACCGCCTGGTCCTGGCGGGCCGGTGGGTCGGTGCTGGCGGCGCCGCTGCTCGACCGCGACACGCTGTACGTCGCGTCGGCCGACGGCAAGCTCACCGCGCTCAACCGGATCACGGGCGAGGTGCGCTGGTCCAGCGACCTGCACGAGGAGCTGACCACCACGCCGACACTGTCCGGCGGGCGCTTGTACGTCATGTCGAGCGAAGAGTCGGTCACGGGAGTGGACGCCGAGACGGGCAAGAGCCTGTGGAAGTTCCACCGCGACCCTCCCGCCGGTTTCACCATCCGCGGCAATTCGCGGCCGCGCGTCTCGCACGGAAGCGTCTTCGCCGGCTTCGCCGACGGATCGCTGGTCGCGCTCGGTCCCGCCGACGGCGTGGCCCGGTGGGTGCGCCCGGTGAGCGGCACGGGCGACTACCTGGACGTCGACGATCTGCAGGCGCCCGACGAGGAGGCCCGCGTCTACGTCGCGAGCAGCAAGGTGGGAGTGGTGGCGCTCGACGCGGCGACCGGGAACCCGCTGTGGACGGCGCCGCTGCCTGGCGCAAACCACGTGCTGGTGGACGGACCGCGCGTGTACGCGAGCGGGAAGGGCGCGCTCGTCGCGCTCGGCCGCGCCGACGGCAAGGTGCTGTGGAAGCTCAACCTCGGCAACGATCGATACGCGACGCCGGGGGCGGTGAGCGGCGGGCTGCTGCTGCTCTCGCTCGACCGCGGCCCGTTGATCGCGGTCGACGCCGTGACCGGGCGGACGCGAGGCGCGTTCGATCCCGGCTCCGGATTCCGAGCGCGGCGGCGAGGTGCTGGTCGCACGCCGCAAGGAGAAGGGCGAGCGGGCAGGGTTGTGGGAGTTTCCGGGTGGCAAGGTGGAGGCCGGGGAAGGGGAGCGTGCCGCTCTGGCCAGGGAGCTGCGCGAGGAGCTGGGGGTTCGCGTGCAGGTGGGCGAGCTCTACGAGCGGCTGGAGCACATCTATCCCGACCTGGACGTCGAGCTGGCGCTGTACCGGGCGCGGCTGCACGAGCACGAGCAGCCGCGGGCGCTGACCGCGGAGGAGATCCGCTGGGTTCCGCGCCGGTTGCTTCCAGGGTTGCGCTTTTGCGAGGCGGACGTTCCCGTGCTCACCAAGCTCGCGGAGGAACCGTGCTGACGGCGTCGTTCCGGCACATCCGCGGAATCGGCCCGATGCGCGAGCGGCAGCTGTGGATGCAGGGCGTGGGGAGCTGGGACGCGCTGCCCGAGGGCATGGTCCTGGCCCAGCGGCTGGACGTGAAGCTGCGCGCCGGAGTGACCGAGAGCCGCGCCCACCTCGCCGCGGACGACCTGGATTTCTTCGCGCGCGCCCTTCCGGAGACGGAGCACTGGCGGCTGTTGCCCCACCTCGTCGACCAGGCCGGGTTCGTGGACGTCGAGACCGCGGAAGAGGTGACCGTGATCGGGGTCCTCGACGCGGAGGGTCCGCGCTCCTTCGTGCGGGGCCGCGATCTCCACGAGTTCCCGCACCGCGCCGCGCGCTGGCGCGCGGTGGTGACGTTCAACGGAACCGCGTTCGACCTGCCTCATCTACGGAAGCTCTTCCCCGGATGGCAGCCGCCGGCCGCGCACGTGGACCTCTGCATCCTCCTGCGACGGCTCGGCGAGGCAGGCGGCCTCAAGCAGATCGAGCCGCGGCTGGGGCTGCACCGGCCACCCCACCTGGCGCCGCTGTCCGGGACCGATGCAGTGTGGCTTTGGCGCGCCCAGCGGGAGGGCGACCCCGCCGCGCTGCGCAGGCTGCTCGAGTACAACCTGCACGACGCTTTCCATCTCCGCCCCATCGCGGAGATCGCCTACAACCGCATGCTGCGCCGCTCGCGCATGCCCGCGACCGCAATGCCCGTCACCGAGCGGGGTGCGCTGCTGTACGACGTGAGCAGGGCGGTGGAGCGCGCGCTCCAGTAAGTTGACCGGCCTCCGGTGCCTGCCTCAACCTCGGAGGGTGGGGAACCCGGACGACCGCCGCGGCGATCTGCTTTCGCGCATCTCCGCGCTCGAGCGGCGCCTGGACGAGGTCCGCGAGGAGCTCGGCGAGGTGCGCAGGCAAGTGGACGCGGGACCTCGGGAAACGGTCTTTGCTCCGCGGCCGCCGCGCGCCGCCCCGTCATCGGTCGATCGGCCCTTGCGCGGCGGTCCTTCCCCGACGAAGCCTCGGGTCAGCCTCGAGGTGGTGGTCGGCCGGTACGGGATGCTGGCCCTGGCCGCGGTCCTGGTGCTCGCCGCCGCCGGCATGTTCCTCAGCTGGGCGGCCGCGAGGGGCTGGCTGGGGCCTTCCGTCCGAGTCGCCCTGGGGCTCGCCGGTGCGGCTGGTCTTTCGCTCTGGGGGATCCGCGTCCGTCCCCGACATCGCCCGTTCGGCGATGCCCTGCTCGGGATCGCGCTGGCCACCGCGCACGTCTGCGCCTGGGCGGCGGGGCCCGGGCTCCGCCTGGTGCCGGCGCCCGTGGCGCTCGCGTTCTCCGCGGTCGCCTCGGTCGGCCTGGCGGCCTTCGCCTTGCGGGAGCGCGACGAGCCGCTCTGGTGCATCGGGTTCGGCGGCGCGGCGCTGGCCCCGTTCGTCACCAGCACGGGAGGACACGGGACCGCGCCGATGCTCGCCGGCTACGCGGCGGCCGTCCTGGTGGCGGGAGGCTCGGCGCTCGGCGCGCGCGAGTGGCGCGTCGGCGGCCAGGTGTTCGCGGCGGCGGCGGCGCTCTTCGTGCTCGCGCTGGGCACGATGCCGGCGGCGCAGCATGGAGGCTGGCTCGCGCTCGGGCTCCCGTTCGTCGCGGCGTTCGGTGGGACGCTTCCGTTCGCGCAGGGCGACACGCTTCGCCCGCGCCTGAGGACGCTCGGCCTCCTCGGCATGGTCGCCGCCTTCCGCGGCGTGCTCGAGCCGTTCCTGCCACCCCTGGCGCGCACGGCAATCTTCGCGGTGGCCGGGATCGCGTGGCTCGCGCTCCTCGATCGCGCCGACACCGACCCGCCGGGACGATTGCTCGACGGATTCGGCGAGGCGCCTTCCGGGCTGTGCGACTGGGTGGACGGAGCCCTCCTTCCGGGCGGATTCCTTGCAGTCCTCCTCGTCTCACTCGAAGGGAGTCCCGCCGGCGGTGGCGCCGCGGCTGGGCTCGCCGCGGGGCTTCTGCTCGCGACCGCGGCCCGGCGGCCCGAATCGCCGCTCCGGGATGCGCTGGCTGCGGTCGCCTGGGCCGCGGCGGTGACCGCCACGCTGATCGAGCTGCGCGACTCACCCATCGCGGCCCCGGCGGCGCTGGCCTGGGTCTCGGTGCTGGCGGCGCTGATCGCGCGCGCGGTGCCGAGCCGGACCTGGAGCTGGGCACCGTTCCTCTCTCTCGCCGGAGCGGCGCTCTGGGTCCTCGGCCTCGTCACCGTCCGACCCGCGTACCAGTACGTCCCGTTTGCCACGCGAGAGTCTGCGGCCGCCGCGGCGGTCGCTGTCGCCTGGGCGGTCGCCATCCGCCTCACGCGGCGCTCGGACGCGCGCGCCGCCGCCTTCGGCTTTCTCTTCCTCTGGTTCCACCAGGAGCTTGCGTTCGCCGTCGGTCCGTCCGCATCGACGCTGCTGCTGGTCACCTACTACGCGGTTTGCAGCGTCGCCTCGGTCGGCCTCGGGCGCGCCCGCGACCTGATCCGGCTCCGGCAGATCGGTCTCGTGTTGGCGCTCGCTGCATCGGGGCTCGCCATCCACGGCGCGTTCCAGCTCGCCTCCGTCGGCGCGCGCATCGGCGCGTGCCTGGTCGCGAGCGCGTTCCTCTTGGGGATCGCGTGGTGGTACCGCCAGCCCGCCGCGCAGCCGGAGAACGCCGGCCTTCAGCCGCCCGGCTGACGCTCCGCGCCGGCCGCCTCCGCCGCGGCCAGTCCGCGCTGCCGCTCGGCGATGATGAGAAGGGCCGGCAGGAGCACCAGCGCCGTGAGGATCGTCGTCACCTCGCCGATCATCGCGTACTCGCCGAAGCTGCGCAGGGCGCGATTGGCCGAGATGAGCAGCGACCCGTAGCCGATGATCGACGTCCAGGAGCACAGCGCAACCGCGGGGCCCACCTCCGCCAGCGCCTCGAGGACGCGGCCACGCTCGCGCACGCGTGCCGCCACGTTCGCCCCGTAGTCGACCGCGATGCCGAAGGTGATCGGATAGACGATGAAGTTGAAGAAATTGATCTTGAGGTGGAGGAGCGCCGCCACTCCGCTCATCAGGGCCACACCGACGGTCAGCGATCCCAGCACCTCGACGCTGGTCCGCACGTGGCGGAAGAAGACGATCACCAGCAGGAACACGCCGGCGAAGGAGAGCAGGGTGGTGCGCGGGCCTTCCTTGTCGATGTCGGTCAGCAGATCGGCGAAGATGACGTTCTCGCCGGTCGCGTCCACCCGTTTGCCGTCGACGGGCACGTTGCGCACACCCCGGACGAACGCCTCCAGGTTGGGCGCCAGCTCCAGCTTGGCGTCGGGGCGCGCGACCACCTGGGCCAGCTTGCCGATCGATCCGTCGCGCTCGCGGAACTTGTCCAGCAGGCTCGCCGGCGCCTCTTCGAGCTTGACCGGCCGCTGCGCGGTGAGCTCGCCGCGCACCTCGTCCACCCGCGCGCGCAGATCGGCAGGCAGGCGCGAAAGCACGCGTCCGCCCAGCTCGACCGCGATTTCGCGAATGGCTTCGAGCTTTTGTGGCTGCTGGTCGGGGCGCGGGACCACCATCGAGAGGCTGTTGCAGCTCTCGATCAACTTCGAGTACTCCGGCTGCTGCGCTCGCCTGCGGATCCCGTCGCAGAATTTGTCCGCCTCGGGCCACGAGTCGAGCAGCGCGAGCACCGAGGCCGTCGACGTGCCGAGCGAGGTGCCCGCTCGGTCCTGGTCGCGCAAGAGCGTCTGCTGGCCCTTCGGCGGATCGTTGCTCAGGTTCTCGAGGTTGCGCTCCATGGCGTCGGGCAGATCGCGGAAGAAGGCGACGAGGGCGACGGCGGTGGCGAGGGCGAAGAAGCCCGCGATCAATCCGGGGCGGGCGAACAGCCGTCGCAGGAAAGGGACCAGCGCGCGGTCTTCCTCGGCTGCTCCCGGCACGATCTTCGGCGCTCCCCGCGCTTTCTCGTACACCGCGAGAAACGCCGGGACGAGCAGGAAGGTCCCCATCCAGCAGAGCAGCATGCCCATGCCGCCGATGATCCCGAAGTGTCGGAAACCTCGGTTCGCCGCGATGATCAGCGTGCCGAACGAGACGCTGGTCGCCGCCGAGGCAAGCAGCGTGGCCTCCGCCGTGCTCTGCGCGCCCTCCACGCAGGCGGGGAGCAGCTCGACACCGCGCCGGCGCAGCTGTTTGACCCGCGCCAGGTAGATGAGGCCGTAGTTGATGCCGTTCCCCAGCACGATGGCGCCGAGGAACGCGGTCTGCGTGTTGAGGTAGCCGATGATCAGGCGCGTCAAGCCGAAGGTGACTGCGACCGCGGTGAGCACCGCCAGACCCAGCGCGAACGTGGAACGGAGGTCCCGGAAGAACGCCAGGATGGAGAGCAGCACCAGCGAGGTGACCAGGAGCGCGGTGTTCTTCACGTCGTTGATGATCGCCTCGTACTCGGCCACGAAGAGCGGGAAGCTGCCGGCGAACCCGACGCGCAGGTGCCCACCCTGGATCTCCGCCGCGTGGCGGCCGACCACCTTCTGCATCCGGTTGAGCAGGCCGCGCGCCTCGGCCACCCCGAGGCTCGTGCCGGTGGGCCGCACCACGATGGTCAGGCTGCGCCGGTCGGGGTGCACGTAGAACCCGTCCACGTAGCGGGCGAAACGCTGCCGGATCTGCTCGCGGGGCAGCGGCTTCTTCGGGTCGAGCCAGTCGGTGGCGGGATCGCCGCCGGCCGGCTTGGAAGGAGGCGCCTCCTCGTCGTCGAGCGGCACCGCGAGCGGGTTCGCCTCGATGATGCGCCTGCGGATCTCCGCGCGGATCGCGTCGCGGGACCGCCGCAAGTCCTCGATGGGAACGAGCAGCGGCCAGTGCTCGAGGTACCAGCCCTCGATGCCCTTCACGTTCCAGTCCACCGCGCGGATCTGGTCGGGACCCATGGAGAGGAATTCCTCGGCCAGCTTCGGAGCGAGCGCCTCGCAGGCGGGAAGGCCCTGCGGGCCGTCGAGCGCCTCGATGTTGACGAAGACCGTCCCGTCGCCGCCGACCCGCTTGACCATCTCCTGGATGAGCCGCACGGACGGCAAGTCCGAAGGGAGCAGCTCCTGGAAGCTGGACCGGATCTCCAGGCCCGACGCCAGCCAGATGGCCACCGCCGCCAGGGCGGCCGCGCCGGTCAGGGTGAGGAACGGGCGCGCGATGCTGAACGCGGTGAGGCGCGCGATGAGCCGGGTGCCGGGCCGCTGCACCGCGCGTCAGTACCACATCGCACCGGCGAAATGGATTCCAACCGGCAGGCCCGCCAGCTCGAAGCTTGCTTGACCCGCACGGCGGCCTCGGGCAGCTTCCACCGTCCGGATGCAGAGCCGCAAGCAGAATCCACTCGTTCGTCAGGACGCAGGCCCGATCCGGCGTCAGGCGCGCTGCAACGCATGCGGCGGAACGCTTGGACCGGGCCTCGCGGACGCGACCGATCCGCTCACCGGGGACCACTTCGCGGTGCTCGTCTGTCAAAGCTGCGGCCTGGGGCATACCGATCCCCAGCCCGATGATCTGGCTCGATATTACGGTCCGACGTACCACGGTGGGCGCCACGGCCCGACGGCCATCTATTGTGCTTTGCGCCGCGCGCTGCGCGTCCGCCGCGCCGCTGGTGCCGCGCAGGGCCGCCGCCTCCTCGACGTCGGATGTGGCGAAGGCACGTTCCTGCAGATGGCCCGCAGGTTCGGATGGCGCGTCGCGGGGACCGAGCTGAATCCGGCACTGGCCCGCGCGGCCGGGTTCGAAGCGTTCGAGACGCTGGAGGCTGCGCGCGGCGCGGGACCGTACGCCTGCATTACCCTGTGGCATAGCCTCGAGCACCTCACCGATCCGCGCGGCGCATTCCGCCAGCTGGTCGCAATGCTGGAGCCCGGCGGGACGATCATCGCAGCGGTGCCCAACAGCGCGGGATGGCAGGCGCGCGCGTTCGGCCGCTCCTGGTTCCACCTCGACGTGCCACGGCACCTGTTCCATTTCGGTCCGCGATCGCTCGCGCGCCTCTTCGAGGTCAGCGGTCTGTCGGTCGTGCGCAGGTGGGACCACGAAGTCGAGTACGACGTCTTCGGATGGTGCCAGAGCACCCTGAACGCGCTCTCGAAGAAGCCGAATCAGCTCTACGAGACGCTGACGCACCGGCGCGGCGGCAGCGGCTTCGCGGCGAGTTGGATCGTCGCCGGCGCTCTCTGCGCGGCAGCCCTTCCCGCCGTGAGCGTCGCGAGCCTGGCCCGGCGCGGCAGCACCATCGTGATGGCGGCGCGTGGAGCCTCTGCCAGCAAGGCGTCCATGCTGCCTGCATCTACTCCGCCGGGTGGGACACCGTGACGGAGGGCGGACCGTCGGCCTGCTCGTTTCGAGTGCGGCGCTTCCACAGGGCACCGTCGGGTTCCAGCCGGTAATCGGACCGGTGCTCTGCGAAGCCATACGGCGCCCAGCTCGGCTCGTCGGCGGGAACGTAAACGAAACGCGGCGGCGCGGTGACCCAAGCGCGCAGATCGCGCCCGACCTTGCCTTGCGGACAGCCCACCTCGCGGCAGCAGGCGAGATACGCGACCACGTTGTACTGCGGCACGTACCAGAAGAAGAACGCGTCGCGACGGAAGATCGGATGGTAGGGAGGCGTCACCGCGAGCGGATCGCCCGGTCCGGTCACGGCGAGGAGTCTCTGTTGCACCTCGGCGGACCTGCCCCCTTCGGTGTAGACGAGACTCATCACTCCCACTTTCACGGTCAGCAGCGTCAGGACGACGAGCACCGCCGTCCGGGTCCGCGGCGCCTCGACGGCCCTCTCCAAGGGGCCGACCGCAAGGAGGGCCAGGCACGGCTGCAGGAGGAGCAGGTTGTGGCTGAACGGCCAGCGGCTCTGGAACAACGAAGCGAGGAGCCCGCAAACGACCAGGCTCGCGATCGCGATCTCCGGCTCGACGCGCAGCCGCCGTCGCAACGCGATCGCCAGGCCCGCGAAGCCTGCCAACCAGAGTAGCGGGTTCTCGGCGACTGCGACCCCGGTCACTGCCCACGCCGAAGGGCCCGTGAAATGCGTCTTCAGGTAGAAGTACCGATTGAAGGTGTAATTCCAGAACCAGAAGTCGCGGAAGAAGCCGGCCCGGTACACGAAGATCGCCATCGCGCCGACGGGAATGGCGGCGCAGGCTGCGAGCACGGCGCCTCCGCGGGCGGCGCGCCTCCAGCTCTTGCCATCCCGCCCCAGCCACAGTGCCGTGCCGAGCGCGACCAACGCGGCAAATGCGAAGGCCTTCTGCAGGAACATGATCGATCCGCCGAGGGCGAGCCCGGCCCACGCAGCCGCTGCCAGCGATCCACCCCGCAGGTACGTAGTCCACTGCCAGAGCGCGACGGCCGCGAGCGCGCACATCCACGGATCGGGCCGCACCTCAATGGAGTTGCGAAGGAAGAAGAAGGATCCGCCGAGCAGGAGCAGCGCCCAGGCGGCCCAACGGGGGTCGCGGACGAGCCTCCTCGCCATCCTGTGGAACGCCAGCAGCGTCACCGCGAGTAGCAACAGGTCGAGGAAACGCGCGGCGAAGACGAGAGCGTGCGGGTGTCCGTCGAGCGCATGCGCCAGCGGAGCGAGGAGATACGCGGCCGCTGGATGGTGCTGCGCGAGGAAGTCCGCGTAGGGGCGCTCTCCGCTCCAGATCAGCCAGGCGGAGTGCAGGTGCACGATCTCGTCGTGGTCGTACCCGGAGATCGCCGCGTGCACGAGGAGGAATCCGGCGGTGGCCACGACCAACGCAGGAACGAGCCGGGAGCGGAGCATCAGCGGCGGAGATAGTCGACGAATCACGAGACCCGGGGCAAGGGGAACCGCACGTGTGGAAAGGTCTGATAAGAAAGATTACGTCAACTCCGCGCGTACGCGGATCGCCACTACCCGGCTGCGTGGAATCACTGCACGGAACGACCCGGCCGACGCCAGGTGCGAGTTTGGGCGCGATGGTGGAGAATGGTGCGCAGGGGTGACGCATGGCTTGTCTTCGCTTCCGAGGCGCTGTGCTGTTGGGATCGATCGCCGTCGCCGCCGCTCCGCTTCCCGCGGCGGCAAAGCACCACGTGCTCAAGGCCACGCCGGAGAACGTGCAGTGGGGTTGGCTCGATCCAAAGGAGCCGCCCAAGCTCACCATCCAGTCGGGCGACACCGTCTCCATCGAGACGCTGATGCACGCCAAGGACCAGATCAAGCCGGGCACCTCGATGGAGAAGATCGTCGAGCTGCGCAAGGCGAATCCGGGCGGCGGGCCCCACTCGCTCACCGGACCGATCTACGTCGAGGGCGCCGAGCCAGGCGACGTGATGCAGATCCGCATCCTCAAGATCGTGCCCAAGGACGTCGGCACGAACTTCAACCTTCCGGGCAAGGACTTCCCCACCATCGGCGTGCTGGCGGCCGACTTCCCCGAGGGTCACGTCGAGTTCTTCAAGCTGGACGTGAAGAACAAGCGCGCCGAGTTCGCGCCCGGCATCGTGCTGCCGCTGCGGCCGTTCCCCGGCACGCTGGCGGTGGGCATCGACCCCGACGATCCGTCGCCGCGCAAGGGCGGCGCGAAGGACCCGATGGCGCCGGTGAGCACCGTCCGGCCCTGGAAGAACGGCTCCAACATGGACATCAACGAGCTGCAGGAAGGCTCGACCATCTACATCCCCGTCTTCCTCAAGGGCGGGCTGATCTGGACGGGCGACTCGCACTGCCTGCAAGGCAACGGCGAGGTGAACCTGACCGCGCTGGAATGCTCCTACGAGGAGATCCGGCTGCAGCCGATCGTCCGCAAGGACATGAAGCTCACCTGGCCGCGCATCGAGACCAAGACGCACTGGATCACCGTGGGCTTCGACGAGAGCCTGGACAAGGCGATGGTGAACGCCGTCCGCGAAGAGGTGGATTTCCTCACCAACGTGAAGGGCATCGAGCGCGCCAAGGCCTACGGTCTCGCCTCGATGGTCGGCGACTGCCGCGTCAGCCAGGTGGTGGACGTGCGCAAGGGCGTCCACTGCATGATCCCCAAGGACATCTTCAAGGGACAGCAGAAGGAGCCGGAGGCGGCAAAACAGTAGCTCAGCCGAGCGCGGGCGCAGGGAGCCGCCCCGCCACCTCGAACTGCGCCCGGGCGAAGGCCTGCCGCCGCTCCGGGCCGAGCAGGTTGCGCGCGCGGAACTCCGCGCCCGAGCGGTTGGCGATGCAGCTCCATGGCTCCTCGCGCAGCGGCCGGCCGGGACCGAAGACGTTCTCGAACACCGCGACGTTCAGGCGCCGCCCCTCCGCGCGCGCGGAGACGTACAGGCAAGCCTGCACGCCCGCGCCACGCATCTCGGCGCCCAGCCGCTGGGCGGCCGCGTAGCGCGTCGGCGACGAGATCTGCGCCTCGTGCTCGCGAAACGGCGGCTCCGAGAGATCCACCCCGCGCGTGGCGGAGATCCCGAACCAGAAGGCGGTGAGGTCGAGGTGCAGGTCGCCCAGGTCGGCGGCGGAGCCGTCCAGGAAGACGAGCCGGTAGTACGCG
>VBKO01000106.1 GCA_005888115.1 Deltaproteobacteria bacterium
GCGATTGCAGCCGATCAGGATCTCGCTCGGCGGCTTCCCCGGGACGCCCTTCTCGAGCTGCGGCAAGAGCGCCCGGTTCCCTTGCAGCAACCCCTGGTCAGCCTGGGCCGCGAAGGCCCCGGTCGCTTGCGAGAGCTTCTTCCAGCTGGAGATGAAGCCGGAAGTGACCTGGCTGCGCGCGTCGATCAGCTCCTGCGCCTCGCCCACCTTCGCCTTGAGCTCGGAATCCGCGATCTGCTCCGAGAAGCTGGCCAGCGTCTGGGCGTTCTCGGTGTCCTTGCTGGCGAACTGCGCCACCTGGATGGCGAGAGTGTTGTACTTCTGGGCCAGCTCACGGTACCCGCCGACGATCCGCCGCGCCTCTTCGCCGCGGGGCGGGCTCGCCGGGTTGATGCGGCCCAGCGAGTTGAGCGTCTTCGCCACGTCCTGCACCACCACCACGCCCGCGGCGCACGGCTTCGATTTCTCGCCTTCGCGCGCGGCGCCGACGAACTTCGCGATGCTGGCGACGTCCCGCTTGTGCTGCGCGTGCTTCTTCAAGGTGAGGCCCGCGAAGATGCCGCCCGCCGCGAGCACCAGCACGCCGCCGACGATGGCCGCGACCAGCTTGGCGGAAAGGCCGCCCTCGGCCCGCTTCCTCCCGCCCACCACGTCGATGCGCACGGAGGTCTGGCCGAGGCGCAGCACGTCGCCGTCGAACAGCTCACCTTCCTCGATGCGCTCGCCGTTCAGGTAGATGCCGTTGGCGGACCCCATGTCGCGCACTTTGATCTCGCCGTTGATCTTGCTGATCTCGGCGTGCCGGCCGGACATCGAGGAGTCCTTCACCGAGATGTCGCAGTGATCGGAACGGCCGATGGTCACGGCCAGCTGCCGCATCGGGTACGACTTCTCCACCCCGGACGGTCCCTTGACGATGAAGTTGGCGGAGACCCCATCGAGGAGCGCGGGGTTGATCATCTCGGTCTTCGGTGTCGCTTCCTCGCCCATGGCTTCTCTTCTCGCGCGGAAAACCGGCGGCTTGGAGGAGCCTCAAGCGTACGAGGGAGGGCTTCCCCGGTCAAGGAGCGGCGACGCGTGCCCTGACGCGCGAACGACGCCCGGCGACGGTTCCGGGAAGCACCACCGCCGGCACGCCTGCGATGCCGAGCTACTTCTGCGGCGCTGGCTGCGCCTGCGGCTTCGCCGGCGTTTGCGCAGCCGGCTCGCCCTGGGCGCGCGGCTTCGCATCGGCCTGAGCCTGCGGAGCGGCGTGCTGGCTGGGCGTGAGCTTCGGCAGCTCGGCCTGGAAGAGCGGCTGCCCGTGCGTCTTCGCGTTCTCGTCGTCGAGCGAGACCACCGCCATCTTGCCTTGGTCGACGCCGGGCAGGTCCTTGCCCTCGACGAATGCGCCGCCCTCGGTGTTCGGCTCGAGCTTCCCGGCCAGGACGGAATCGCCGGACGCCGAGACGAACCAGAACTGATAGGCCTTCCCTCCCGGCGCCGGCGCGAGCCCGTAGGCGTTCAGGCGCATCCACGACTTCGCGTCGGTCTGCTCGCCCCAGGTCGCCGCGCCCCAGGCGCCGCCCGCCACCTTGCCCCGCTTGCCCGTGGCCGCGGACTGCAAGATGACGGTGGTCCGGCCGGGATCGCGCAGCCGGTTCAGCTCGGCGTCGAGAACGCCGAGGCGCTGCTGGATCTGCGTGACTTGCTGCTGCTGCTGCTGGGCGCCTTGCTCCGCCATGGCCAGCTGCTCGCGCGCCTGCGAAGCCTTGGCGGCGAAGTAGGCGAGAAGCGCCACCGCGACGACGACGACGATCGCGATGGGGATGCCGATGGACCACGAGGAAGTCTTGCTGGAGTCGACAATCCTGGAGAACGGTTGATTGCCCGCGCTAGTGGTCGCCATGAGCACGACGGTGGGCATCGACTGTCCACGAGACAACCCATCAGAAGGAGGGCCGGCTGCACTCCGAGCGCCGCTGAAAAGGGGCGGCGACTAGGCGTCCGGGGGGCGGCGGAGCGCGGGAACGACCTGGAAGGCAAGCCCGAAGTCGCAATCCAGCTTCTCGTCGAGCCCCCTGCCCTTCGACGCCCGCGTCGCCTGTGGAGCAAGCCCCTGGACAGCTGGCCGGCGGGGCGGCTTGCGGCGGGACGGACGGCGACTGGGAGGGTCGGCCTTTCTCGTCATGGCCCGCGTCTCCTACTGCAGTTCGGGGTGCGCCGCAACTCGTAGACGGTCCGATGCACGGAGGCGAGCGTACTTCTACCCACATAGGCCTAGTCAACGACGCGATGCGGCATCAGTCTCCCGTCCCGGTGCGCGCCCCTGCGCGCCATGCTACTTGAGCGTCGATGAAGAGGCCGAAGAAGGCGCTCGCGGTCGCGCCGGTCGACCTGGCCGCGCGCCGTGCGACCTCACCGGCGAAGCGGCTGGAGACGTTCCCGAACCCAAGTCCCCGGCGGGACTACGAGATCCGCTTCGATTGCCCTGAGTTCACCTGCGTGTGCCCGATGACCGGGCAGCCCGACTTCGCGACCATCAAGATCTCGTACACGCCCGACAAGCTTTGCGTGGAGCTGAAGAGCCTCAAGCTCTACCTGTGGAGCTTCCGCGACGAAGGCGCCTTCCACGAAGCGGTGACCAACCGCATCCTGGACGACCTCGTCGCCGCGTTGAAACCCCGCCGGGCGGAGGTCGTCGGCGATTTCTTCGTGAGGGGTGGCATCCATACCGTCGTGGTCGCGCGGCACCCGTGAAAGCCAGCATCAGCGGCCCGGCGCGCTCAACGTCGGCGGGCGGGGCAAGGGTTCGGCCCGCGCCGCCGGCGAAAGACCCACTCCGTGCCGGTACACGAGGGCGGCCCCGAGGAGCGTCTCGGCGGTACACGCCGCCGCCCCGGCGAATGCCAGTGCGAGGTACACGGTGCGAAACCGGCCGGGCAACGCCGGCCGCGAGAATGCCCGCCACAGAGCCGCCGGCACCCACAGCACGAGCATCACATAGCCGAACGCGTTGTGCAGGTTGAGCAGGGCCTCTCCCGCCGCGCTGTGCGCACCGAGCTCGGCGCGGGCGGCGATGCCGCTCAGGGTGGCGAGCCCACCGGCGACGGTGCCGATGAGCGTGTTCCAGCGTCCGGCGTGCAGCAGCCCCTCGCGCCTGAAGATGAGCCCCGCCGCGTCGCACGCGGGCGCGGCAACCAGCAGGCCGACGGCGAAATGCACGAGGAACGGGTGCAGCTCCGCAGGCACCGGGGCATCCTGCCGGTGCGCGCTGCCTGGGAGCAACTTCCGCGCGCGCGCCAGGGCGCCGCAGCTTCAGTCTTCGGCCTCTTCCGGCACTGGCCTGCGGCGGAAAAAGACCTGTCCCAGCAGGAACCCGGCGCCCAGGGCGATGAGCAGCGCCTCGCCGGGATGCCCCTCGATCCAGTCCATCGTTCGCTGTGTCGTCTTGCGCGCCCATTCGCGGCCGGCCGCGATGCCTTGCCCGAACGCCTCCAGGCCGCGCTCGGGAACGCTGCCGCGGATCTCCGGCGCCGGCACCTGCACCTGGTTTCCTCGGACCTCGCCCATGGCGGTCACCTCACCGTCCAGCGCGCGAGCAACAGGCCCAGCGCGAAGGCTCCACCCAGCACCGGGCCGGGGTGCCGGCGCACGATGTGGCGCCAATCGAACGACTGGGCCACGCCCTGGCGCAGCTCGGCAACGGACTGCTCGATCTCCTGCCGGGCGCGTTCGATTCCGGCGCGGATGGCCGCCGGGTCCCTGGTCCCATCTGCCATGCTGCCTCCCGCGTCAGTGGCGGAGCGGCTCGTTCCGTTCCGCGGTCATCGGCTCGCCGTCCGGCGTCGAGGTGGCGCCCGCGACGGGCTGTCCCGGCGCGGGCCCCGGCGTGCGGGGCCCCAGGTCGGCGGTGGCGCCAGCCTTTCCGGAAGGCAACGATGCGCTCCCCGGGCGCGCCGTCCCGGGCTCTGCGCGCGGCGCGGCCGGCGCCGGGGAGAGCGACCGGGCGGAGCCCTCGCGCAGCGTGGCGAGCCATTCCTTGTCGCGCCGCAGCTCCTCTTCGGTCCCCGTCAGGGCAATCTTCTCCTGGCGGGCCTTGTTCATGAACGCGATCGTGAGAGCGCCGCCGGCGATCAGGTTCACCAGAGCGACCAGGGCGAATGCCAGCCAGCCGGGGATCGCCTGCGCGAGCAGAAGCGCGAGCGCAACCATCAGCAGCACGTATCCCACGAGCAGCGGTGGCAGTCCCGCGGCGCTGAGCAGGACGTCGCGGCCGGCGCGGCGAAGGTCGTCCTTCAGCTCGGTCTTTGCGAGCGCGAGGTGCTCGCGGAACAATGTCTGGACCCCATCGAGCAGGCGCGCAAGCGCATCCCGCGGCGAAGCCAACGGGCCGTGGGGGTCGGACTGCGGCATGCCGCAAGCTAGTGCGGGCAGCCCGTCGACGCTACTGGCGCGGGCGATCGCGAACCGGGTACGCCAGGAACGGAAAACGGCCGGTTGCCAGCGGCCGGCCCTCCCATGCGGTCCCGCCCAGCAAGAGCGTAGCGCCGCACCTTCGGAGGCTACTGCAAAAAGGCGGGGCGGATCTCGACCGCAGGCGCGGACTGCTCCACCTCGAAGGCGCGGATCAGGTAACCGATGAGCAGCAGGCTGGAGGCATTCTCGACCGCGCGGTCGGGCTCGCGCTCCATCAGGTCGGTCGCGTACGCCAGGAAGAATTGCGCCAGCTCCTCTCCCGCCTCGCCCAGGATCAGCGCGTGCAGCTTGTCGCGCTCCATCGCACGGATCTGACGGATGAACTCCACCGCCAGCTCGCGCTTGCGCCGCACGTCCCCTCCCCGTCCCATCGCCATCCCGCCTCCGTGCGGGTGGATCCCCGCACGCCAACGGTGGGGGCGCGTGCCACCCGCGGCAAGCCCGTCATTTGACATCCCCAAGCGCGGATGGAACGATCGCTCGCCGAGCGAGAGACCGGACGGGGGAAGCGGGATGTTCACCGGCGTGAAGGTGTTCTCGGCGACCAAGGCCAAGGAGCGGGACGATCTCGGCGAGCAGGTGAACCGCTGGCTTCGCGCGAACAGCGACCTGGAGATCGTCGACCGGACCGTGACGCAGTCCAGCGACAATGAATTCCACTGCCTGACGGTGGTGCTGTTCTATCGCAACAGGGCGGGAACGAAGCCCGCCGCAAAACCGGGTACGGGCACCGCCTCGTCGGGCTAGCGCCGCTGCTTCTTGAAGACCCGCGCCGGACCGATCACCATGCGGGCTTCCGCGCGCGCGGCGGGCAACGACGCGGCCGCGAACGCCTGCGTGCGCGCGTGGTCGTGCGCCACGCGGAGTCCGGCGATCGCCAGCACCACCGCGATTCCACCGCCGATGCCGAGCCACGACCACACCCGCGAACGGCGCGAGTGGCGCTTGGTGCGAGGCGCCAGCTCCAGCGCAGGAGAGATCCCGGCGAGAGTGTCGAGCGCATGCGCCAGCTCGAGCGCGCTGTGCGGCCGCGCCGAGGGATCCTGCTCGAGGCACCTGTCCAGCAGCGCATCCCAGGCCCGATCGAGGCCCGGGATCAGGCGGGAAACGGGCTGGAAGCGGCCAACCGGCAGCTCCCCGGTGAGCAGCTCGTAGGCCATGACTCCGAACGAGTACAGGTCGGCGCGGTGATCGGCGCGGCGGGCATCCTTGCGCTGCTCGGGCGCCATGTAGTTCGCGGTGCCCATCGCGACATTGCTCTGCGTCAGCACCTCGGCGCCTTCGGCGTGCAGGCCGGCCAGGCCGAAGTCGAGCATCTTGGTACGCCCATCGCGCAGCACCAGCACGTTGTCGGGCTTCAAGTCGCGGTGCACCACGGCGCGCGCATGCGCGTAGGCGAGCGCGTGCGCCACCTGCGTCAGCAACCGCGCCAGGGCGCGCGCCGAGGGACGGGCCTGGAAGGCGTGGGTGCGCAGCGAAACGCCGTCGATCAGCTCCATGCTGATCCAGAAGTAAGGGCCACTTCGCCCCCGCGACAGGAGCCGCACGATTCCGGGGTGATCGAGCTGAGCCATCGCCGCGGCCTCGCGGTCGAATCGGCGCACGTAGTCGGGCACCGCGGCAAGCGACGCCGAGAGGACCTTGACCGCCACCGGCCTCGCGTCGGCGAGCCTGGTGGCGCGGTAGACCTCCCCCATGCCGCCTTGCCCGAGGCGCTCGTGCAAGGCGAAACCCTCGAGCTGCGGAAAGGGCAGGGGCCTGGGCGGCGCCGCTACGGCGACCTCCGCCGCCTGGGCACCCGGCTCGTTGCCGCCCGCATCGTCCGCCGCGACCTCCAGGGAGGTGGGCGCCGCGCCGGGGATGGAATTCGGATTCCCGACCGCCGCCAGCTCTTCCCAGAGGAGCCGGTCGTCGGGACTCCGCGCCCGCACCGGCCAGCTCGCCTCGCGGCGCTGCACCGCGAACCGGACGCCGCATCGTGCGCAGCGGACCAGCGCGCCGGCGACGTGCGCGCTCACGTCGGTGCGCGCTTCGCAGTTGGGACAGCGCTGAAGCGCACCCGGCGTCGGGCGCGGCCTCTCCTCGGCGAGCGTCCCCGGCATTGGCCGCGAGTCTGACCGCGCGATCGGATCGCGCAAGTTTTCCGCCGCGGCGCATGGACGACACGGTCGTGCGCGCTACGGCGGCGCTCCGTCGTGCCGGAGCAGCAGCAGCAGATCGTCGCCGGCCGGATCGGCCCCGATCTGCTGCGCGGCCACGATCTTCCACCCTCCGTCGAACCAGTTGGCCAGCAGCGCGGGCTGCTTCGGCTCTGGCCAGGGCTGGCCCTGGGAACCATCGTGGATCCAGCTCCACGGGCCGACCTTCTTGTCCACCCAGACAATCGCGTTGAACGCCATTCCCCCGCCCCCCAGGCGCACGGCCGCAAACGCCGCAGCGCCATCACCACCGCCAGCAAACCTAGCAAAGGGGTCTGACGTCGCCGCTCGACCGCTCAGCGGATTCCCTTCACGCTCCAGATCTGCACCGGCGCCTCGCGGTTCTTCACGTTGCGGGGCGGCAATCCCTCGAGCACGAACCTCTCCTTGCCCGCCTTGGCGGCGCACTCCTCGGAGATGACGATCATCTCCTCGCGTGCCACGCCGCACAGGCGCGAGGCGAGGTTCACGCCGTCGCCGATGGCCGTGTAGCTGAGCGCTTTCGACGAGCCCATGTTCCCGACCACCACCTGACCGGTGTGCAGCCCGATCCCGATCTGCAGGGGCGGCTTCCCGTCGGCGATGCGTTCGGCATTGAACTCCTTGAGCTTCATCTGCATCTGGACGGCGGCGTGGACCGCGCGCGTCGCGTCGTCCGGCCTGCGCACCGGGGCGCCCCACAGGCCCATCAGGGCGTCTCCGATGAACTTGTCGAGGATGCCGCCGTGCTCGAAGAGGACGTCGACCATCAGCTCGAAATAGTCGTTGAGCACCTCGACCACTTCTTGCGCGGGCAGCTTCTCGCTCATCGAAGTGAAGCCGCGGATGTCGCTGAAGAGGATGGTCAGCTCGGTGAGCTGGCCGCCCTTCGCCAGCTCCAGCGCGCCGCGCGCCGCCTGCTCCACCAGCGCGGGGGAAAGGAAGCGCGATAGCTGTGCCCTCTGCTCGGCCTCGCGCTCCAGCGCGCGGGCGTACTCGCTGTTCTCCAGCGCCACCGAGGCCTGGGCGGCGATCGCGCTGAGCACTTCCAGGTCCTTGGTGGTGAACGCCGCCACCCGCTCGCGCGAGTCGAGGAACATGATCCCCTTCACCTCGTCCCCGCTGAGCAGCGGCACCGCCATCGCGCTGCGCACGCCGAGCGCGATGATGGACTGGCTGGAGGCGAACCGCTCGTCGCTGATCGCGTCGCTGGTGAGGACGCCCTGGCGCGTCGCCTGCACCTGCTTGAGCAACGTGTCGGAGACCAGCACCTTGCCCTGCCCGGGCTTGCGCTGCCGCATCGACTGGATGACCAGCTCCTGCGTGGCCGCATCCCGCAGCAAGATGACCCCGCTGTCGGCGGGGATGAGGTCGAAGGCGATGGAGAGGATGCGCGAGAGCAACTCGCTCAGGTCGCGCTCCAGCCGCACGTAGCGGCTGAACTCGTGCCCGATGCGCAGCCGCTCGTAATCGCGCTTGAGCTGCTGGACGTCGGGCACCTGATCGACCGGGGCGAAATTTGCCTTGGCCGGAACGCGCGCCACGATCCCTTCCAGCGGCGCGCCAGCGGGCTCCATGTGGACGATCTCGGCATTGCCCTCTTCCGCCGCGCCGAGGCGGAATTCCATCTTGGAGGTGCCGATCAGCACCTCGTCGCCGTCCTTCAGCCGGGTCGGGCCGGAGATCCGCTGGCCGTTCAGGAAGGTGCCGTTCGAGGAGCCCAGGTCGCGCAGCACGAAGTCCTGCCCCTCGCGGTCGATCTGGCTGTGCTTGCGCGAGACCTCGCGGTCGGCGAGGCGGACCGTCGCCTGCGTGGAGCGGCCCAAAACGTTCTCGTCGCCGAGAGGGAACTCGGCGGGGTCGCCCGCCCCCTTCAGGATCAGGCGCGGTCCGCCGACTCCATCAGCTGGAGCGCGCCTCGGGGCGGGCGCTATCGGCCGGCGCTCCGTGCGCCCGCGACCGGTCGGCTCGTCGTCGATCAGGGGCGCGGCCCGCGCAAAGGCCGGCGAATCCTCCGGGCGGTCAGCTCCGCAACCAGGGCAGCGCCCTCCGACCGGAACGAGATCGCGGTAGCAGACCGGACAGGCTGTCATCGCGAGCGTGGCGCCCCCCAGGGCCGACGGAAAAGCCTACCATGGCGCCCCGAGGCGGCGAGTTTCGCGGTTGCCGCCGGATGTGGGCTCTGGTACGCGCGCGGCGATGAAGATCAAGCAGCGTCCGGAAGACTTCGTGGTCCGCGAGGGCTACCGGTTCGAGCCCGAGGCGGAGGGGCCGGTGTGGGTCTACCGGATGGACAAGCAGAAGGTGTCCACCCTGCAGGCGCTGGAGCGGATCAGCAAGGAGTTCGCGGTCCGCCGTCGCGACCTGTCGATCTGCGGGCTCAAGGACAAGCAGGGCCGCACCGAGCAGCTGGTCGGCGTCCTGGGAGGGGCGCTGGGCGATTCGGAAGTGCTGCAGTCGGGGGACCTGCGGCTCAAGCTGATCGGCCGCGCCGGGCAGCCGCTCAGCTCGCGCAACATCACCGCCAACCGGTTCGAGGTCACGGTCCGCGATCTCTCCCCCCAGGAAGCGGAGCGCGTAGCGGAGAGCGCCGCGGAGGTGGAGCGGACGGGCGTGGTGAACTACTTCGATTCGCAGCGCTTCGGCTTCCTCAAGCACGGCCAGGGATTCATCGCCCGGCATCTCCTGCGAGGCGACTGGGAGGGGGCCCTCAAGGCATTCCTCGCCACGCCCAGCGAGCTGGACCGTAGCGACGACGCGAAGGTGAAGACGTTCTGGCGCGAACACTGGGGAGAGTGGCAGCTGCGCGCGCCACAGGCCGCGGGAAAGCGGTACGCGCCGATTTTGCGGCGGCTGCGCGAGGATCCGCGCGACTTCAAGGGAGCGTTCCTGCACATCGACCGGCGTCTGCGGATGATGGCGCTCTTCGAGCT
>VBKO01000107.1 GCA_005888115.1 Deltaproteobacteria bacterium
TGCGCCGGTTGCGCAGGTCGCGGCCTGGATCGAACTGCTGCGGCGCCGCTCGATTCCGCCGATCGCCGGTCTGAGGCGCGTGGCGGGAGGGCCGCTGGCTCCCGTGACCGCGCCACGTGCCGCGCCGGGCCGCAGCGCGCTGCTGCTCTCGTCGGGCACGCCCGGCCTTGCGAGCGCCGTCCGTCTGGAGGTCGCATGACCGTCGCGTTGGTGACTGGGGCCTCGGGAGGAATCGGCGCGGCGACTGCGCTGGCGCTCGCCCGGCGCGGCATGACGGTCGGCATCGGCTACTTCCGTTCCGAGAACGCGGCCAGCGCCCTGGTCCGCGAGATCGAAGCCATCCCGGGGCGCGCCATGCTCCTGCGCGGCGACGTTACCGCCGCCGGCGATGTCAGGCGCATCGTCGACGAGCTCGCCGCCGCCCTCGGACCTCCGGACGTGCTCGTCTGCGCCGCCGGCGTCGTGCGCGACACGCTCCTGGGCGCGAGCGAAACCGGCGATTTCGAAGAGGTGCTCCGCGTCAACCTGCTCGGCGCAGTGAACGCGTGTCGGGAGGTGGCGAGGCACATGGTTTCGCGACGCCGCGGCGCGATCGTCAACGTCTCCTCGGTGGCGGCCCAGCGTCCCGGGCGCGGCCAGAGCAATTACGCCGCTTCGAAAGGCGGCGTGGAATCCTTCACGCGCGCGCTCGCCGTCGAGCTCGCCCCTCGTGGGATTCGCGTCAACGCCGTTGCTCCCGGCGTCATCGAGACGAAGATGAGCGAAGAGATCCGCTCCCTTGCCCCGGAAGAGGTGAGGCGGCGTATTCTCTTGCGGCGCCCGGGCACGCCCGGCGAGGTGGCGAACGTCATCGCGTTTCTCTGCGGCGACGAGGCGAGCTACGTCACCGGCCAGGTCTGGAGCGTCGACGGAGGGTTCAAGCTCGAATGAACGGTCAGGCGCATCTCGAGTGGCTCCGGAGCCGACGCAGCATACGGGTCTTCGCTGCGCGCGCCCTGGAACGGGACGTTCTCGAGCGCGTGCTCGAAGGAGCGATCACCGCGCCGTCGAGCACCAACCGCCAGCCCTGGAGGTTCTCGGTGGTGACCGCGCGCGACCTCCGGCAGCGGATCGTCGATGCCGTCCGTGAGCGTACGGAGGCGATGAAGGCGATCATCCGCCGCGGGCACCATGCCGAGGATTTCGGGAGCTACGGCGACTTCTTCTTCGAGCCGCTCGAGACCGCGGCGGCGATTGTGATTCCGCAGTACCGGCCCTATCCGGACCTGATCGCGCAGCTGATCGAGTCCGGCGGCGGCGATCCGGCCGCGATGCCGACGGCGAGCGCCATGCAGGCCGAGCTTTGCTCCACCAGCGCCGCGATCATGGCGCTGCTGCTGCAGGCCAATGCGGAGGGCGTGGGCTCGTGCTGGATGGCCGGCCCGATGGTCGCGCGCGACCAGATCCACGCGCTGCTCGGGATCGCCGCGCCCTGGCGCATGGTCGGCGCGGTGGCGCTGGGTTGGCCGGAAGAGTCGCCGCCGGCCCGGCAACGCAAGCAGCTCGATCAAGTGGTCCGATGGCACGAGGAGAAGCCATGACCGAAGTTGCGCAGCGGGTGCGCGAGCTGGTCGCCGACGCGCTTGCGCGCGACGTTTCGGAGGTGTCGATCGACTCGGTGCTGATGTCCGATCTGGGCGCGGAGTCGCTCGACTTCCTCGATCTCGTGTTCAAGCTGGAGCACGAGTTCCACATCCAGATCACCCGCGGCGAAATGGAGCGCGCCGCCCGGGGAGACATGAGCGAGGAGGAATTCGCCCCCGGCGGGTTCATTTCCGAGGCGGGCCTCGAGCGCCTGCGGCAGTTGATGCCGGAAGCAACGGCGCGCATCAAGCCCGGACTGCGGCCGGGCCAGGTCCTCAGCCTCTTCTCGGTGCAGACGTTCGTGAACCTGGTCCACGCGAAGATGGCGAGCGCGTCCACCGCGGCCTGAAAGGCGTCGGATGCTCCTCAACCGGCTGGTGGAACGATCGCGGCAGCTCCGCCTGCGCATCCGCCTGCTGCGCCGCCGCGCGCGGCTCGTACGAGACCGCTGCCCGCTGGTCGTCGTGCCGAGCATCCTCGGCACGCGCCTCGCGGACCAGCGCGGGCGCCTCCTCTGGGGCGGCGTGCGCAGGTTGTACTTCGGCCCGGCCGTGGGTGACGAGACGGACGTCGTCACCGCCGGATTGCTGCACGGGTTCACCATCCTGCCCGGGCTCCTCCACTATGACGTGTTCGGCGGCTTGCTCCGCTTCCTTGCCGACGTGGGCGGATACGTGCCTGGCGAGGACCTGCACGTGGTCGAGTACGACTGGAGAGGAGGCATCGCCCACGCCGGCCAGCAGCTCGGCGAGACGCTGGCGCGGCTCCGCGGGGCCGGCGAGGAGCGGTTCGATCTGCTGGGGATGTCCACCGGCGGATTGGCGACGAGGTGGCTGCTGGCGCAAGGCCCCGCCCCGGTGCACCGGGTCATCTACGTCGGCACTCCGCACCGCGGCTCCGCCGCCGCTCTCTGGCACCTCGCCGAAGGTGTCCAGCCGGCGCCGCTCGGGAAATCGTTCGCTGGCTCGGCGGTAGCTTGCTTCCAGACGTCGTGGGACGCGCTGCCACATCCCGACGAGCCGGTTTTCGTCAGCGACGACGGTGAGCCGCTCGATCTCAATCTCTACGACGCAAGCACCTGGTCGCGTCTCGGCCTCGCTGCCGGCTGCCGCGACGTCCAGGCCCGCCTCGACGCAGCGGCCCGGCTGCATCGTACGCTCGAGAGCGCGTCTCATCCCGATTCGTTCGCCATCGGCGCGCGACATCTTCCGACGGTCTCGCGCTGCATCGTCAGCGGAGGGCGAGGGACCTTCCCGCCATGCGATCCACGCTCCGATGACCCTCGCCTCGAGTTCGCGTTCGAGCCCGGCGACTCGTCCGTTTCGGAGCGCAGCCTGGGCGCGGCTCCGGGCCTCGATCCCTCGCGCATCTGGTTCGTCCACATCGACCAGCATCGCGCGCTGCCGGCGCACCCGGAGGTCCACCGACTGATACTGGAAGCGCTCCTCGCCACGGATCGCGCCATTCCCCTGACGCTGCTCGGGCGCAAGACAACGCGCGCACTCCCGGTCGCCGGGCCCGCCTGCTGATCTAGCGCCGTCCAGGCCCGCAGCCCGGACCCATCGCGCTCATCGCGGCGTCGCCACGCTGGCGAACCCGCCGAAGAACTCGCGCCAGCTCCGGAGGTGGGGCATTCCACTCATCTCCTCGACGAAGCCGCGGCACGACGTGTAGCAGTCGGTGCAGCCGCGCACCTCTTCGAACGAGCGCAGCCTCTCGGCAATCACCGACCATGGTTCGCGGCGCAGATTGCCGGCGCGCAGGTGCAGCTTCTCGATGCAGGGCGACACCTCGCCGAGATGGTCCACGTTGAGGAAGCGCTCGCCGGCCCAGCAAGGCGTGCGCACGTTGCCCTCGAGGAACCGATCGAGCGCCTCGAGGTAGCCGCTGAAGGTGATCAACTGCGGATAGCGCGCCTTCAACTCGAGCAGCTTCGCCCCCAGGCCTGGCGCGGGCATCGTGTACCCCGACTCGCCGCGCCCGTCGCCGTGCGTGGAGAGCAAGGTGCACTGGTGGCTGACGCCGTGTTCCTGCGAGAGGCGGAGCAGCGATTCCAGCTCCTCGACGTTGTCGCGCATGATCACCGTCATGATCGTCACCTGCCGGCTGCCGTGCGGCGCGGCATCGCGCAGGATGCGGAGCGCCCGCACCGCCGTCGCAAAGGTGCCCTTCGCACCGCGGTGGGCATCGTGCCGTTCGGGCGTCGCGTAGTCGATGGAGACGCCGATCTCGGTGAGTCCCGCGTCCCACAGCTCGCGCGCGAGCGACTCGGTGACGCGCCAGCCGTTGGTGAAGAGGATTGGATGGTGGTAGCGAGCAAAGGCGCGAACGATCGCGACCGCGTCGGGCCGTAGCAACGGCTCGCCTCCCTCGATCGAGACCACCATGGCGCCGCCCTCGGCGAGCTTGGCGGAGATGATCTCGAAGTCCTCGACGGTCATCTCGTCGCGCGGGTGGGCTGGCCGCTCCCAGAACGAGCAGAACCCGCAGGTCAGGTTGCATCGATTCGACACCTGGACGATGCAATGGATCGGCCGCTCGCGGACAAAGCCTGTCAGCAGCCGCCCGCCGCGCCATGCGTACCGCGCCGCTGCCGCCGCATTCGAGACCACCGGAATCTGCGCCATCAACCGTGTCCTATCCGAAGGCGCGCGCCGCCCTGCTCCGGACCGCGCGCGCCGCCGCTGCGGCAACGCTGGACCAGCGCCCCGTGGCGTGCTCCGCAAGGGTCTGCTGCAGCGCCAGCGCGAAACGATCGATGGCTTCGCGCGTCACGGTGAGCGGCGGCTGCACGCGCACCACGCCGGTCGCGTCCGCGCAAACTTGCGTGAGGACACCGCGCTCGAGCATGCCGACCACGAGCCACTGCCCAACGAGGTCCTCGCCCATGCCCCCGGCCGGAGCATCCAAGTCGATCCCCCAGAGCAGGCCGCGGCCACGCACTTCACGCACCAGTGGGTGCCCCGCGGTCGCCGCTGCGATCTTCTCACGCAGGTATCCACCGTACCGTGCGGCCGCTTCGACGAGACCATCGCGCCGGATCACCTCCAGCGTCGCGATGGCGGCCGCGCAGGCCACGGCTCCGCCGCCGAACGTGCTGCAGTGCAAATCGTAGCGATCCAGGGTGCCGTAGGCACGCTCCCAGAGCCCGCGGCGGGTGATCAGCGCGGAGATGGGCGCGATTCCGCCCGACAGACCCTTGGCGAGGAGCAGCACGTCTGGCTCGACCGCCTCCTCCTCGCAGGCGAACATGCGGCCACAGCGGCCCAATCCGGTTTGCACTTCGTCGAGGACGAGAAGAGCGCCGTAGCGGCGGCAGAGGCGAGCCACTTCCGGCAGGTAGCCGTCGGGAGCCGGACGCATGCCACCTTCGCCTTGCATCGGTTCGAGCAGCACTGCAGCGACGTCGCGCCGGCGCAGCTCGCGCTCGACCGCGCCGGCGTCGCCGAAGGGCACGAAGACCGCGCCCGACAGCAGCGGTTGGAACGGCCGCCTGTGACGTTCGCTGCCGGTCACCGAGAGCGCGCCCAGCGTCGTCCCGTGGTAGCTGCGCAAGGCCGACACGAAGCGCGGCCTGCGCGTCGCGAGCCGCGCGAGCTTCATTGCCCCTTCCACCGCCTCCGATCCGCTCGAGGCGAAGAAGCAGAGATCGAGCCCGCCCGGCGCCAGCTCGGCGAGGCGGCGGGCCAGCTCGGCCGCCAAGGGCTGGGCAGCGACGAGCAGGAATTGCGGCGGCCGCGCTTGCAGCACCTCTTCGACGGCCGCGCGCACGTCGGGGTGGTTGTGCCCCAGCGAGATGGCGCCGTAGCCGGCGAGGAAGTCGAGCACCTCGTGGCCCGCGTCGTGCTGCGCGTGCAGGTTGCACACCGAGGCAGCATCTGCCTCGAGCGCCTGACGGATCTGCTCGCGAATGCCCACTCTCTCCCCGCGCGTGCCGAAGCAGTACCATTCCGGGGAGCCGCCGGGAAGTCGCTGCGGCGCTGCGAAAGACGTCTCGGTGTTGACGTCGTGAAGTCCGCGGATCCAGGCTCGACGAGTGAAATCAACCGTCGCGCGCGCGATTTTCCGGTTCTGGCCGCACGTCCTGGTGGTCGCCTTCTTTCACGTGGGCTACCACCGTGCACAGTTTTCCACGGAAGAGCGGCAACGCCTCTACGAACGGTTCTTGCACGACCCCGTTGGGGCTTCGCTCGCCGATCCGATCGCCGCCCTGCGCGTCCACCACGTTCGTGACGGAGATGAGTACCTTTATCTGTCCTGGGCCAACTTGATGTTGGGGAAGCCGGCCGACCTCGACTTTCTCCTTGCGGAAAGCGACGCCACGATTCCCCTGCTCCCGTTCCATGCTCCCGCCTCTTCCGAGAATCGGCGGCTTCTCCCCTACCGGGACTTCGTCTTCCAGTATCCGCCCCTGGCACTCATTCCCATCGTCTTGCCAGCCCTGATCACCACGCGTCCCGTTCTCTATCCGTACGTCTTCGGCGCTTTCGCCGGACTCGCCGCGCTTGCGATTGCGTTCATCGGCTGGGTCTTGCGGGCTCATCTCCCTAGTGACGACCGAGATACTGCCCACCGCTATCTCTGGATCTCGGCCGGCGCACTCTTCCTGGTTGGAGTGACGCTGGAAACACGTCTCGACGTCTTCGCAGCGGCCGTCGTCGCGGTCGCTCTCTGGGCTGCGCTGACCGATCGATGGATCCTGGCAGGCTTGCTGCTCGGCGCGGGAGCAGCAATGAAGGTCTATCCGGCGCTGCTCTTCCCGGCGTTCCTGGCGCCCCTGGTCGCGCAGCGCCGCCATCGCGAGGTCCTCACTTCCCTCCTGGCATTCCTGACCGTGGGGTTCTTCGCCTGCGCGCTGCCGGCGTTGGTCAGCTGGAGCGGGTTCCTCCACGCCCTGGAGTTGCAGTCCAGTCGAGGGCTTCAGGTCGAATCAGTCGGAGCAACGGCGGTCGCCTGGATCGAGGTCCTCAGCGGCTCGCCGCTCGAAACCGCCCGACAGTCCGGCGCGCGAGACCTGGTCGGCGCATCAGCGCCCTGGGTCGCATCGATGTGCCGCCTGCTCGTGCCGGCAATGGCGCTGCTCGGCGCGCTCTTTCCCTGGTGGGCCGCGCGCACGTACCCCGTCGAGCGACCCTCTCCAGCGCTGCTCTTCGACGGAGTCGCCACCGCGATGGCCGGGATCTGGATAGCCTCACCGGTTCTTTCGCCGCAGTACCTCGTTTGGGGCCTTCCGGTATTTCTCTTCACCAGCAGCTCCGCCGCCCGGTTGCTCTACTTGCTCGCCCTTGGCGTGACCCGGATCGAGTATCCAGCCTGCTACCCCTTCATCGCCCACCTCGAACTTTCCGGGCTGATCGTCCTCACCGTACGCAACGGGCTTCTGATTGCGACCTGGGTCGCTCTTCTGAGGAGTTGGAGTCCACTGCTCGTCGGGATCACCGGTCGAGTATTCGCCCGTCGGACATCGTCAGGGTCCGGTTGGCGCGAGCCGCCACCCCCACGTCGTGTGTAACGACGAGCAGAGCAGACCCGGTCACGCACACCTCTCCGAGCGCGGCCATCACAATTTCCCCCGATGCTTTGTCGAGATTGCCCGTCGGCTCGTCAGCGAGCACCACCTGGGGACGGTTGACCAGGGCGCGCGCGCTCGCGACGCGCTGCCCCTCGCCCATCGAGAGGAGAGCCGCGCGGGTGTCGGCCCGCGCGGAAAGACCGAGCCTGTCGAGTAGCCCGTCGGCGGCAGCGAGCGCAGCGCCGCGGCTCCCCAGGAGACGCCAGGCGGGCAGCGCTACGTTCTCGCGCGCCGTCAGATACTCGATGAGGTTGTTGCCCTGGAATACGAACCCGATCCGCTCGCGGCGCAACAGGGTGCGCGCCGAGACGGTGCCCTTCCAGGGATCGACTCCAGCCAGTCGCAACTGTCCGGCAGTCGGGCGATCGAGGAGCCCGAGCATCTGCAGCAGCGTCGTCTTCCCGCAACCGCTGGGCCCGACGAGCGACACCCACTCGCCGGCCGCGATGGTGAGCGATACGCCTGCGACGGCGGTGACCTCGCCGAGGACCCGCGTGAGTCCCTCGGCGCGCAGTACCTCGGCCTCGTTCATGTGCCACGGCGGAGAATTTCCGCCGGATCGATGCGCGCCGCACGCCAAGCCGGGTAGACGCCGGAAATGAGCGTCGCCGCGAGCACGGTGAGGGCGGGCCAGACGAACGTTCGGGCTGCAAGGACCGGGCGGAGCACGAACTGCTCCATCTCGAAGATTGGATGGGCGCGGAAGTAGCGCACCAGGCCGTAGCCGATTGGACAGCCGAGCGCGATGCCGGTCAGCCCGACGAAAAGAGCCTGCAGGAAGAACACGATGAATATCTCCGCCCCTCCGATCCCGATTGCCGCCATCAGCGCCACTTGTCGCCGGCGGTTGATCGACTGGATGTAGAGGAGCGCAGCCACCGGCAGACCGACAGCCACAAGTACCATCGCAGTCGAAGAGGCGGCGACAGCTGCGCTGCCGTGAATGGCGCTGCGCAGGAGGGCGCTGTCCTCGGTCCAGCTGCGGGCGTCGAGGGAGGAAAATGCGCCGGCAAGCCGGGCCGCCAGCGCTCCAGCACCCTCGGGATCGTCGGAGTAGACGAGCAGCATGTCGGTGGCTTCAGGGTCCCCGAGCTCGCCCGCGACGAAACGCCGGTCGACGACGATCGTGTCGGTCGCGCAGACCGTGAATGTTCCGGCGAACAGGCCGCGCACCGTGAGGCGGTAGCGGCCCACATCCTCGTCGAGATCATTGCGGCCGAAGACCACGCGGAGCTCTACCTTGTCGCCGACACCCACGCCGAGCCGACGCGCGAGTGCGCGCCCGACCAGGATTCCCTCGCGGTCGCCCGGTGGGAGGAGCCGTCCTTCGACGAGACGGAAGGGCTGACGGCCGTCTGGCGAGTCGACCGCGAGCGCCGCCACGCTCTGGAAATGGCCCTCGTGGCCGATGGCGGCGGGGAGAATCAGGATCGCATCGACGGCGTGGATGCCCGGCGTAGCCCGGACTCGGGTCATCGTGGCCTTTGCGGCTTCGATGCGGCGGCTCCGTCGAGGGTAGAGACGCACATCGCCGAAGCCGCATTTCACGCCCTGCTCGAGCATCTCCGCCTCGTAACCCAGGATGTTGGCAGTGTTGGGCACCTGGAAGGCGACGCCGGCGGCTACGGCTCCGACGAGCACGACGAGGGTCAAGGGGCTGCTACGCAAACCGCGCCAGGCGAGAAAGGCAAGGAGCCCTGAGGTGGCCCGGCGATTGGTTGGTGTCACCAAACTACTCCCGATCTGCACAGCTTGCCGTTGGTGCTTGACGTTTGCGGCGCCAGGAAGATCCTGAACGACTCATGGTCGGCTTCTCCCCAATATTGCCACTTCTCGCCATCGGGCTGGGAGCATTCTTGGCGTATGTGAACGGCTCGAACGACGTCTCCAAGGGAATTGCGACGCTGGTGGGGAGTGGGACGACGAGTTATCGCGGTGCACTCGCCTGGGGGACGTTCTGCACGGGACTGGGGGCGCTGGCGGGCGCACGGCTCGCGGGTTCGATGGTGCAGACCTTCGGCAACGGCCTCTTCCTCTCCGGTACGACGCCGACGTTCGCGGCGGCCATTGCGATCATCTCTGGCGCTAGCGTTTGGGTGGTCCTTGCGACGCGCACTGGGCTTCCTGTCTCTACCACGCACGCCATCGTCGGTTCTCTCGCGGGGGTCGCGCTCGTCGCATACGGTCCCCATGCAGTGAGCTGGGGAACGTTGGTGCAGAAGATCGCCCTGCCGCTCGTCGCGAGCCCTCTGGTCGCGCTCGCTACGATGTCCGCGCTCATTCGCGCCAGCCGTCGTGCGCTGGCGGATTGCGCGTGTGTGGCGATCGAGCCGGCACCCGAAGCCGCTGCTATCGCTCGAGGCGAGGGGCGTCCCGTGCTCACCTCGGCATTGCAGCAACTTCGCTTGACCATGGCCACTTCGGCGGAGTGCGCCGCCGCCAGCGTCCCTCAAGCGTTGAGCCTCCGCCTCGAATACCTCCATTGGCTCACCAGCGGTGCGACGAGCTTTGCGCGGGCACTGAACGACGCCCCCAAGATTGTTGCCTTGCTGCTCGTTGCTTCCTCACTGGCGGGCGCGATGCAGGGAATCGAGACGCTCTTCTGTGTCGTGGCGCTTGGAATGGTGGTCGGCAGCTTCATTGGCGGTCGGCGTGTGACTGTTGTGTTGGCTGAGAGAGTGACGCCGATGGACCATCGCGAGGGCTTCCTCGCCAACGCCACGACGGCTGCACTGGTCGGCGCCGGCGCGGTCTTCGGACTGCCGATGTCGACCACGCACGTAGCCTCGGCGGCGATCATCGGCATCGGCGTCAACGGCGCGGCCGGTCAGACCAATGGTCGGACCGTGCGAGACATGATCCTCGCTTGGCTGGTTACGGTCCCGCTCTCCGCGCTGTTGGGGATCGGGGCTTTCGAGGTCGCTCGCGTCTGGGTGCCGTGACCTCATTCCAAAGTGATGACTACTTTTCCTCGAGCGTGTCCTTGTTCCAGATAACGGATCGCCTCGGGGATCTCACTCAACCTGTAACGTCTGTCGATGACGGGTGTCACCTTTCCGGCCTGCATGAGATCGCGCAGGATGTTGAGGTCCGCTTGATTCAGATCCGCCAGGAACAGGCGGATGTCCTGGCTCACGAATCGGGACAACACGAGCGCGCTGATCGCACGAGGCAGAGGATCGATCCATCGGCCGGCCGGTCCACCGACCATGATGTATTTCCCTTTGGGATTCAGCACGCGCCTCGATTCCAACAACGAATGGTTCCCGACGTTGTCGAGAATCAGGTCGTAGCGTTCCGTGCTCTTGGTGAAATCCTCTTTGGTGTAATCGATGACGTGATCGGCGCCGATCGATCGGACCATGTCTACGTTTCTCGTGCTGCACACGCCGGTGACGTCTGCCCCGAACGACTTGGCGATCTGCACGGCGAACGTACCCACGCCTCCCGACGCGCCATTGATCAAGACCTTCTGCCCCGGCTGAATCTGTCCCTTGTCGCGGAGACCCTGCAACGCCGTGATTGCGGCGACCCCCACGGAAGCCGCCTGCTCGAACGTCAGGTTGGCCGGCTTCAGCGCCACTGCTCGATCCTCTCGAACCAACACGTACTGCGCGAACGCACCGGTCCTCCCGCCGAAAACCTCATCACCTGGTTTGAACCGATTGACGTTCCTGCCGACCGCTTCGACCGTACCTGCAAAGTCGACGCCCAGTCGTGTGACCTTTGGTTTACGCAGCCCGGCCCCCAGGCGCATGAAGTACGGCGTGCCTCGCATGTAATGCCAGTCGAGTGGATTGACGGAAGCCGCGCGAACCCTGACCAGAACCTGGTCGTCTCCTGGAGCCGGCTTTTCGATGTCCTCGACCTTGAGAACGTCCGGCGAACCATAGTCGCAATAGACGATCGCTTTCATCTGGTTGCCCTGAGCAGCGGTCTTGCGATCGGAGCATGTGTTGCTCGACGTCCAGTAGGCGACGAGCAGCGCCAACAAGGCGAGCGTAATCGCGCCTGCGCTCCACCATGCGACGCGCCTTAGCACCTTCATATTTCTTCTTCATCCTTCCTGTGTCGGCCGGAGCGCGAGTCCTCTTACGCACCGAAACAGAAGTTATTTCAGCAGCAGCTCGGCGGCGTCACTTCAGAAACCCGCCTGCCCGCAGGATCGCTTCAGGGACTGAAGCTTCCGTCAACTCGTGGGGGCCGACACCCGCCGGGATGCGGCGCACTTCCCTGCGGCTCTCATACGAAATCACCGAGACGGTGTTGCCGTTCCGGTTGGCCACGAAGCAGTAGCGGCCGTCGCTGCTGTTTTCCGCCTCGATTGGGAGGCCGCCCGGCACGGCTATGGTCGCCAGCGTTTCGAACGAGGCGCGATCGACGAGCGCGATGTAGTCGTAGAGCTTGGCCGCGTCGCAGATGGTCTTGCCGTCCATCGAAACGGCGATCCCGTGATGCGGCGCCTCGTTCGGGTCGGTGCTCGGCGTTCCGACGACCGGCAGGCGCTTGGTGCGCAGGATTGCACCGGTGACAGGGTTCACTTCGCTGAAGCCGTCGCCGTCGGAGAACTGCACGTAGAGCAGCGAGCCGTTGGGCGTGAACGCGAAGGGACGCACGCCACGCTCGAAAGGAAGGATGCGCACCACCTCCAGGGTCTTCGCGTCGGCCACGGTCAGCTGCTTCGGACCGGAGCGCGAGCCCGGCAGTTCCGGGCTCGCGATTCCGAGGCTGCCGTTGTAGACGTGCTTGCCGTCGGGCGTGAACGAGAGGACGTGCGGCCGGGTCCCCGCCACGAAGGATCCGGCGAGCTTGCCCGACTGCGTGTCGAGTACCTGGACCTCGTTCGCCGCAATAGCCGATACGAAGAGGCGCGAGCCGTCCGGGGACAGCGCGGTATGGTCCGCGCGACGGCTGTTGGTTTGGAACCGCCAGAGGATCTTCCCGGTGGCGAGCTCGATCGCGACGACGTCGCCGAGATGGCCTCGCGATACGTAGACGCGGCTTCCGTCCGGCGCAACTTTGACGCCGTAGGCGTAGATGGGCCCTCGCGCCGCAAGCAGTCCTGGATAGATGGCCGCCTGCGCCGGATCCTGCGGCGTCTTGCCGTCAGGAATGGCATTGAGCGCGCCAAGCCGCTCGAGGCTTTGCGTGTCGATCAGTGTGATGGTCCCGTCGACGACGTTCGCGACGAAAAGAACGTCGTGCTGCCCGGCTCGCGCGGGCTTCCCTGCGACGGCACCCTCGGGAGCGCCCGCGAGGACGCCGCGGGCAAGCAGCGCCGCAGCCGCGCAGCCGACCAGGATTCCGGGCACCCCCATGGACGTGACCTAAGACGCGGGCGTGTCGCCGTGTCAAATCGAACCAAGTCGGGACCACTCATCCGGAAGATCCGGGTGAAGGAAGCGGCGCGCCGCGGCGGCCGGCCGTGGCTTCCAGCTCCCGGGTGATCTGCTCCAGGCTCTTGCCGGCGGTGCCGATGCCCAGGAGAGCCACTGCCAACGCCCCGGCCACCAGCGCGATCGTCGTGATGACGAAGACGCCGCCAAATCCGATCCGGGAGAACGTATGGCCGATGACGATCGGCGCGGACAGGCCGCCGATGCGCCCGAAGGCGGAGGCGACGCCCATGCCCGTCGTCCGGAACGAGGTTGGATACAGCTCCGGCGTGTAGGCGTAAATCCCTGCATAGGTGCCGTTCATGAAGAACGAGAGCGAGAATCCCGCCAGGGTGATCGCCACATCGGACCTGGCGTTGGACATCAGATAGGCCGACATCCCCCCGAGCAGCATGTACGCCACGATCGTCCATTTCCGATCGAGCTTTTCCGAGACGAATGCGGCCGAGTAGTAGCCGGGGATCTGCGCCAGATAGATGACGATGCTGTAGCCGAAGCTCTTGGTGATCGTCATCCCCTGCTTCACGAGCAGCGTGGGAATCCAGGTGAAGAAGCCGTAGTACGAGAAGGTGATCGCGATCCAGAGGACCCACAGCATGAGCGTGGTGCGCGCCATCGGGGCGCTCCACAGGGCGGCCAGGTTCTTCGCGAATGTGCCGCCCTGGGTGACGGCGGCGCGAGGCACCTCCACGTTGTCCAGACGTGCCAGCCGCGACCTCTCGTCCTGCGTCAGCCGGGCTTCGATCCGCTCCACCTCCGCCGTCGCCTCGGCCGATCGGCCTCGCTGGATGAGCCAGCGCGGAGACTCCGGCAGCGATCGCCGCCACCAGAGAAGCATCAGGATCGGCAAGGCGCTGACGATCTGGACGACCCGCCACCCGTCGGGCGATCTCGGAACCACGAAATACCCGAGCAGGGCGGCGAAGACGAAGCCGAACGAGAAGAAGCCGGACAGGCTGCCGACGAAGCGCCCGCGATGCTTCCTCTGCACGAACTCGGCGAGGAATGGCGCGATGATCGCGCTCTCGGCGCCGGTGCCGAAGCTGGCGATCACCCGCCACCAAAAGAGGAATTGCCAGCTCGGTGCGAAGGCCGCGACCAGCGTCGCGAGGGAGTAGATGGCGAGCGCGTGCATCATGACCGCGCGCCGCCCGATCAAGTCGCCCAGGGTGCCTGCGAGGAAGGCCCCGAAGAGGTACCCGATCATCGCCGAGCTGGCCAACACGCCGGTCTGCTGATTCGTCAGGCCCCAGAGCGACGACACGGCGGGGAGGATGAAGGCGATCATCGCCCCATCCATCGCGTCGAAGGTGTATCCCAGCCCGCCCATCCACAGCAGGCGCCAGTGGAAGCGCGCGAAGGGCAGACGCTCCATGCGCCTGAGCGTGCTCAGGTCGGCTTCGGCGAGCGCGACCTCGTCCGCCATCGTCTTTTCCCTTCTGCTTGGATCCTCTAAGGTCTCGCGCGCGCTCCTACTCTACCCGAGGGAGGCGGCGATGGCCCAGGTCCTGTTCAGGAACTTCCGGATGCTCGACCCCGAGCGGGACGAGCTCGTAGGCGGGTGCGAAATCCTGGTCGAGGGCGAGAGCATCCGCGAGGTCTCGGAACGGCCCATCCGGGCGCAAGATGCCTTGGCCGTCGATTGCGGCGGGCGCACGTTGATGCCCGGGCTCATCGATTGCCACGCTCATGTCGTCTTGAGCGAGGTGTTCCTCCGCCAGCTCGAGAACGTTCCTCTCACCCTGATGACTGCCCGCGCAGTGGTCGCCCTGAAGGCGATGCTCGACCGAGGCTTCACCACGGTCCGCGATACCGGCGGCGCCGACTGGGGACTCAAGGCGGCGGTGGATCAGGGGTTGATCGACGGCCCACGCCTGTTCATCGCTGGCCGGGCGATTGGACCCACGGGAGGGCACGCGGACGCGCGTCGCCGCACCGACTCCGGACCCCGCTGCGGGTGCTGCCACGCGCTCGCTTTCGTGATGGCGACGGCCGACGGAGAGGCCGAGGTGCGCAAGGTGGTGCGGGAGGAGATGCGCCAGGGCTGCGACCAGGTGAAGATCATGATGTCCGGCGGCGTCGCCTCTCCGTACGATCCGCTCGACAGCCTGCAGTTCTCGCCGGGCGAAGTGGCAGCCGCCGTCGAGGAAGCGCACGCGTTCGGCCGCTACGTCTGCGCGCACGCGTATACGCCGGAGGCGATCGAGCGCGCCGCGCACGCCGGGGTGCGTACCATCGAGCACGGCAACCTGATCGACGAGGGCCGCGCGCGGCTGATGGCGAGCAAAGGGATGCTACTGGTCGCGAATCTAGTGACCTATTACGCGATGAAGGAGCGCGCCGCCTCGTTGGGCATGCCGCCGGAGATGCTGGAGAAGAACGAGCTGGTCATCGACGGCGGGCTCCGCTCTCTCGAGATCTGCAAGCGCGCCGGTGTGCCGGTCGCCTACGGGACGGACCTGCTCGGGCCGCTGCAGGCGGAGCAGAGCCGCGAGTTCGTGCTC
>VBKO01000508.1 GCA_005888115.1 Deltaproteobacteria bacterium
GGTGCGCGCCGCGCAGGCGGGCGCGCACGTGTTGTGCGAGAAGCCGATGGCGACCAGCGAGTCCGACTGCCGCCGCATGATGACCGCCTGCGACGATGCCGGCGTCCGGTTGATGATCGCGTATCGGTTGCACTTCGAGCCCGCCAATCTGGAGGCCGTGAAGCTGGTCACCTCGGGCCGCCTCGGAGACGCGCGGTTCTTCAGCTCGGATTTCTCCTACCAGGTGAAGCCGGACAACATCCGCACCCAAGCAGGGACGGGCGGCGGAGTCCTCTGGGACATCGGCATCTACTGCATCAACGCGGCCCGCTACCTGTTCCGCGCCGAGCCGACCGAGGTCGCTGGTTTCGTGGCGCGGGACGCCGACCGCCGATTCGACCGCGGCGTGGAGCCCGCGATGAGCTGCCTCTTGCGCTTCGGCGACGAGCAGCTCGCGACCTTCAACGTCAGCTTCCAGGCGGCGCCCACGGCTACCTACCGGCTGGTGGGCACCCGGGGCGACGTCTGCCTCGACCAGGCATACGAGTACCAGGGCGAGCGCGAGCTGGTGGTGACGATCGACGACAGGTCGCGCACGCGCAATTTCACCAAGAGCGATCAGTTCGGGCCCGAGCTGGTCTATTTCTCGGACTGCGTCCAGCGCGACGTGGAGCCGGAGCCGAGCGGCGAGGAGGGCCTCGCGGACGTCCGCGTCATCGAGGCCCTGTTGCGCTCCGCGCACGACGACCGCCCGGTGCGGCTGCCGCCGTTCAAGCGCCGCGCGCGGCCCGAGCCGGGGATGCGGCTGCGCCTGCCGCCGGTGCGCGAACCGGAGCCGGTGCGCGCCGACTCGCCCGTCGCGGAGTAGTTGTCAGGGCAGTTCGGGCGCCTTGGTGTAAGTGGGCGTGCCGGTGAGCGACTCGAGAAATGCCTGCAGAGCCTTGCGGTCCTTGGCGGAGAGGCGGCTCGGCTTGAGCTTCTCGTCGCGGTTGGGGTTCTTGATGCCGCCTTTGACCATGAAATCGACGGCTTCCGACAGCGAGCTCACGCTGCCGTCGTGGAAGTAAGGCGCGGTCTTGGCGATGTCCCGCAGCGTGGGCGTCTTGAACTTCCCGTCGTCCTTCGGATCCTTGCTCGCGTCCATGCGCCCGTGGTCCCGCTCCGCCTCGGGCTTGTCGTAGCCGACGCCCACGTTGTGGAACTCGGCGTCGGTATACAGCGGCGGCACGTGGCACAGCGTGCAGCGCGCCTTCTGGAAGACGCGGTACCCGCGCCGGGCCTCCATCGACACCGCGTCACCCTCGCCCTGCTCGAACTTGTCCCAAGGCGCGTTGCCCGTCTTCAGCGCGCGCAGGAACGCCGCCAGCGCCATGGGCACGTTCTTGCCGGTCGCGTCTTCCTTGAACGCGCGCTGGAACTGGGCGCGGTAGCCGCCGATCGCGTTCAGCTTCGCCGCCACCGGGTCCGGATCGGCGCCGAGCTGACCCTTCCAGGCCGCGGCGGAGACCGCCTCCATCGTGGGAGCGCGCCCGTCCCAGTAGAACGAATGGTAGTACGCGACGTTCTCCATGGTCGGCGCGTTGCGCTTGTTCGGGCCGCCGCCCACCTTGGGGTCGGTGGCATTGCCGCTCGTCCACGCCTGCTCGGGATGGTGGCAGCTCTCGCACGACATGGACCCGTCCTTGGAGAGCCGCTTGTCGAAGAAGAGCTCGTACCCGAGCCACACCTTCTCGGGGGTGGTGGGGTTCTCGCGAGGCTCCTCCACCGCCGGCAGGAACATCGGCGTGTCCGGGATGGCCGGCGCGGGAGGCAGCTTCTGCAGCGCCTCCGCGAGATCAGATGCGGCCGTGCCCGCGGCAGAGACGGCCTTCGCGCCCGCGTCGGCGACCGCGCGCCCGGCTTCCGACGCGCCCTGGGCCACGTTCTGCGCAGCTTCCTTGGTTCCGGACGCGACGTTGCCCGCGGCTTCCGACGCGCCCTGCTTGATCCCGCCAGCGACGTCCTGACCCGCATCCGCAGCTGCCTGCTGCCCCGCGTCGGCGGCATCCTTCACCGCCTGCCGCGCCCCGGCGTCCTCGGTACCCATGGCGCTCCCGCCCGGCTCGTTCGCGGCCTGCTGCCCCGCGTCGACCCGCTGGCCGGCGGCCTCGCGCGTCGCCTCCGGCGCGGGCTTGGGCTGGGCCTGGGAGCATGCGGCGGCGAGCAGCGTGGCAGCGAGCAGAATGCGCATGGCGGTCTCCCTGCGAACGAGAGGGAGGGGACCGTATCTCATTTCCATTCCACCTTCACGATGGTCAGCTCCACCTCGCCGGCCGGCCTGCGAACGCGCACGGTGTCGCCCTCGCGCTTTCCCAAGAGCGCGCGCCCGAGCGGCGCCTCGTAGCTGATGCGGCCCGGACCAAGGTCCTGGGAAAGCTCGTCGCCGCCGACGATCTGGTAGGTGGCCTGCTGCCCGTCCTCGTCCTCGACCGTCACGGTAGCGCCGAAGAACGCGCGGCCCACGGGCTCTCGCCCGGCGGGGTCGATGACCTCGAAAGACTCGAGCATCTTCTGCAGCCGATGGATCTTCGCATCGATCTCGCGCAGCTTCCGCTTGCCCAGCTTGTACTCGTAGTTCTCGCTGCGGTCGCCGTGCGCGGCGGCCACCGCCACCTCCTGGGTCACCCGGGGACGCTCTTCGTGGAGGAGCACGCGGAACTGCTCGCGCAGCCGCTCGAATCCCGCCTTGGTGATGTAGCGCTTCCCGGGCGGCAGACCCTTCATGCGCCTCCCTGTTGCCTCAAGCGGCGGAACGCGGCAACCTCGCGAACGGATGTCGACCGCGGTCACCCCTGAAGAGCCGCCACTGGATCATCACCGACGGCAACGGCAAGCGCGAAGAAGTGCGTGGCGAGGGGGTGGTCGGCAACCAGCCGATGCTCCGGCCGGGGGAGCAGTTCGAGTACACCAGCGGCGCGGTGCTCAAGACGCCTCACGGCTCGATGCACGGCACCTACCGCATGGTGGCGGAGGACGGGCGCCAGTTCGACGCCGAGATCGCGGCCTTCCCGCTCACGCAGCCCGGTTCGGTGAACTAGGTTGCTCCGAGGAGGTGGCATGGCCGGGCTGAGCGAGCGCCTCAAGAAGCTGACGGAGGCGCTGCGGCCGCTGCACCTCGCGCTCACCAAGGAGACCCAGGTGGCGTACGAGCGCCAGCACGGTCCCGTGCAGGGTCCCGGGGAGCTGCTGCAATTGCTCATCCGCCATCCCGACTTCGCCTGGCTGCATCCCCTGTCCGAGTTGATGGCGGTCGCCGACGAGCTGCTCGACCCCCGTCGCGAGGTGCCGGTCGCCCCGGAGGAAGCGGCAGTCGTGCGCAACCAGGTCGAGCGCCTCCTGCTGCAGGACGAGACCTTCTCGCCGCGGTACCGCGACGTGCTGCAGCAGAGCCCCACCGCCGTGATGGCGCACTCCGCTGTCCGCGATGCGCTGAAAGGCCTCGCCGAGGCGGTGCGCTGACCGACGGTCCGACAGTGAACGTTCGCCAGGGCCGACGCGCCGGAGCGCTCGCGCCGAGCAACGGCGCGCGGGGCGTTCGCGGCGTGTGCGCTGAAGGTGCTACGCTGCGATGACGATGCGAATGAAGGTTGCCTTCGGCTGCTACGCGGCCGCGCTGCTCGGCACGCTCGCGTTCGGGGTCACGTACTTCCTGCGGGCGGAGTTCATGCCCTATCACGCGCAGGCGGTGGCGATGCCCTGGGCCGATGTGCCGGCGCCTTTCCGGATCGTCATCCTCGGCCTCATGAAAGCCGCGGGCGCGGCCTGGCTGGCGCTGTCGCTCGCGCTCGCGATCCTTCTCGCGATTCCGTTCCGACAGGGCGCGCAGTGGTCGAAGTGGACTATTGCCGCGGTGGGGCTCGTCAATTCCGTCGGGGCGCTTTACGCCACGCTGCAGGTGCAGTTCAACACGCCGGCGCAGGCGCCGTGGAAGATCGCCGCCGCGATCATCGTGCTGAACATCGTGGGGCTGTTGCTATCGCTCGACTACTCCACGGTGTCCGGGCCGAAGGTCAGCGCGCGGGAAGCCGGCACCTAGCTCTTCTTACGGGGTGCTGCTGAGCGCGTTCATCCCGTCTTTCCGCTTCGCCGCGCCCTTGCCGGGCTGGGCGGGGCGGTTCGGAGCGCCGAACCGTATTTGGCTTCGCAGCGCGACCCAGGCGTCCGATGCGTGGTGCCGGATCGCCGCCCACGCGCCCGGCAAGCCATGGCGCCGGACGGAGATCCAAGCATTCGAGTACGAGCCGCGCTGGACGGCGCCCCACGCCTCGGATCGCGAGCGCCGCGGCATCACCCAGGCAGCGCCGCTGGCAACGAGCAATGCGCCCGCAGTGGCCACGGCGATGTGCCG
>VBKO01000108.1 GCA_005888115.1 Deltaproteobacteria bacterium
TCGAACCCCGACTCGACGACGCGGAGCATCGTGCCGCCGGCCGCCTCCGTGAGCTCGAAGACCACCAGGGTGGTCGCCTCCTTCGAATAGTCCATCCCGGCTTCGATGGGGGCGGGGTGCCAGCGCCACGAGAACAGCCGCTCCGGTTCGGTGTCGCTGGCCATGTGCAACCTCCTGGTTGCAGGTATAGGCGAGGCGCCGACTAAATGCAACCGTTCGGTTGCGCGCGCCGCGCCGGGCCGCGGGGCGACACCGCCGTCCTTGCGTCTTGCGCCACGCCTCGATGCCGCCTAGAACGCATCGCGATGTCCGCCCCGCGCGACTTCCAGAGCTTGCTACTCGCCCTGCAGACCTACTGGGCGGAGCGCGGGTGTGCGCTCCTGCAGGGATACGACCTCGAGGTCGGGGCCGGCACCATGAACCCGGCCACCTTCCTGCGCGTGCTGGGGCCCGAGGCGTGGAACGTCGCCTACGTCGAGCCCAGCCGCCGGCCCGCCGACGGCCGCTTCGGCGAGAACCCCAACCGGCTGCACCAGCACCACCAGTTCCAGGTGATCTTGAAGCCCAGCCCGAAGGACGTGCAGGACCTCTACCTCGGCTCGCTGGCCGCGATCGGAATCACCTCCAGGGACCACGACCTGCGATTCGTCGAGGACGACTGGGAGAGCCCCACCCTGGGCGCCTGGGGGCTGGGCTGGGAGGTCTGGTGCGACGGCATGGAGGTGACGCAGTTCACTTACTTCCAACAGGCGGGCGGCTTCGAGTGCCGCCCGGTCAGCGCCGAGCTGACCTACGGGCTCGAGCGCATCGCCATGTACCTGCAGGGCGTGGACAACATCTACGACCTGCGCTGGGTGGGAGACCTGACCTACGGCGAGGTGTTCCACCAGAACGAGGTGGAGCAGTCGAAGTACAGCTTCCAGGCCTCGGACCCGCAGCTGCTCTTCCAGCTCTTCCAGAGCTACGAGAAGGAATGCGACCGGCTGCTGCGCCTCGAGCTGCCGCTGCCGGCCTACGACTACTGCTTGAAGTGCTCGCACGTCTTCAACCTGCTCGACGCGCGCGGCGCCATCAGCGTGACCGAGCGGCAGGGCTACATCCTGCGGGTGCGATCGCTCGCGCGGCGCTGCGCCATCGGGTACCTGCTCGCGCGCGCCAAGCTGAAGTTCCCCCTCGTCAAGGACCGCAAGACGGGCGCCCGGCTGGCGGAGGAGACGCTTCGCGAGCTGCAGGAGAAGAAGATCGTAGGAGAAGATCTGAAGGAGCGCGTTTCGTGAAGGCCGTCATCGAGGCACAGCGTTCCCCGATCGGGAGCGGCTGATGGATCTCGTCTTCGAGATCGGCTGCGAGGAGCTGCCCGCCGGCTTCCTCAAGCCCGCGCTGGAATGGATGGCCGCGGAGATGAATCGCGCCCTCGACGATGCGCGGCTGAACGGCGAGGGCGAAGGGCAGCGCGCAAACATCTCGGAGTACGCCACCCCGCGCCGCCTGGCGCTGGTGGTGACCGCCATCGCCGAGCGCGCGCCCGACGTGAAGAAGACCGTGCAAGGACCTCCTGCCAAGGCGGCCTTCCAGGACGGCAAGCCTACCAAGGCGGCCGAAGGATTCGCGCGCAAGGTCGGAGTGCCGGTGTCGGCGCTGCGTGTGGAGGGCGACCGCGTGGTGGTCGAGCAGGAGATCCGCGGCCAGTCGGCCGCCGAGGCGCTCCCCGGCATCCTGGAGCGCATCGTGCGCGGGATTCCCTTCAAGAAGTCGATGCGCTGGGATTCGCTCGACAAGGACGCCTTCGCCCGGCCCGTGCACTGGATCGCCGCGGTGCTCGACGGCAAGCCGCTGCCGGTGAGCTTCGCCGACGTGAAGAGCGGCTCGACCACCCGCGGCCACCGCTTTGCCGCCCCGAAGCCGTTCCCCGTACCGACCGCGAAGAAGTACGTGGCGGAGCTGCGCGCCGCGCACGTGCTGGCCGACTGGGCCGAGCGCAAGCAGCGCATCTGGGAGGAGGTGCAGCGGGCCGCGAAGGAAGCGCGCGGCGAGCCGCTGCCCGACGACGACCTGCTGGAGACGGTGACCGGCCTGGTCGAGGAGCCGTCCGGCGTGGTCGGGCGCTTCGAGGAGAGCTTCCTCGAGCTGCCGCCGGAGGTGCTGGTCTCGGAGATGCGCGGCCACCAGAAGTACTTCGCGGTCCGCGATCCGCGCACGCAGCAGTTGCTGCCTGCGTTCGTGGCCGTCTCCAACACCCGCGTCGCCGATCCGGCGGTCTCGCGCCGCGGCTACGAGCGCGTGCTGCGCGCTCGCCTCTCGGACGGCAAGTTCTTCTACGACGAGGATCGCAAGGTGAAGCTGGAGGCGCGCATCGAGCGGCTCGCGCGCCGCACCTTCATGGACAAGCTGGGCACGGAGCTGGAGCGGGTGGAGCGCCTGCGCGAGATGTCGCTGTGGCTGCACGGCGTCACGGGAAAGGGCGAGCCTGCCCTGCTCCGCCGCGCGGCCGAGCTGTGCAAGGCGGACCTCACCACGGGAATGGTGGGGGAGTTCCCCGAGCTGCAGGGTGTGATGGGCCGCGTTTACGCACAGCATGATGGCGAGCCGAAGGAAGTCGCCGAGGCGATCTTCGAGCACTACCTGCCCCGCGGCGCCGAGGAGAAGCTTCCACGCACCGACACGGGAGCGCTCCTGGGGATGGCGGACCGGCTCGACCTGCTCGCGGGCGTGTTCGGGATCGGCAAGGAGCCGAGCGGGACGGCCGATCCGTACGGCCTGCGCCGGGCGGCGCTGGGGCTCTTGCGCGTCGCGCTGGCGCGGCGGTACCGGCTCGACTTGCGCGAGGCGCTGGCGCAGGCGCAGAAGCTGCACGGCGTCCAGCGCGACGGCGGGGCGAAGAACCGCGTCTCGCAGGAGCCGCAGCTGGTCGACAAGGTGTGGGGATTCGTGCAGGGCCGTCTGGAGGCCTTCTGGCGCGAGCGCGCCGCGCCCGACTCGATCCAGGCGGTGCTGCACACCGGGTCGGCGGACGTGGTGGCGCTCGAGCAGCGCCTCTCCGCCCTGACCCAGGTGCGCGAGAAGAACCGGGCCCATTTCGAGGCGACGGCGGCGACGTTCAAGCGCATCGGCAACATCCTCAGCCAGGCGCGCGAGAAGGGCATCGCGCCGATGCGTTTCGATCCCGCCGCGCTGCGGCCCGACGAGCCGGCCGAGGCGGCGCTGGCCCAGGCCCTGGAGCAGAGCGGCGAAAAGGTGCGCGAGGCGCTCGAGGCGGAGAGCTTCCTCGCCGCGTACGCGGTGCTCGCCGAGCTGCGCCCCGCGGTCGATGCCTTCTTCGACGCCGTGCTGGTGATGCACAAGGACGAACGCGTGCGCGACAACCGGCTCGCGCTGCTGCGCGGTCTGCACGAGCTGTTCTCTCCTCTCGCGGACTTCGGGAAGCTGCAGGTAGAACGTGCTTGACCCGAGGGGGCCGCTCGCCTAGCGTCGCCGCCCTTCCATGCCCCGCGTCGCCCTCCTCTGCGCCAGCCTGCTCTGCGCCTGCGGCATCCGCGCGGCGCCGACGCTGCTGCCGCCTCCCTTCGGCCCCGATCCCGACAAGCCCGAGGCCGCGCGCTTCTTCTTCCCGACGGGCGTGGCCGTCGATCCCTCCGGAAGCTGGCTGGTCGTGTCGAACTCCAACGCCGACCGGCTCTACGACGCGGGCGCGATGTACTCGCTGCGTATCGCGGACCTGGACAAGCTGGCAGGCACGGTGCCATTCCCCGCGGACAAGGTGGTCGGCGCAGCGATCACCGGCAACTACACCGGCCCCACGGTCCTCGCGGGCGGGACCGCCTACGCCGGCTCGCGCGACACGAATCGGCTCAACGCGGTGGCGCTCGATGCGGCGACGGGGTTGCTCAGCTGCCGCCAACCCGGCGGCGCCTCCGGCGGCGGTCCGGACTGCCGCGGCCAGTCGATCGACTTGAAGAACGCGCAGGTCGAGGGCCCGTTCGGGATCGCCGCGGGGAGGATCCGCCCGCCGGGCGCCGTCGCAGACATCGACGCGATCATCGTGAGCGCGATGGTGCCGCGCCTCGACGAGATCCAGAGCGGCGTGGTCATCAGCAGCTCGCATCTGGCGGCGCTCGACCAGGCGGATCCCATGCGGCTCCTGTTCTCCGCGAGGGTGACCGATCGGCTGAACGGCTCGGGGGTGGGCGCGGGACCGATGGTCTTCGACGACCGCTCGCGCGAAGCGATCCTCTCGGGCTGCTACACGCGCTTTGGGAGTGCCTCGGCCGGCGGGGAGCCTTCGACGCTCAAGTGCGGCGTCGCCACCGCCGGCGGCATCAACCTGCTGCGCTTCGTGCCGATGGACGCCGGCGGCTCGGCGGCCGCCAGGCTCTACGACCTGGGCCCGCAGATCCGCTCGACCGACACCACGGGCCTCGCGCTCGGCAGCGTCGACCCCACAACCGGGCTGCGCAAGCTGTACATGACCACGCGCTTCCCGGACACCGTGGTGCGCGTGGCGCTCTCCGCAAACCCTGCCTTCGCGCCGGTGGTGGAGGCAGTGGCGACCATCTCGTCGCAGCCCTCCCAGGTGGTCGTGCTCCAGCGCCCGGCGGGGACCAGCGGGTCCGACCTCCTGGCGATCACCGGATTGGCGACGTATGAGACCAGCACCAAGGCGGGCAAGCTCATCCTGTTCGACGGCGCGCTGGGAAGGGTGGTCGGGCAGGTCGACCAGATCGGCGACACGCCCTTCGCCATGGCGCAGTTCCCGCCGAAGCTGGGCGAGACCAGCGCCCACCTGGCGGTGACGTTGTTCGGAAGCTGCGGCGTCTCGCTCGTCGACGTGCCCTACGATCGGCCGGGCAGCGCCACCATGCGCGCGACAATCGGGAGTTGCCCGCAGTGAAGCGCCTCCTCCGGCTGGCCCCGCTCGCCGCGCTCCTCGCCTGCGGCGCGAATCCGACTGCCATCCCGGCCGGGGACTTCTCCGGACCGACCGGCCTCGCCATCGCGCCGCTGCCCGAACGCGACCTGCTCTTCGTCGCCAACCAGGGCGCCAACGAGCTGCGCGCGATCGTCCTTTGCAACGCGCCTCCGAACACGCCCACCACCTGCACCACGCAGGAGGACAGGAACTTCCTGCCGGGACCCATCCGGCTGTTCGCCGGATCCATCCTCGTCGGGGAGCGGCCGCTGCGGCTCGCCGCGGCGCGCCTGAAGGAAGCCTCGGGCGCCCTGCACGGCGCGGTCCTGGTGGCCGGCTCGGACCCGGTGCTGCGCGTCGTCGACGCGGCCAACATCCTCGCCGCTTCGCGCGACAGGACGGTGAAAGCGGAGCCCCCGACGAAAGTGCCCCTCCCCGACCCGCCAGTGGACGTGGTGGCGACCGACTTCGAGGCGTCGACCGTCACCGCCGTTGTCGTCACCGAGCCGCCGGCGGGCGGCTCCGCGGCGCTCACCGTGCTGACCGTCTCGCTGGACGCGAACGGCCTGGCCCAGGCGACGCCGACGCAGCAGTGCGCGATCGACTTCGTCCCCAGCCGCCTCGCGCTCATCCCGGGAAAGAACGCCGGCCTGGACGACCTGGACGGCAACGGCGTGCCGAAGCACGTCTACGTCGCGGACGGAACGCCCGGAGGCACTCCCGGCGGCAGGGGCGACGGCGCGGTCGAGGTGTCGATTCCGGCCATCCCCGCGATCGGAACGGGGCCCATCCCCACGTGCACCGTCACGCGGCGCCTGGCCGCCAGCGATCCGGCAGAATCCCCGCGGCGGGCGCGCCCGTTGCGCTCGCTCGCGTTGAGCCCGCCCTCCACCGACGCCAATGGCGTGAGGACCTCTGGAGGCGTGTTCGTCCTCGGGGTCACCGCGCCGGACGATGCGCTCTGCGCCCGTCACGGCACGCACACCTGCGATCCCGCCCTGGGCCTGCCCGCCGGTTCCGTGTGCGTCGACCACGGGGAACGGAACTGCGGCGCCGGAAAGATCGTGCTGCTCGGCAACGACCCGGCCGGCGGGCAGTCGGCGATCCTGGCTGCGCCACCCGGCGACCTGCCGCTCCCCTCGCCGTTCCTGTCCGGCAGCCCGCCCATGCTGCCGCTCCGTGCGCTCTCGCCAGCGCGAGAGGTCGCCTTCATGGGGCGCGATGCCTGCCCGAATCCGCCTCCGGACCCGGATCACACGTCCCCTTGCACCTTGATGCGGATCGGCGTGGGCGTCTCCTCCACGAACTCCGGGCAAGGAGTGCCGACGAAGAGGCAGGTGGTCGGAATGGCCAGCACCGAGGATGGCTCGACCGTCTTCATCGACGTCGTGAAGCGCCGCTTCTTCGACGATATCCGGGACACGCAACCCGGCACGTCGCCGGTCCCGAGCTTCAGCACGCCGGGACTCAGCCCGCAGGTTGCTCCGGGCGTGACCCCGCCCGAATTCGACGCTGCTCCCGCCACCCCCCAGCCGGCCAACAAGCAGTCTCCCGGATGGGTGAATGCGGGGGTGACCCGCACCGCACGGTGGCGCGCGGCCTGGCACGTCACCATGCCCGGATTGGAGAGCGTCGGCGGCAACCTTTCCCGCACCGGGTCCGGGCCCATCCGCCTGACGCTTCCGCCCGGCAAGGATCTGACTCCGTGGATCACCTCGCCCGAGCTGCAGCTCGGCGCTCCGTCGGCATGCACGGTCCCCTACCCGGGCTGCGTCGGCGATTTCGTGCGCGTCCTCTCCTATTCGGCGACCGCCACCTGCGCGGATCTGGCCGCGCTGCCGTTCAACGTGGACATCCCCATCGCCGCCGTGCACCCGGACGGGCTCGAGCTGCAACCGGTGACGCGCGTGTTCGATCCCGACCCGGCGTGCTTCGCGTCCGGGACGGTGGGCGGCACGTTCGAAGTGCACGTGGGGACCACCACGGCCGGCGCATGGCTGGTCCTCGAGGACGTGGACGTGCTCGGCCGGGTTCCGCACAACGTGCAGTTCGTCACCACCGGCCCGCGCTTCGCCTATCCGCTCGATACCTATTCGACCGCGCCGCCCGCGGACGACCTCGCGTTCTCGTTCACGCTCGGGGGGCCCGAGCCGAGCTTCGCCGGAACGCTCTTCGACCTCCAGATGTCGGACGGTCAAAGCCTCAGCCTGGTGCGCGACAACACCACCGCGGGAGGTCCGGGCTTCGCCGGGCCGATCCTGGTCTACGACACGCTGCGCAGCCCCGACCAGGTGGTCTTCGTCGCCATCACGGGCTCCAATTCGATCCTGCAGGCGATCCCGGGCCAGTTCGGCCTGGCCAACAGCGTGCGCTTCTTCTACTGACCGCGCCCGCCCGCTTCGCTGCCCGCCGGACCGGGCGTATACTCAAACTCCACTGGCTCGAGTGCCCGCTCCATGCCCGACGACTGCCCGCGCACGCCGCGCACCTTGCTGATCCCGGACCACCTCTGGGATGCGCTCGCCGCCATGTCCTCCGAGATGGGAGCCGAGCGCGACGCGCTGGTCAACCAGGCGCTCTACACGTTCGCCCGCCTCAACGGATTCCTCGTCCCCTCCGATCTGCGCAGGCTGGCCGGCGACGAGGCGCGCGCGCCGGGCCACTCCACCCCGCGTGAGCTGTCGCCGGTGAACGGGCGGGAGAACGTGGAGGTGGACGGGTCGCTGCTGCACGAGCACGCAGCGGGCCCCACCAGCATGGACCTTCCCAACCTGGGGGAACTCTGGCGGAACCCGCGGGGACGGCCGCCGGAGCCCGAGGCGACGCCCAGCCCCCCTCCCGGGCGCGTGCTGGTGCTGGTCGCGGACGGGCGCGAGCTGGAACGCGTGCAGAAGGACCGCTTCGTCATCGGGCGGGGCAAGCACTGCGACCTGATCATCAACTCGGGCAAGGTGAGCCGCGAGCACGCCGCGATCGTGCGCAGCGGAGCCGACTGGTTCATCGAGGACCTGGGCTCCTCGAACGGCACCTGGTTCGACAAGCGGCGAATCAGCCGGCGGCAGATCCAGGACGGCGACGAGTACTACATCTGCGCCGAGAAGCTGGGCTGCGTGTTCCGGTGAGGATCGGCTCGCGCCGCGCGAGCGGCTGACCGTGCTGGACGAGCTCCTCGCCGCTCCCTGGACCATCCGCTGCGCGCTGCTGGTGCTCGCGGCCGCGCTGTCGATCAGCGTGGTCACCGACCTGCGGCGCAGGCTCATCCCGAACGAGGTCACGATCCCTGCCCTCGCGCTGGTGATCGGGCTTTTCGGCGCGACGGGCGGCTGGCCGCTGGTGCAGAACTGCCTGGTCGGCATGGCCGTCTGCGGCTTCCCTCTGCTCCTCGCCGCGTTGCCGGGATGGGTGGGCATGGGCGACGTGAAGCTGATCGCCGTCTGCGGCGCGGCTGCCGGTTTCCCTGCGGCCGTGACCGTCCTCCTCCTGGTGACCGTCGCAGGAGGCGTGCAAGCCGCGCTGCAGCTGGCGATCGCGCGGATCCGCGGAACGGGACGGCCCACCCACGTGCCGTATGCGTGCTCGATCGCCGCCGGAACCCTCACCGCCTTCTTCCTCGGCGGCCGCTTTCCCTGAAGCACGCCAGCCGCCAGTTGCCCCCCGCCGCCCAGAGGGCAACTGGCCGATGGGCGCACGCGTGCCGGCCCGCTAGAACGCATCTCATGTCCGCGCCGGGAAGCAGCGCAACGCCACCCGACGTGCGCCGGCTCCTCTGCGCGCTGCTCGCGCTGGCGCCCGCGGCGGCGTACGCGCAGAGCGAGGGCGGCACCATCCACCTGGGGGTCGGGCAGCAAAAGACGCTCACGGTGCCGTACGTGCAGCGCGTCGCCATCGGCGATCCCGAGGTGGCCGACGTCAAGCAGGTAGGCGGCGGGAACGAGCTGCTCCTCACCGGGGTCGGCGAGGGGCGCACCAGTCTGCTGGTCTGGCAGCGATCGGACCGCCGGGTGAGCTACGCCGTGGTGGTGCGCAAGCAGGATCCGCGCGAGCTGGTCAGCGAGGTCCGCGCCCTCCTCGGCGACCGCGAAGGCATCCGCGTGCGCGTGGTGGGGGACCGCGTCTACCTGGACGGCGAGTCCCTCACCGGGGACGATCAGGAACGCGTCCAGCAGGTCGTCTCGCTCTATCCACAAGTCAGATCGTTCGTGCGCCCCTCGGCGAGCGCGAAGCGGCTCGCGGCCGAGTCGATGAACCGCGCGTTCCAGCGGGCCGGCCTCGAAGGCGTGCAGGCCACCGTCATCGGCGGCTCGATGCTCCTCGAGGGACAGGTAGACTCCAAGGAGGAGCTCGCGAAGGCCGACCTGGTCACCAAGGCGATGGGCGAGAAGGCGGAGAACCTCCTCACCGTGCGCACCCGGCGCATGGTGCTGGTCGAGGTCGAGTTCGTCGAGGCGGCCGTCGATCAGAACAAGCTCGTGGGCGTGAAACCGCCCCTGCAGCTCGTCTCCAACCCGGGCTCGGGCGCCGTGTACCAGGTGGTCCGGGCGCTGCCGGGCGACTCGTCGACGCAGCCGGTGCACGCCATTTCCGGCACGCTCTCGGCGTCGGCGGATTTCTCCGTGGGCGCGCGCTTCGACGATGGGGCCCAGCGCGTCCTCTCGCAACCGCGGCTCCTGTGCGCCAGCGGCGAGAAGGCGGAGTTCACCGCCGGGGGCGAGATCCCGGTGCTCATCGCCACCCAGAACCAGTTCGCGGTCGAGTTCAAGAAGTTCGGCGTCGTCCTTCAAGTAACCCCCACGGCGGACCGCGGCGGAAACATCGCGACCGAGGTCTACGCGGCCGTGAGCGACGTCGATCGCACCCTGTCCGTCCGCGCCAACGGGTTCGACGTCCCCGGCCTGCGCCTGCGGGAGGTGCGCACGAGCGTCACCGTCAAGGACGGCGAAACCATCGTCCTTTCGGGCCTCTTCAGCTACGACGAGGCCAAGGAGGTCTCCAAGGTGCCGCTCCTGGGCTCGATTCCCATCCTGGGCGAGCTCTTCAAGAGCCGGCAGTTCATCGAGCGAAAGACGCAGCTCGCCATCTACGTGACGCCCCGCCTCGTCTCGCCCGAGTCCGACCGCGTGCAGGAGCTCATCCGCGACGGCCGCAAGACGTACCAGGACGCCTCCTCGCGCGTCTCCTTCAGCTTGTTCGATTGATGCCCGGCGAGAACGGCGGCGCCGCGCTTTTCACCGGGCGGACATTATGGAATGCTTTGCAGGCTGCAGGGGCGAGGGGGGAGCTCCGACCATGGCATTCAGCATCATCCTTACCGAAAAGGGCGGCCCGACCCAGCGCCTCGACTTCGACGCGGAGGAGATCACCGTCGGGCGCGTCGACGAGAACGACATCTGCCTCCCCAAGGGGAACATCTCCAAGAAGCACACCAGGATCGTGGTGAAGGACGGCAAGATCATCGTCCTCGACCTGAAGAGCACCAACGGCACCTACGTGAACGGCAAGAAGCTGGCCGGGCCGCAGCTCATCCAGCCATCCGACAACGTCTACATCGGCGATTTCATCCTCAACGTCGAGCCGCCCGATCTCGGGGCGGCGGCGCACGTCGACGCCGGCGAAGACCGGGCCGCCGGCCGCGCGGCCACCGGGGAGGATGTCCCGGCCTACACCGGCGAGGAGGCCACCCACCGCGCCGGCCGCCCCGCGCCACCGGCAAACGAAGACGCGAAGCCAACCCCCGCGCCGGGGCAGCTGCGCATCTCGCGGGTCGCGGTCACCACTCCTTCGCCGCGCCCACCGATCTCCCAGCCGGCTCCGCGCACGCCGGCGCGAGGCGGGAACCTCGCTGCCGCGGACCGCGGCCGGACGCTGAGCCTGGTCCACGATCGCTTGATCGAGGCGATGGACCTGCGCCGGTTGGACCTCGATGCGCTCGGCAGCGGCGAGTTGCGCGAGAAGACCGAGGCGACCCTGCGGCAGATCGTCGGAAAGATGGATGCGGCCGGCGTGCTCGATGCCCTGCTCGACCGGGACGAGCTGGTCTCGGACGTGCTCAACGAGGCGCTCGGCCTCGGCCCGCTGGAGATCTACCTGGCCGACGACACGGTCAGCGAGATCATGGTGAACGCGCCGTCGGAAGTGTACGTGGAGCGCGCGGGCCGCCTCGAGCGCGCGCAGAAGGGCTTCAGCTCTCCGCGCGCGGTGCTGGGCGCCATCGAGCGGATCGTCGCGCCGCTCGGCCGCCACGTTGACGAGAGCTCGCCGTTCGTCGACGCCCGGCTGCCCGACGGGTCGCGCGTGAACGCGATCATCCCGCCGCTCGCGCTCAAGGGGCCGGCGCTGACCATCCGCAAGTTCAAGCGCGACCTGTTCACTGCGGGCGATCTGGTCGAGCGGGGGACGATGACCGGCGGCATGGCCGGATTCCTCGAGACGTGCGTGAAGGCGCGCCGCAACGTCGTCGTCTCGGGCGGCACCGGGAGCGGCAAGACCACGCTGCTCAACGTGCTCTCCGGCTACATCCCGGAAGGGGAACGGATCGTCACCATCGAGGACGCGGCCGAGCTGCAGCTCGCGCAGGAACACTGGGTCCAGCTCGAGTCCCGGCCGCCCAACATCGAGGGCAAGGGAGCGGTGACCATCCGCGACCTGGTTCGCAACGCGCTCCGGATGCGACCCGACCGCATCGTGGTGGGCGAGTGCCGCGGCGGCGAGGCGCTCGACATGCTGCAGGCGATGAACACCGGCCACGACGGGTCGCTCACCACCCTGCACTCGAACTCGCCCCGCGACGCGCTCGCCCGGCTGGAGACGCTCGTGCTGATGAGCGGCATGCAGCTGCCGGCGCGCGCCATCCGCGAGCAGGTCGCCAGCGCGGTGAACCTCGTCGTCCAGCAGCAGCGCTACGCGGACGGCACTCGCCGGATCTCGGCGATCAGCGAGGTCTGCGGGATCGAAGGCGAGGCCATCGCCGTGCAGGATCTTTTCCTCTTCACGCAAGAAGGCTTCGACGCGGAAGGGCGCGTGGTGGGCCGCTTCGCGCCCACCGGCGTCGTGCCGGCCTTCTACGAGGAGCTGCAGCGCCGGGGTGTGGCCGTCGACATGGACGCGTTCCAGGACGGCTGAGCTGCCGGTGCGTTCCGCGCGATGACGAAACCCCATTCCTCGTCGCGGTAGCGGACGTACAGGGGGTCGCTCGTCGACGAGGCGCGTCGCGCGCGCATGGTCGCATGCCGGGAAGCCTGTTAAAAGTCACAGGTGCCCTCGCTCTGGCTCGTCGACGGCTCGCACGCCATCTTCCGCGCCTACCACGCGCTGCCGCACCTCTCCACCCGCCAGGGCGTCCCCACCAACGCCGTCTACGGATTCACCACCATGCTGCTGCGGGCGATCCGCGAGGGGAACCCGACCCACCTGGCGGTCGCCTTCGACGAGGCGGGCAAGCAGGCGCGCAGCGAGATCTACGCCGAGTACAAGGCTACCCGCGGCGCGCCGCCGGAGGACCTGAGCCCGCAGTTCCCGCTCGTCCGGCGCGTGCTCGAGGCGCTCCGCGTGCCAGCCGTGGGCATGTCCGGATGGGAGGCCGACGACGTCATCGCCACCCTGGCGCACCGGGCCCGATCGCTCGATTGGGAAGTAGTGGTGGTGACCGGCGACAAGGACCTGCTGCAGCTCGTGGACGGAAGCGTCCGCTGTTACGACAGCATGTACGAGAAGTGGTACGGCCCCGCCGAGGTCGAGGAGAAGTGGGGAGTGCCTCCGCACCTGGTTGCGGATCTGCTGGCGCTGACCGGAGACAAGATCGACAACGTGCCGGGCATCCCTGGAGTGGGCGAGAAGACCGCCGCGGCGTTGCTCAAGGAGTTCGGCACGCTGGAGGAAGTGCTCTCGCGCGCCGGCGAGATCAAGAAGCCCAAGCTGCGAGAGAACGCGCTCGCGAACCTCGAAACCGTCCGCCGCGCGCGCAAGCTGATCCAGCTGAACGAGGATCTCCCGGTCCCTGTCCAGCTGGAGGATCTGGAGCGCAAGACGCTCGACGAGGGGAAGGCCCGAGCCCTCTTCACCGAGCTGGAGTTCGTGCGCCTCATCAAGGACCTGCCCCGCCCGGCGCCGACGCCGCCGTCGGGGGCGCGCTCGATCACCACCGATCTCGTGGCGGTGGAGAAGCTGGTCGCCCGGGCGCGGCAAGCCGGCCGCATCGGCCTGCTGACGCTCACCAGCGCCGACGAGCCGCTGCACGACGAGCTGCTCGGCGTAGCGATCTCGCTGCCGGACGAGTCCGTGTACGTCCCGCTCGGGCACCGTCCGCGCGGCGGGCCTTCGGGGGCGCTCTTCGCGCCCGCGGCGCTGGACGGGCGCAAGGCGATCTCCCTGCTGCGCCCGCTGCTCGAGGACGCGCAGGTCCGCAAGGACGGCCACGACTTGAAGCGCGACCTGGTCGCCTGGAAGCGGATGGGCATCGACCTGCGCGGGCTTTCCGTCGACGCGCGGCTCGCCTCGTACCTGCTCGACCCGACCGGGCGCGACCACTCGCTGGCGCAGACGGCGCGCGAGCGCATCTCCTGCGAGCTGCCCGTGCTCAAGGAGCTGTGCGAGAAGACCGGCAAGGGCAAGAAGGCGACGCCGCTCCCGGAGGTCCCGGTCGACGAGGTGGGCGCCGCCGCCTGCGCGCTGGTCGAGGGCGCCCGCCGGCTCTCCGCCGCGCTGGAGGAGGACCTGCGCGCCGATCCCGAGCTGTGGCAGCTCTACTCCGAGCTGGAGCTGCCGCTGGAGGAGGTGCTGGCGCGCGTCGAGCTGACCGGCATCTCGCTCGACGTGCCGCGCCTCGAGGCGCTGAACCGCGAGCTGGGCACCCAGATCGATCGGCTGCTGCGCGAGATCACCGAGCTGGCCGGCGAGGAGTTCCTGCCGACTTCCAACCAGCAGCTGGCGGAGATCCTCTACAAGAAGCTGCAGCTGCCGGTGCTGAAGCGCGGGAAGACCGGACCTTCCACCGACCAGGAAGTGCTGGAGGAGCTCGCCGAGCAGCACGCGATGCCGGCGAAGGTGCTGGAGCACCGGCAGCTGACGAAGCTCAAGACGACCTACCTCGACGCCCTGCCCGCCGCGCTCGGCAAGGACGGCCGGCTGCACACGACCTTCGATCAGGCGGTCGCCGCGACCGGGCGCCTCGCCTCGATCAATCCAAATCTCCAGAACATCCCCATCCGGACGCCGCTGGGCGCCCGCATCCGCGAGGCGTTCATCCCGCGCTCCGGGTGGAAGCTCCTCAGCGCCGACTACAGCCAGATCGAGCTGCGGGTGCTCGCGCACGTCTCCAGCGATCCGGTGCTGCGCGACAGCTTCCTCTCCGGCGAGGACCTGCATGCACGCATCGCCGGCGAGACGTTCGGCGTGCCCGCGGCGGAGGTGACGCGGCAGCAGCGCGACATCGCCAAGATGATCAACTACGGCATTGCGTACGGGCTCTCCTCGTTCGGGCTCGCGCACCGGTTGGGCCTTCCGCAATCCGAGGCCCACTCGATCATCGAGCGCTACTTCGCGCGCTACCGCAAGGTGAAGGAGTGGCTCGACGCCACCATCGAGGAGGCCCGCCGCAGCGGCCGGGTGAAGACGCTGTTCGGGCGGCGGCGCTACCTGCCCGACATCAACTCCAAGAACCCGGCGGCGCGCAGCGCGGCGGAGCGCACCGCGGTGAACACGCCCATCCAGGGTACCGCCGCCGACCTGGTCAAGCGCGCCATGCTCCGCGTCGACCGCGCCCTCGCCGCGCGCGCGCTGCAGGCGAAGATGCTCCTCCAGGTCCACGACGAGCTGGTCCTGGAGGCTCCGCCGGCGGAGCTCGACTCGGTGGGCGCCCTGCTCGTCGAGGAAATGAAAGGCGCCGCCGATCTGGCCGTCCCCCTCGAAGTCGAGCTGGGCCACGGCGACACCTGGGCCGCCGCCCACTGACCCCTGGCCTCGGCCGTCGACTCAGTTGACCGCGATCTTTTGGGGGGTCGAGGGGGGAGCGAGCCTCATCATTCATCACTTCTCGCCTCGGGAGCGGCGCGTAGCTCTCGAGCAGCGGGTAGCATTCCGCATCCGAGGACGAGTCGCACTGGGGTCTCCGTTGCTTTTCAGAGGAAGTCCTCGGGGGCAACGAAGCGCCGGTGCATGTCCGGAGCCCTCAAAACGGAAGATCGGACAGCGCCCGCAGCCCGTGGAGCACGGGGGCTCGGGGACATCTGAAGGCGGCAGACGTAGTTCAGCCGGCTGAACTAAGTGTCTAATCC
>VBKO01000109.1 GCA_005888115.1 Deltaproteobacteria bacterium
CGATCGAGCGCGGAGAGACCGAAGGTCGCGTTGCCGAGCACGTCCAGGTGCGGAAAGAGGGCGTAGTCCTGCGGCAGGTACGCCAGCCGGCGTTCCTCGGCGGGCACGTCGATGGCCGCGTCGCCGTCGAAGAGCACGGCGCCGTCGACGGCCACCCGGCCGGCGTCGGGGCGCAGCACGCCCAGGAGCAGCCGCAGCAGGGTCGACTTGCCCGCGCCGTTGGGCCCGGCGACCAGCACGGTCTCACGGTCGAGAGACAGCTCGATGGCCAGATCGAGCGCCCCGAGCCGCCGGGCGACGCGCACCTCAAGCACTGCGCGCCTCGGGGGCGGGAAGCGCCGCGCCCGGCGCCATGCGGCGCAGGACGAAGAGGAGCGCGAAGGCGACCGCGACCATGACCAGGGACAGCGCTTGCGCCGCGCGCAAGTCCGACTCCATCGCCGTGTAGACGGCGAGGGGCAGCGTCTGCGTGCGGCCGGTCAGGTTGCCGGCGAAGAGCAGGGTGGCGCCGAATTCGCCCAGCGATCGCGCCCAGCTCATCGCCGCGCCCGCCACGAGTCCGGGGCCGGCGAGCGGCAGCCCGACCCGCAGGAAGGTGCGGAAGGGCGACGCGCCCAGCGTCCGCGCCACCACGAGCAGGTTCTCGTCGACGCGCCGGAACGCGGCGATGGCCGCTTGGACGAAGAACGGCGCGGAGACGAACGCCTCCGCCATCACCACCGCTGGCGTGGTGAACGCCGGCGCGATGCCGTGAGCCGCCAGCCACCCTCCGAACAGCCCGCGCCGCCCGAACGCCAGCAGGAGGCCGACTCCTGCGACCGCAGGCGGGATGACCGCGGGAAGCTGGGTGATCGCCTCCATCCATCGCGAGACCCGGCCGGGATTGCGCGCGATGCGCCAGGCGAGCAGCGACCCGAGCACCACCACCAGGGCCAGGCTCGTTCCCGTGGTCAAGAGCGACAGCCGCAGGGCGGGAAGCAGGAGCGGGTGACGGAGGCCGTCCAAGAAATCCGCCCACCGCAAGGTGAGGACCAACGCCGCGACGGGGACCAGCAGGAAGCCGACCAGGAGCGCCGAAGCGCAGGCCTGGGACGCACCCCATGCGTTCGCGCGGCGCAGGCTCACCCGCTTGTTCCCGGCTGGAAGCCGAAGCGGGCCAGCGCCTCCTGCCCGTCCGGGGAGAGCAGCAGCTCGACGAACTCGCGAGCCAGCGCCTTCTCTTTCGCGTTCTCGATCACCGCCACGGGGTACTCCGCCACGACGTTCAGCTCCGGCGGGATGGGGATGACCTCCACTGCTCGACCGGCATTGCGTGCGTCGGTCCGGTACACCACGGCGGCGTCCGCCTCGCCCAGCGCCACCTTGGAGAGAACCTGGCGGACGTTCAGCTCGCGGGAAACGACGTGCGCCTCCACCGACGAGCGGAACGCGGCGCCGTACCGCCGCGACGCGGCGTCGAGGATGTGCTGCGTGTACGCGCCGATGGGGACCTCCGCAGCGGCGAGCACGATGCGGCGGGCGCGGGGCAGGTCGGCCAGCGTCCGCAGCCCGGCGGGGTTGTCTCGCGGCACGACCAGCACCGGCTCGTTCCGGGCGAAGGTTCGCGGAGATGCGGCCAGCCGGGAGGCGACCAGCGCCCGCATGTGCATCCAGTCCGCGGAAGCGAAGACGTCGGCCGGCGCGCCGTGCTCGATCTGCGTGCGCAGCTCCTGCGACCCGGCGAGGGAGAAGGTCACCTTGGTCCCCGGGTGCTCGCGCTCGAAGGTCGCGCCAAGCCCAGCGAAGGCCTCGCGCAACGAAGAGGCGGCGAAGACGACCAGCTCGCGCGGGCCCGCCGCGCGCGCCGGCGGCGCGAGCGCGACCAGCAGCGCGATGCACGTGCGGAACAGCCGACCCACGCCCGGCCTCCTCGAACGGCCTTCTTCTGTCGCGTGGAACCGACAAACTGTCAAGCAGGCGCGACGATCAGGGCTTCAGCTCGCAGACCAGCTGTCCCGACCTGCGCGTGTCGTAGCCGCCCAGGCTGGCCAGCTCACGGCGGAAGGCGCGCCCCTCGAGCGTTTCGACGATCCTCCCCGCGCGGGCGTCGCCGCTCCACTCCTTGGGGAAGACGAGGTCGAATCGTTCCTCCGAAAGCGGGACGAAGTCGAGGCCGTGGGCGACGGCCGCGCTGCGCGCGACGACGCCGGCATCGGCTGCGCCCATCGCAACCGCCTGCGCGACCTGCAGGTGTCCGCCCAGCAGCCGGTCGTAGCCCGCCACCGCCGAAGCGGGCACCCGCGCCTTGCGCAGCAGGCGATCGAGGAGCCGCCGGGCGCCGGCGCCCTGCTCGCGGTTGACGAACCGGACGTCCTTGCGGGCGATGTCCTCGGGCTTGCGGATGCGCAGCGGGTTCCCCCGGGCGACCGCGAAGCCTTCCTCGAGGTGCGCGAAGGTGATCACCACCATCGGCCGGCCGCGGAATGCCCGGCGCACGAAGGGGACGTTGTATTCGCCGGTCTCCTCGTCGAAGAGGTGCGCGCCCGCGACGTGCGCGTGCCCTCGCGCCAGTGTCTGCAGCGCCGCGTCGCTGGAAGCGCCGATCCAGCAGAGGCGCTGCCCTGGCCAGCGATCCTCGACCCGCCCCGCCAGCACGGCGAGGCCGGGGTCACAACCCGTCACCAGCACGTTCGCCTGCAGCGCTTCGATGGGACGCAGCGCGACCAGGCGCGCAGGCTCTCCGTTCCGGGGCGCTCGCGAGAGCAGCGCGTCGGCGGCGGTGGTCAGCCCGAGCGGATCCTGCCGCCGGAGCGGATGCGCCACCCAGCGGCCGGCCACCCAGCCGACCAACGCGCGTTTCGACTCGAAGCGCCTGCGCTCGCCGGGCCCGGCCAGCTCGGCGCGCAGCTCGCCGCCCTCCTCGCGCAGCCAGAACAGCTCTTCGATCCGGCAGCGCAACACGTGCGCGAGCCGCAACGCGACCACCGTGGACGGCTGGCCCCGGCCCGATTCGAGCGTGCTGAGCGTCTGCCGGCTGATGCCCGCGCGCGCCGCCAGCTCACCCTGCGTGAAGCCGCTTTTCTGCCGGGCCCGCCGGAGCCCCGTCTCGAGCCTGGGCATAGCCGCCGCCGACAGGGCGGCAGTCGCCTTATACCGCGGACGTCCTGGCGTGCGGCGGCGCCTCGCGCCGTGCCGGCGCGGCTCTTATGATCGGGCCATGAGGACCCGGACCGCCCTGGCGCTCGCCGTGGCGCTCTTCGTGCCGCCGGCCGCTCGCGCCGCCGAGAAGACGGAGACGATCAAAGTGGTCGGCTGGCACAGCAAGGGAGACGCCTACAAGACCGAGATCTCCGTGCGCGCCGTCAAAGGCGTCTCGAACGCTTCGGCCGACTACGCCCGGACCGCGATCGTCGTCACGTACGAGGACACGCAAGCCACTCGCCAGCAGCTGGAGAAGGCCATCGGTGACGCCGGCTACTCAGCGGGCAAGTAGCCGGGCGCCCTTCGGTGTACCGTAGCGCCGTGGACGACGCCTTCTTCGTGCGCGAGGGCGCGCGGCTCGTCGCGACCGCGCTGACGCGCGGGCCGTGGAGCAATGAGCACCAGCATGGCGGGCCTCCCGCGGCGTTGCTCGCCGGCGCCATCGAGCGGGCGGGAAGCGATGCGGCGGAGTTCCGCCTGCTGCGCGTGACCGTCGAGTTCCTGAGGCCGGTGCCGATCGCGCCCCTCGAGGTGTCGACGGAGATGGTCCGTGCCGGCAAGCAGGTGCAGCGCGTGGGCGCATCGCTGTCCGTGGGGGGCGTCGAGGTGGCGCGCGCCCTCGGCCTGCGCCTGCGGCGCCAGCAGCTGGACCTCGCCGAGCCACCCGCCACGCCGCGGCCGCTTCCGCACCCCGACGGGCTGGTTCCACACCGCTTCTCTTTCTTCCGTCACGAGGTCGCCTACCACACCGCGATCGAGCTGCGCATCGCGCGCGGAGCCTGGGCGAAGGGGCCAGTCGACGCCTGGATGCGGCCGCTCTTCCCGCTCGTCCGAGGCGAGCCGACCTCGGCGTGCGAGCGCGTCCTCATCCTGGCCGACGCGGAGAGCGGAGTCTGCCCGCCGCTCGCGCCCGATCGATGGACGTTCCTGAACCCCGACCTGACCGTCTACTTCGGGCGCGAGCCGCGCGGGGAATGGCTGGGCCTGGAGATCACTTCCGAGGCGCACGCCGACGGCACCGGCCTTGCCCAGAGCGCGCTGTCGGATCTCGAGGGGCCGTTCGGACGCGCGGCGCAGGGCCTCGTCGTCGCTCCCCGCGCGCCGTGATATGGACCGGCCCATGGCCAACAAGACCGTGATCGACGGAATCGCCGGCCTGGAAGCGCTCGCCGGCAAGGACCTGGGCAAGTCGGAATGGCGGACGATGAAGTACGAGGACATCGTGCGCTTCGCGGACGCGACCGGCGATCACCAGTGGATCCACGTCGACCGCGAGAGGGTGAAGCGGGACTCGCCGTTCGGCGCGCCCATCGCCCACGGGTACTTCACGCTCTCCCTCATCGCCGGCCTGTTCTTCGAGATGGTCGAGACGCGCAACTTCGGCATGGTGATCAACTACGGCCTGAACAAGGTGCGTTTCCCCGCCCCGCTCAAGGAAGGCCAGCGCTATCGCCTGGCGATGAAGATGCAGGACGCCAAGCAGGCGGGGAACGCCGTCGAGGCGCTGGTCGCCGCCACCATCGAGGTGGAAGGCGAATCGAAGCCCGCTTGCGCGGCCGAGGTCGTGTTCCGCTTCTACGAAACGAAGTAGCCCCGGCGCAGCCGTGCCCGAGTTCAACTTCGACGGCATCGTCGGTCCCACGCACAACTACGCGGGCCTCTCGCCCGGGAACGTGGCCTCGCTCACCCACGCGGGCCAGGCAGCCAACCCGCGTCGCGCGGCGCTGCAGGGGCTCTCGAAGATGCGGCTTGTCGCCTCCCTCGGCGTGGGGCAGGCCGTGCTTCCGCCGCACGAGCGCCCGCGGATGCGCACGCTCCACCAGCTCGGCTTCCGCGGCAGCGACGAGGAGGTCCTTGCGGCCGCCGGGGCGGGGGACGGCCACCTGCTCCGGCTCTGCTCGAGCGCCGCCGCGATGTGGACGGCGAACGCCGCCACTTGCGTGCCGTCCGAGGACAGCGCCGACCGGCGGTTGCATTTGGTCCCGGCGAACCTGACCTCGATGTTCCATCGCGTGCTCGAGGCCGACACCACCGCGCGCGTGCTGCGAACCATCTTCGCCGACCCGGCGCGGTTCGAGGTGCACGAGCCGCTGCCCGGTGGCGCGCAGCTCTCCGACGAAGGAGCGGCGAACCACACCCGACTGACCGCGGCGGGACGGCCGGCGGCGCACCTCTTCGCCTGGGGGCGCGCGGCTTACGGGGCGGTCCCCGCCTCTGGCCAGCCGCTGCGCTTCCCCGCCCGGCAGACCCGGGAGGCGTCCGAGGCGTTGGCCAGGCTGGGGCAGCTCGACCCCTCGCGCGCGATCTTCCCTCAGCAGCACCCGCGCGGCATCGATGCCGGGGCCTTCCATACCGACGTCCTGGCGGTCGGGAACGGGAACGTGCTGCTCCTCCACGAGCTGGCCTTCGCGAATCACGAGGCGCTGCTGGCTCGCCTGCGGGAGATGCTCGGCGAGTCGTTCACCGCGCACGTCGCGACCGACGCCGAGCTGCCCGTCGCCTCGGCCGTCGCCGCGTACCCGTTCAACTCGCAGCTGCTCACCTTGCCCGACGGCACGATGATCATTCTCGCTCCGGAAGAGTCGCGCGCGGAGCCGCGGGCGCGCGCCTTCCTCGAGCGCGTCGCCGCGTCGGGGGGGCCGGTGCGCGACGTCCGGTACCTCGACCTGCGTGACTCGATGGAGAACGGAGGCGGCCCGGCCTGCCTGCGCCAGCGCATCGTGCTGAATCCGCAGGAGCGCGCGGCGATCGCCGCGCGGGTCTTCTGGGACGACGCGCTCGGCGCCGATCTCGAGGCCTGGGTAGCGCGATACTACCGGGACCGCGTCGCGGGCGACGACCTGCGCGACCCCCTGTTGCACCGGGAGAGCCTCGCCGCGTTGGACGAGCTGACCCGCATCCTCCGGCTCGGTCCCATCTACGACTTCCAGAGTTGACGCAGTGCAAGATGCGTCAGGGCTTCACCACCTCGCTGCGCATCAACCGGCCCCGCGAATCGAACAGATAGTCCACCGTGACCACGCAGCGATCGACCCCGCATGTGCGCTGCTCGCGGTAGCGGAAGGCGGTCAGGCCGTCCGGCCGCTGCGCAATCTCGAGCGGCGGCCCGCGGCGCGAGAGCAGCCTGCGCAGATCGCCCGAGACCTGCACCGAGCTGGCCGTTTCGGCCGGCGCGGCGGTCCCGGCGTCCGCCGCAGCCGCGGGCCCCGGATGGGGCGTTCCCGCATCCGGCCCCGGGATGATCGGCTCGCCTTCGTCGTCTTCCATCCCCGCCAGGGGCTCGCCCGCCCCGCGATCCGCTGCTTCCGGCTGCGGCAGCGGCAGGTCCGCGGCCGCAGCGCGAATCCCGGCGCGCTCCTCGGCGAGCTGCGGCGGCCAGGAGTCCAGGGCGCGGTCCTGGCCGGGGTGCGCGGTCAGATACCGCGCCGTCGCTTGCACGAACGGCGGCTCCGGCGGCATGGGCACCGTGGCCAGCCGCTGGAGCGGGTCGGCGTTTCCGCCCGGACGCGCGGCGCGCCCGAGGTTCGCCGCCAGCCTCTGCTCGCTCTCACGGGCGGAGCGCGCCACCTGCAAGGCGCGCCTCAGCTCGTCCAGGGAGATCGCGTTCTGGGTCCGCGACGCGGCCAGCGCGCGCGCGGTCGTATCGGCGGACGCCAGAGCTTCGTTCCGGTCCCGCCCGGCGGCGTCGAACGCCGAGACGAGCCGGTCAGGGTTCGCCGAACCGCGCAGCACTTCGGGAACGGTCTCCCGGATCCAGGTGGCGCGCTCGACGGCGGTGAGCAGCCGCCGGAAGCGTTTGCGGGTGTCGGAGACGGCGTCCGCATCTCCCTCGCGCAGGGCGTCCAGCTCGTCCGCCGGCGGTCGCGCGGCCAGGGCGTCCGCCGTCCAGCGACGCTGGCGCTCGATCTCTCGGAGCGTCTCCTGCGAGCGGTCGGGCGCCGCGGCGGGACCCGGCTGCGAGGGGCGCGCCCTTTGCGACTCGGTGACGCAGGCGGCGGCGAGGGTTCCGAGGAGGAGGAGGATGCTGCTGTGTCGCATGGCGCTTCTCATGGCGGCGTGACGGGCGGCGCGTCAAGGCGCGAACGGTCGCAGGACTCGTGGCCCTCCCACCCGGACACGCGGACGGCGCTCAGGTAAACAGGGTGGATGAGATCCGCTCCACTGATCCTGCTCGCCGCGTCGGTAGGCGCTTTCGCCGCCGACGAGCCGCTCCCGGAGGTCCTCCGCGCGCTGGAGAACGTGGGCGGCGCCGAAGGAGCGCGGCCGTCCGAGGACAACCGCCAGCTCGCCTTCGTGACCACCCTCTTCGGTTCGCGCCAGGCGGCGACCATGCCGCTCGACGGAGGTTATCCGGTGCAGCTGACCGCGGAGCCGGGAGGCCTCGTCGCCGTCCGCTGGTCGCCCTCCGACCCGCACCTGATAGTGGCGGTGGCGTTGCGCGACGGCAAGCGCCGGCTGCTCATGCTCGACGACCAGGGGACGCGCCCGGTGGAGCTGGACCCCGCGCCCGGCGACCAGCTCCTGGGCGGCTTCACGCGCGATGGCAAGAAGCTGTTCTACGGCGTGGTGGAGGGAGGCGCCCTTTCGCTGCGCCAGGTGGGCATGGACGCGGCGCGCAAGGTGACCGAGGTGAAGCCGGGCGCGATCGCGCCGCAGAGCCCGTTTCCGGCCGCCGCGACCTCGCCTTCGCGCCCCGCCACGACGGTCCCCGCGCCGCCGACGATGCGCGGAGCGGCGCCGGCCCCTCCTGCTGCGGCGCCGCTGCAGGCGCCGGCTCCCGCCCGTCAGGCCCCGGTTGCGCTGGAAGAGGCGCTCCAGGGTCTGGCTGCCGTCGGCCCCGTCTCGCCGGACGGGAGGTCCTTGCTGGCGCAGACGCGCCGCGCTGGCGACGAGTCGATCTGGACGGTCGATCTCGCCGGTGCCCGCGCCGAGCCGCTCACCCCGCACGAAGGCGCGGCGCGCTTCCGGCTGCCGCGCTGGAGCCCCGACGGCCGGACCGTGTACGTCCTGACCGACGCGGGCCGCGAGGCGCTTGGGGTCGATGCGGTCACCGTTTCCTCCCGTGAGCGCAGGACCATCTACGCTCCCGGCCGGACGGTGGAAGGGTTCGCGCTGACCGACGACGGCCACCGGCTGGCGGTCGCGGAGGAGGCGAACGGCCAGACCGTCTTCTCCGTGCTCGAGCTGCCCGGGCTGCGCGCGCAGCCGCTGCCGCAACCGCCGGGAGGGGCGCTGCAACCCGCCCCCGAGGGAGAGTCGCCGCTCGAATGGACGCGCGCCGGGGATCGCCTGTTCTTCGGCTGGCGGCAGGCCGACGACACGACCGACGTATTCGCGTTCCGCACCGGCTTCGGCACCACCACGCGCCTCACCCGCAGCCCGCGCCCCGCTCTCGGGCGCAATGCGCTGGTGCGCGCGGCCTCGCTGCGCGTCGCCCGGCCGGACGCGACGGAGCTGACGGGCTGGATGTGGAAGCCCCGCGAGCCCCCGCGCCCACGGGTGGCGCTGCTGGTGCGCGGGGTGGAGGACCCCGTCCGTCCGGTGCTCGATCCGGCCGCGGCGGCGCTGTCCGCCTCCGGAATCGCGGTGATCGGCCTCAATCCGCGCGGTCCGCTGCTGCGTCGCGTCCCCGCCGATGCGCACGCGGCGGACCTGCTCGCCTCGCTCCGCTCGTTGCGCGCGCGCGACGACCTCGATGCGCGCAAGCCGCTCCTGGTCGCGGTCGGCGGCGGCTCGGCGGTGGCCGCGCGGCTGCTCGAGCGCGAGCCGGCCGGGTTCGCCGGCGTGGTTGCCATCGACCCCGAAAGCAAGGTGGAGGCCGGGCTCGTCCTCACCTCGTCCTCGCGCACCGACCTGCGCCAGCTGGTCCGCTTCGCCCGCGAACACCTCAAGTAGCTACAGATCGGCCACGACGCGCGCGGCCGCCTCGCGCAGCGCGAACGCGGCGGCCGCGGGGGGCGCCCTGCCGGGCGCGAGCAGCAGCACGAGGTAGTAGTCTTCGCGCAGCACGCGACAGAGCAGGGAACCCTTGTCGCAGCGGAGCTGCAGCTCCACCGCCCGGCCGGCGCCGCGCTCGACCGACCCTACGTGCAGGTGCAGCCAGGCGGAGGCGACCTGCGCTCCGGTGAGCTGGAGGTCGTATTCGCTCAGGCCGTCGCATCCGGCGGGCGGCGGCTCCGCCAGCACCAGCTCGACGGACTCGCCTTCGCCGTCACAGAACACCGCGCCCCGCGCTCCCGGCGCGCGCAGCACCAGCTCCCGCAGCGCCGGCCGGAACGACACGCTGGCTTGTTCTCACGGGGGTGCTCTGCTAGTCAAAGCCCCCTCGCGAAGGAGTCGGATTGGACAAGCGCGCTGCCGTGGTGCTCGCCGTCATCTTCGGGGGCCTGTTCCTGGTGTTGTTCGGGTTCCTGGTGCTCGCCTGGTCGGCGGTGAAGTCGACGACCACCTCCGGGCTCGACGCCGAGCTCTCGACCGGCACCGGACCCCGCGTCGGCATCGTGGAGTGCAAGGGAACCGTGGGCGGCGAGGGCGAGCGCGGGATCGACGCCGACAAGGTGGTGAAGCGCTTGCGCAAGTACGACCGCGACGACGACGTCCGGGCGGTGGTGGTGCGCATCGACTCGCCCGGAGGAGAGGTCGCGCCTTCCCAGGAGATCTACTCGGCGCTCCGGAACCTCCGGAAGAAAAAGAAGGTGGTCGCCTCGTTGGGCAACCTGGCGGCGTCGGGCGGCTACTACATCGCCGCGGCCGCGGACCAGATCTACGCCAGCCCCGGGACGCTGACCGGCTCGATCGGCGTCATCTGGACGCACTTCAACGTGCGCGGGCTGCTCGAGGCGGTGAAGATCGAGGAGACGACGATCAAGGCCGG
>VBKO01000509.1 GCA_005888115.1 Deltaproteobacteria bacterium
CAGGAGCGCCTCGCCAAGCTGGTCGGCGGCGTGGCGGTGATCAACGTCGGCGCGGCCACCGAGACCGAGATGAAGGAGAAGAAGGCCCGGGTCGAGGACGCGCTGCACGCGACCCGCGCTGCGGTCGAGGAAGGCATCGTCCCCGGCGGCGGCGTGGCGTACCTGCGCGCGTCGGCGGCGCTCGACGGCCTCAAGCTCGAGCTGGGCGAGAAGTTCGGCGTCGAGATCGTCCGCAAAGCGCTGGAGGAGCCCATCCGCTGGATCGTGCAGAACGGCGGCTGGGAGGGCAGCATCGTGGTGAACAAGGTCCGCGAGGGCAAGGGCGCGTTCGGCTTCAACGCCGCAACGGGCACCTACGAAGATCTCCTCGCGGCGGGCGTGATCGACCCCACCAAGGTGTCGCGTTTCGCCCTGCAGAACGCGTCCAGCGTCGCCTCGCTCATGCTGACCACCGAGGCGATGGTGGCGGAGCGTCCGAAGGAGGAGAAGGAGTCCGGCGCCCCCGGCCCGCACGGGATGGGGATGTAGGCAGGCACGGCTTCTCCGAGCAGTTCGCGAGGCCCGCGGGAGCGATCCCGCGGGCCTTCGCGCTTCGTCACTCAGTGGTCCCCGCCGTCGTCGTGGCCGCCGTGATCGTCGCCGCCGTCGTGTTCGCCGTGATCATCGCCCGGCTCCCTTCCGGCTTGACCGTCGTGGCGCCCCTTCAGCTTCACGTTGACGGTGATGGGTCCGCTGCTGGCGAGCACGTTGCCTGAGTCGTCGACGAGTTGCACGACGATCTGGTGCTGGCCGGAGATCTTCACGCACCTGCCGAAGCGGCCCTGGAAACGATGCGAGGACGAGCTGGAGTTCGGATTCCCGCAGGTGTTCCCGTCGATCAGCAGGACGAGGTGCCCGCAGCCTCCCCGCCCGCGGCATTGGCCCGCCTCCGCCAGCTCGGCATGCTCGATCTCTACCTCCAGCTCGAAGCGGTCGTCGCCGTGGTGGTCGTCGTCCTCGTTCTCGAACTCGAACTCGTGGTGGTCCTCAGGTGACAGGATCACGACCGACGGCCGGTCCATACCCGGCGAGCCGGACCCGCCATCGCCATCGGCGCCGAAGGGCAACGGCCCGCCGCAGGCGAAACCCGCGGCGGCGAGCAGTGCGATCGCGAGACGCAGCTTCATGCGCTCCTCCTGGAGCCGTGAATCTGCAATTCTCGTCAGGATGTGCAAGCGTTCACTTGCGTTGCACGCCTGCCCTCCGGCCACGCAAGGCGGAGGTGCACGCGACGTGCGACACTGCCGCCGATGGACCTCGAGCTCTCCGGCAGGCGCGCCCTCCTCGTCGGTGCCGGGCGCGGCCTCGGCGGCGCGGCGGCGGTCTCCCTGGCGCGGGAGCGAGCCTCCGTGGCGCTGGTCGCCCGCACGCGCTCGGCGGTGGAGGAGCGGGCGCGCCTGTGCCGCGAGGCGGGAGCGCCGCAAGCCCTCGCCATCGCGGCCGACGCGACGGATCCGGCCCAGCTCGAGCGTGCGGTGCACGACGCCGCCGCCGGGCTCGGGGGTCTCGACGTGCTCGTGACGCTGGTCGGCGGCAGCCAACCAGGCGGCGCCGAAATGGACGACGCGGCGTGGGCAGCAGCGCTGGACCGGAACCTGTGGCCCTCCATTCGCGCCACCCGCCTCGCGCTGCCGTTCCTGGAAGCCTCGGCCCGTGAGCGCGGCGCGCTACCGCCGCCCAGCGTCGATTCGCCGGGCAGCCGGCAGCAGAGCGTCGTGCTGCACGTCGCCAGCATCTGGGGACGCGAAGGCGGTGGCTCGATGGGCTACAACGCGGCCAAGGCGGCGCTCATCAGCCTGGCGCACGAGC
>VBKO01000110.1 GCA_005888115.1 Deltaproteobacteria bacterium
CGGCGCGAGGCCGCCCGCCATGTCCCCGTAGAGGGTGGAAAAGCCGGTGGCCAGCTCGCTCTTGTTGCCGGTGGAGAGCAGCAGCGCGCCTGTCTTGTTGGAGTAGGCCATGAGCAGCGCGCCGCGGATGCGGGCCTGCAGGTTCTCCTCGGTGACGTCCGGCTTGCGGCCGCGGAAGATCGGCTCGAGCGCGGCCAGGTACGACTGGAAGATCGGCTCGATGGTGATGGTGTGGAACAGGATCCCCAGCCGCTCCGCGAGGAGCGCTGCGTCCTCGTTGCTCATCGAGGCCGTGTAGCGCGACGGCATCGCGATGGCGGTCACGTTGGTCGGTCCGAGCGCGCGCGCCGCGAGGACCGCGGTCAGCGCCGAGTCGACGCCGCCGGAGAGGCCGAGCACCGCCGTCCGGAACCCGGTCTTCCGCGCGTAGTCCCGGATTCCAAGCGTCAGCGCGGCGGCGAGCTCGGCGCAGCCGGCGTCCGAGAGGTCCAGCTCGTACGCCGAGACGACCGCCAGCGCGCCGAGGTCCGGCTTGGTCGCCACCGCAGGGTCGTTCCTGCACGAGGGCTCCGGCTTCTGGCGCCCGAGCGGCGGCGTGCTCCGCGGCCCCGCCGCCGCCAAAGGCTTCGGCGAGAGGTCGGCGAAGATCAGCCGCTCCTCGAAGCCGGGCGCCTCGACCAGGGTCTCTCCGTCGGTCGACACCGCGAGCGAGTGTCCGTCGAACACCAGCGAGTCGTTCCCGCCGACGAGATTGCACAGTGCGATCGGCATGCCATGGCGGCGCGCCGCCGCCGCGACCATGTCGCGCCGGACCTGGGTCTTTCCCAGCGCGTACGGCGAGGCCGAGAGGTTCACCAGCACCTGCGCGCCCTGGCGCGCCAGCTCCTCCGCCGGATCGCGCGCGTATCGCGGTTTCTGCCAGAAGAGCTTGTCGTTCCAGAGATCCTCGCAGATGGACAACCCGACCCGCACGCCCGCGATCTCGACGACCGTGACCTCCGGCGAAGGATCGAAGTAGCGCGCCTCGTCGAACACGTCGTAGGTGGGCAGGAGCGACTTGCGCGCCACGGCGGCGATCTTCCCGTCCCGCAGCAGGGCGCAGGCGTTGAACAGTCCCGCTCCCTCGCCGCGGTGCGGCTCGGCGAATCCAACCAGCGCGGGAACGCGTCCGAAGACGGGGTCGGCCGCGAGCTGCTCCAGAGCGGCCAGCTGCCGTTGCACGAATTCCCGCAGCGCGAGCAGGTCCTTGGGTGGATAGCCGCACAGCGTCAGCTCGGGGAAGAGCACGAGCTGGGCGCCTGCTCGGGCCGCCTCGCGCGACTGGCGCACGATCGCGGCGGCGTTCTCCGCAAAGGCCCCCACCGTGGTGTCGATCTGTGCGAGCGCGATCTTCATCGTCGCCCGGAAGATAACGCATCACCGGCGTACCGGCGCGACCTGTGCGCTCCCCGTCCGTGCCAGCTTCCCCCAGCCGACGGCGAACCCGGAAAGCGCGTTCCACAGCGAACGGACCAGCGCCACCCAGAGAAGCTGCCGGTAGAGCACGCGCTGGACGAACAGGCCAGGCAGGAGGCCCAGATCCTCGCCTTCCAGCAGCACGGCCGCCGCGGAGAGCAAAAGGTCCAAGGCAAAGAACAGCAGGTAGTAGCCCAGGGTGGCGAACGCGTTCCCGCGAAGGAGCGCCGCGAGGAAGAGCAGATCGACGACCGGCGCGACCAGCGGCACGACGAACTGGTACACGGCGAAGGCAGGCAGGATGAGCCAGCCGAGCACGCCGCCGCCGGGGCGGAAGAGGCGCGACTTGTGCTTCCAGCACGCCTGCAGGACCCCGTAGGTCCAGCGGAAGCGCTGCTTGAGCAGGGCCCGGGCCGTCTCGGGCGCCTCCGTATAGGCGAGGGCGTTCTCCGCGTACACGACCCGGTAGCCCCGAGCGATGAGGCGCAACGTCAGATCGGTGTCCTCCGCGAGAGTGTCCTCGTGGAAGCTACCCTCGGAGAGGACGGGATTGCGCCGCCAGGCGCCCACCGCGCCGGGCACCACCGGGACGGCTCCCGCCAGGTCCCAGGCGCGGCGCTCGAGGTTTTGTGCCGTCACGTATTCCAGCGCCTGCCAGCGGGTGAGGCGGTTCACGCGGTTGCCGACCTTCGCGTTCCCGGCCACGGCCGCGACTCGCGCATCGGAGAAGGGCGCGGTCAGTTGCGCCACGGTGTCCGTCGCGAACAGCGTGTCGCTGTCCAGCGCGACCACGACTTCCCCGCGCGCCTCGGCGAAGCCGAGGTTCAGCGCTGACGACTTCCCGCCGTTCGCCTTGGAGAAGATCCGCACGCGCGGGTTCCGGTCGAACTTCTCGCGCAGCACGGCCAGCGTCCGGTCCTTGGACCCGTCGTCGACGCAGACCACTTCCAGCACCGCCGGCTGCTGCCCGAGCAAGGTCTCCACCGTGCGCGCGATCACCTGCTCCTCGTTGTAGGCGGGCACCACGACCGAGACGGTTCCGGCGAACGGCGCCGGCCGGTTCCTGCGAGCGCGCCTCGCCTGCAACGGTGCGCATACGGCCAGGATCACCGCCCGCAACCCGAGCAACGTCAGCGCGAACCCGAAAGCGGGACCGAGCAAACGAGCGATGCCGCCGAGCACGCCGAACACCAGCGTGTCGGCGCCGGAGATGATCGCGGGGAGGGGAGCGCGCGGCGCCGCCGGCAGGAGCTGCTCCCGGGTCAGGCCCGCCGCTTCCTCCGGCGCCACCACCTGGATGCCCCGGGCGGAGAGCCCATCGAGGATCAGCGGCAGCGCGTCGAGGGTGGCCTGCCGGTTGCCCCCGCCGTCGTGCAGCAGGATCACGCTGCCGTCGAGCGCCTTGGCCAGCACCCTCCGGGCGATCTCCTGCGGGTCGCGCAGCGAGTAGTCCTCCGGGTCGATGTCCTGCCCCAGGGTGACGTAACCCAGGGCCGACGCGCGCGCGATGACCTGCGCGTTCGGGGCCTCGTCGAGCGCCTGGTCGGAGTGGTAGGGCGGCCGGAAGAGCCGCGGGTGCCGCCCGGTGATCCACTCGAGCAGCTTCTCGGTGACGTTCAGCTCCACCTCCATGCGGAGCGGAGACACGCGCGAGAGGTCCGGGTGCGTGAAGGTGTGGTTGCCGACCGTGTGCCCTTCGGCGAACTCGCGGCGGACCAGGTCGGTGTGCGCTTGTGCGTTGCCGCCGATGACGAAGAAGGCCGCGTGCACGCCGCGCTGCGCGAGCAGGTCGAGGATGCGCGGCGTCCAGACGGGGTCGGGCCCGTCGTCGAAGGTGAGCGTCACTCTTCCGCGCGGTTTGCCTCCCTTGCGTTCCAGGATCCACCCTGACGGGTACTGGACGTAGTCGGCGCGTTCGACGCCTCCCCCAGGCCCCCGCGTCACCTTGCGCTGACCCGGCTGCGGCGCAGCCTTGAGCGAGATCAGCTCTCCGCTCCCTTCGATCTGCACGTCGTCGGGGTCGTTGGCGATGATGCCGTCCAGCCGCAGCCGCGCGGCCGCCGGATCGAAGGCCCGCGGGGCGGGAGGCCGCGTGAACAGCTCGAACAGCTTCGGATCTTCCGCGCCGAGCCGCCACAGCGCGGTCCCGCGCAGGTGCAAGGCGCCCACCTGCTCCAGCTGCGCTTCCGCCGCCGGCGCGTCGAGGAACCGCACGGCATGCTTCTCGCGCGATTCGTCGTCGTCGTACTCGAAGAACGGGCCGCGCGCCCGCGCGTCCCACTCGATGGGCACCTCGTTCTCGCGTGCCAGCACCAGGGCCTGGGCATACGACAGCTCCTCGCCCGGCCTGGCCGTGTCGCCGTCGGAGTCGAGCGGCCAGTCGTATCCGTAGGCGCCGATCGCCAGGACCAGCTTCTCGGCCGGAGCTCGCCGGAGGTACTCGCCCGCGCTCCTGGCGACGGATTCCGGCGTCGCGATGGGTCCCGGGTCGTCGTCCGCCGAGTGCTCGTCGTACGCCATCAGCACCAGGAAGTCGCTGGAAGCGGCGAGCCGTTCGACCGGAACGTCCTTGGGGTCGGCCGGCACGTCCACCGTGACCAGGAACCCGCGCGGGTGCAGCTCGCTCCACAGCGCCTCGACGAAGAGCGCCAGCTTCTGGAACCCTTGCGCTCCCAGCTCCTCGAGGTCGACGTTGACGCCGGCGTACCCTCGCTCCTCGCAGATGCGGGCCAGCTTCCGCGCGGCGTCCCTGCGCAGCGCATCCGTTGCGAGGACCGCCTGGGCGAGGTCCGCGGAGAATCCGCCGGGCCCGTAGTTGGAGACGGTGGGCACCACCTCGAGGCGCTGCGCGGCCTGCAGGACGCGCGCATCCTCCTCGACGGCGAACTCGCCTCCGGGCTGGATGCGGATCCATTCCGGCATCACGTGCGTGAGCTGATCGGCGTGCTGCTGCAACGAGCGCAAGCTGGCCGGATCCCAGTTCACCACGAAGGCCGCCAGCACCGGAGCGGCGCTCGATCCGGTGCGCCGCCGGCGCTGCGCCGCTTGCGCCTGCTCCAGCAGCGAACGCAGCCGTCCTTCCTCGCGATGGTACGCGGCCTCCCGCGCGCGCCCTTCGAGCGGGTGCCCCCGCGGCAATGCCGCCGGCCTGGCAGCCGGGGCCGGCTCGGGCAGGACCTCGCCGCGCCGCGTCCACGGAGCAGGGAAGACGGACACCAGAAAGGTCCCCGCGGCGGCGAGCGCGGCAACGCCCGCAACCACCGAGGCCAGCCGGACCGCAGCGCCTCTCCGGCCCGATTCGTCCCTGAATACCGACATATCTTCCAGTTCTAAGGGATCGCCGCCAACTGCGCGAAGATCAGGAACCTCGTTGGGTGAGAACCTTGGCGCTCTTCGCGGTGTTTTTCGCTTCCACGATTTCGTCGCTGGCCGCGCTGGACGCGGGCGAGCGATGCCGTGCACGGTGCGTGCCACGCCGGAGACGGCGGTGTGTTAGACCCTCGGTCGTGCACGACGACGTGAGCCGGCGCAAGTCGCAGCACCTCGACCTGGTGCAGCGCGAGGAGGTGGAACCCGCCGGGACGGACCCCCTCTTCCGCTGCGTCCGGCTGGTGCACCGCGCGCTCCCCGAATTGCGCCTCGCCGACGTCGACCTCTCCGCGGAGGTGTCCGGCGCGCGCCTGCGGGCGCCCCTCATGGTGGTGGGGATGACCGGAGGGACCGACCGGGCCGGGCAGATCAACCGGGACCTGGCGCGCATCGCCGAGGAGGAGGGCATCGCGTTCGGGGTGGGCTCCATGCGCGTGCTGCTCGACCAGCCCGAGCTGCTCCCGACGTTCGACGTGCGGCCCGCCCGGCCGCCGCGGCTGTTCGCCAACCTGGGCGCGCAGCAGCTCGTGCAACGCGGCCGCGACGCGGCGCTGCGGCTCATCGAGCTGATCGGCGCGGATGGTATCGCCATCCACCTGAATCCCGCACAGGAGCTGGTGCAGGACGGCGGCGACCGCGACTTCACCGGCTGCCTCGACGCGATCGCCCGGCTTGCCGAGGAGCTGGGGGAGCGGCTCATCGTCAAGGAGACCGGATGCGGGATCGGCCCCGACGTCGTGCGCGAGCTGATCGCGCGGAAGGTGCGCGTCATCGACGTGAGCGGCGCCGGCGGCACGAGCTGGACGCGGGTAGAGCAGCTGCGCGCGCAGACGGCGGAGGCGGGCGCGCTCGGCGAGCTGCTCAGCGACTGGGGACTCCCGACCGCGGCCTGCATCGGAGCGGCGGTGCGCGTCCTGGCGCCCAAGAAGGGACCGCGGGTGCGGGTGATCGCGTCCGGCGGAGTGCGCAGCGGCCTGGACGTGGCGCGCGCGCTCGCCCTGGGTGCCGACCTGGCCGGCTTCGCGCTTCCGATGGTTCGCGCGCACCAGGGCGGCGGGATCGATGCGGCGCGCGCGGCGCTGCACGGCGCGATCGCGGCGCTGCGGGCGGCGTGCCTTCTGGTCGGCGCGCGCGACGTCCAAGCCCTGCGCGCCTCCCGCCCCGTTCTGCTCGAGCCGCTCCCCTCGTGGATCGCGCAGCTGGAGCCCCCTCCGTGAAGGCTTCCGCGCCGGGCAAGGTGCTGCTCCTCGGGGAGCACGCGGTCGTGTACGGATACTCCGCGCTCGCCGCCGCCCTGGGGAGGCGCGTGACGGTGGAGGTGGAGGAGGACTCCAAAGGTCCCGCCATCGAGCTGCTCGCGCCGGCCACCTCCCCGACCCCGACGTCGAGCGCGGACCTCTCCCCGATCCCCGTCCCGCCCGAGCTCCTCGACGCCGCCTCCGAGATGGCCGCCACCGTCGGCGCGACTCCGCTGTTCCGCGCGCGCGTGCGCAGCGAGCTCCCGCTGGGAGGAGGGCTGGGCAGCTCCGCCGCGCTGGGGGTTGCGCTGGCGCGGGGCTTCGCGCAGCTCGCAGGTCGGGACTGCCCGCCGGAACGCGCCGAGCACCTCGCGCTGCAGCTCGAGCGCGCATTCCACGGCGCGCCCTCGGGCGTCGACCCCGCAATCTGCGCGCGGGGCGGCGTGATCCTCTTCCGCCGCGGCGAACCGGCCCAGGTCGACCGCATCTCGCCGCGGAGGCCGCTGCACCTCGTGGTCGCGCTCACCGGCGTCGCGCGCGGGACGCGATCGACGGTGCTGCCGCTTTCCGCTCGGCGCGCGGAGCGGCCCGACCTGTACGACCCGATGCTGGCTTTCCTCGGCGAGCTGGCGCGGGGAGGCGCCCGCGCGCTGGAGCGCGGCGACTTCCAGGACCTCGGGGTCCGCTTCGATGCGGCGCACGGCGTCCTCGCCGCGCTGGGCGTGTCCTGTCCCGAGCTGGAGCAGGCCGTCGCGGCGCTGCGCAGCGCCGGTGCGCTGGGCGCCAAGCTGACCGGCGCCGGCGGCGGCGGGGCCGCCATCGGCCTGGCGCGCGACGGGATGCACGCCGAGGGGCTGGTGCGTGCCGCGGAACGGGAAGGACTGCGCGCCTTCGCGGAGGAGATCTCCCCGTGAAGGCCACCGCCGTCGCGCACGCGAACATCGCGCTGGTGAAGTACTGGGGAAAGCGCGACGAGGCGCTGCTCTTGCCGGAGGCGGGCTCCCTGTCGGTCGCGCTGGACAGGCTCCTCACCACAACGACCGTGGAGCTGGGCGCCCCGGAAGACTCGCTGCTCATCGACGGGCGAAAGGCTTCGGACGCCGAGCTGCGGCGCGCGCGCGCCGTCCTCGACGCGGCCGGGATCCGCGATCGGGCGCGCATCGAGTCGCGCAACGATTTTCCCACCGCAGCCGGACTCGCCTCCAGCGCCAGCGGGTTCGCTGCTCTCGCTGCGGCCGCCTGCGCGGCGGCCGGCCAGCGGCGCGGCGAGCGCGAGCTGTCCGCGCTGGCGCGCCTGGGGAGCGGCTCGGCGGCGCGCAGCGTGCCCGGCGGATGGGCGGTCTGGGAGGACCGCGACGCGGCGCAAGTCGCCTCGCCGGACCACCTGCCGATGCGGCTGGTCGTCGCCGTCTGCGGGGAAGGGCCCAAGCCGGTCGGGTCGCGGGAGGGAATGAAGCGCTCTCGCGAGACCTCGCCCTACCACGCCGCCTGGATCGAGCAATGCCGCCGCGACCTGCCGGAGGCGCTGCGGCTGCTGCGGGCGCGAGACCTCGCCGGCCTGGGCGCGCTCGCCGAGCGCAACGCGATGCGCATGCACGCCGACTCGCTCGCCGCCGATCCGCCGCTCCTCTACTGGGAACCGGCCACCGTCGGTTGCTTGCACGCGGTCCGGCGGCTGCGCGAGCAGGGGACGGGCGCGTGGTCGACGATCGATGCCGGGCCGCACGTCGCCGCGCTGTGCGCGCCAGAGGACGCGCCTCGCGTCGAAGCGGCGCTCCGCTCGGTCCCCGGCGTGCGCGATGCTCTGGTGTGCGCGCCCGCGGGAGGAGCACGCGTCGTCGAGCGATCGTCCGATGCCCGCCCCCGCTGAGCTGTCGGTCCCGGCGAAGGCGTTCGTGGCCGGGGAGTACGCCGTGCTCGAGCGCGGCGAACCGGCGCTGGTCCTCGCCATCGATCTGCGCCTTCGCGCAGCACTCCGCGAGCTGCCCGGCCGTGCGGTCGAGTTGCTCCGGCGCCCGAGCGGCGAGTCCGTTCGAGGCGAGCTGATCGGCGGCGGCGTACAGTGGCAGTCCGGAATCCCTGGCGAGCTGCGGTTCGCGGCGCGCGCCGTGGAGGTCGCGGCGAGGCTGTGCGCCGAAGAGCGCCGCGACCCGCGCGGGTTCGAGGCGGCGTTCGAGGACGATCTCTCCCGGGACGGACGCAAGCTGGGGCTCGGCGGCAGCGCCGCCGCCTCGGTGCTGGCGGTGCGCGCCGCCTGCGCGGCGCAGGGGCGGGAAGTCGCGCCGGGCGAGGCGATGTGCCTGGCGGCCGCGGCGCATTTCATCGAGCAGGGCGGCCGGGGAAGCGGCGCCGACGTGGCCGCCTGCGCGCTGGGTGGTCTGGTCGAGGTCCGCAGGAAGCACGAGTGGATGGACGCCCGCGCTCCGCTGCGCGGCGGCGCGCGCGACCTGCTCGCGCATCCGCCCCTCGAAACGCGCGCGATCGCGGTCCCGCGAGGCCTGCGCTTCCTGCTCGCCTGGACCGGCGCGACGGCGGATACGCGCCGGCTGGTGGACCAGGTGCTCGCGTTTGCGCGGGCGCGGCCCGGAAGGTGGCGCCACCACGTCCAGGCGCTCTCCGCGCAGGAAGCGGCGCTGCGCGAAGCGTTCGCGCGCGGCGACCAGCCCGCGGTGCTGGATGCCGTGCGCCGCGCCGCCGCGGCGATGGCCGCGCTCGGCGACGAGGCGCAGGCGCCCATCGTGACGCAGGACCTGGCGCGCGCCTGCGCCATCGCCTCGTCCGCCGGGGCGGCGGGCAAGCCGAGCGGCGCCGGAGGTGGCGACTGCGCGATGGTGCTCGCCTGGGGAGAGAGCGCCGATCGCGCGCGCGATGCCCTCGCCGTGGCCGGGTACCTGACGCTGGAAGTCACTCCGGCGCTTCCTTGACCCCACCCGCCGCCGCGGCGGAGATTCCCGCGCCCTGTGCACGGTCCCGTCGCCACGATGCTGCTGCTCGCCCTGGCGCAGTCGGGCGAGAACGTGCGCGAGGCGCCGCCGCAGCCGCCGGCCCGCGCGCCCGAGGTGACGCGGGCGCCGTCGCTCGTCGAGTTCCACCCGGCCGACTATCCGCCGGAGCGCCTGGCGCGAGCGGAGGAAGCGGACGTCGGCTGCCTGGTGGACATCGACGCCGATGGCCGCGTGACCGCCGTGGTGGTGGATCGGCCCGCCGCGCCCGACTTCGACGCCGCGGCGGTGGCCGCGATCCGCGCGTTCCGTTTCTCGCCGGCGGAGATCGACGGCAAACCGGCATCGGTACGGATCAGGTACGTCTACCACTTCGTCGTGCGCAAGGAGCCGGTGCCGGCGCCCGACAGCGGCGCCGACCAGGCGACGCTGCGCGGGACGGTGGTCGAAGCGGGCACGCGCCGGCCGCTCGCCGGCGCCGACGTGTTCGCGGCGGGCGCGCAAGTGGCCGCCGATGCACAGGGAAGGTTCGAGCTGCGAGTCCCCTCCGGCGACGTCGAGGTCCGGGCGGGCGCTCCGGGCTTCGGCGAGTCGCGCCAGCGCGTGCGGCTCGATCCGCGCGGCTCGGCGGACGTCACCCTGTACTTGCGTCGCACCGAGGTCGGCGACTACTCGGCGCTGGTGGAAGGGTCGCGCCCCGAGGACGCGCCGACCCGCCGCACGCTCCGTCACGAGGAGCTGGTCAACGTGCCGGGGTCGCTCAACGACCCCATTCGCGTCGTGCAGAACCTTCCGGGCATGAATCGCGCCCCGTATCTGGGGGGCGCTCTGCTGGTGCGCGGGACGCCGCCGGCGGACACCGGCATCTACCTCGACGGGCAGCGGATCCCCATCCTCTACCATTTCCTCGGCGGCCCCTCGGTCATCAACGAGCAGCTCCTCGATCGCATCGACTTCTATCCAGGCGGATATGGCGCGTACTACGGGCGCAACCTGACCGGCGCGATCGACGTCGGCACGCGCAAGGGGGATCCACAAGGGGTCCACGGCAGCGTTTCGGTCGACCTGCTGCAGTCGGTCGGGTTC
>VBKO01000111.1 GCA_005888115.1 Deltaproteobacteria bacterium
GAACGCCAGCGCGAGAGTCCCCGCGGAGCGCGTCTCCTCCGTGAGCTGGATGCCGAGAAAGCTCGACTGGACGAACGCCACGATGGCGAGCGCGGAGGCCGCACCGATCAGCGGGCGCGCCAGGCCGGCAGTCGAGGTCTCCATCAGCTCGGGCAGGCGTGTGCCTTTGCCGCCGACGGGCCGCACCGCGCTGACCGCGCCACCGAGGACTCCGAAGAGAAGCACGTAGGCGATCGCCGCCGCGTTGCCGGCATCGGTCAGCCGGAGCGGCGACGATCCGTCGAGCCTCATCACCACGAAAATCGTAATCAGGGCCGCGACGATGACGCTCGCAATGCGCCCGAGGTGCGATCGGAGATAGGCGAACTTGCGATAGTCGTTCTCGAGCGCTTCGTCTCGCACCTCCATCGCGAGCTTCAAGGCTACTTCGGTCGGCGCTGTCTGGCCGACGTCGCCGACGAGATCCTTGACGACTTCGCCGCGCCAAGGTCCGAGCTTCCCCGATTTGGCCTCGGCGAGCAGGATGCGACCGCGGCCCTGGCGCTCGTCGTCGCGCATGTCGGGGATCTCGGCACGGTGAGCTGCGAAGACCGCGTGCCAGCCCTCGTCGATGCAGTTCCTGTCGAGCTGCCGCTTGGCTACGTTGACGTGCTCGAGCACCGACTGGTCGGGAGGATGCCGGCTGGAGCGCAGGCTCGTGTACAGCGTGGCGATGTGCGCCTCCAACCGGCGGCGCCGGATGAACAGCGAAGGGCGATCCGGCAGCAGCGCGGGATCGGAGTCCGTGGTCGCATGATCGAGCGTGGAAGCGGGTCCCGTGGGCATCGTCTCGTGGTTCATGGCTCCTGTTCCTCCTTCACGACGAAATCAGTTGCGTTTCCGCCGCGCGTCGTTGCGAGGCTGCCCCAGGGGGCCGATGGTCCCTGCGGTGATGCCGCTGCCCGGAGCGTTCGGTGGGGGTGGCGCGATGGGCCCCACTATCCCAGTGACGTTGCCCGCGCTGATCGCGACCGAGATCCCGCCAGATGCGGCGGCATGCGCAGCGGGCACGGCGAGCACCTGCGCCTGGTCGACGGACAGTGCGTTCTGCTGCCATCCTTGAATCGTCTCCACCGTGATCGCCTGGCCGAGGCGCTCGGACAGCTTCGCCGCCAATGCCGCAGCGTTGATCCTCGAGAACGCGCGAGGTCCATCGATGGCCGGGTCGAGCGCGAGGATCGCCTGCGCGACGGCGAAGGGGAGGAGCGGGCTGGCGAGGAACTCGGCGCGGCGCAGGGCGAGCTCGATCTTCTCCAAGGGGAAGAGTCTCCCCAGCGCCGTGCGACCTGCCGCGCTCCGCGCGACGCGCAGGAGATCGTCCACCGAGAAGACCCGTCGCGCTGCCAGGCCGCGGATGGCCTCCGGGGACAACGTGCCCAGGACAGCCAGCGGCGAGCGCGCGGTCGCGGGGTATTCCTTTGGCGCTCCCCCGGTCGGCCGGATGCGGAGGCGGATCTGGCCTCCGCCGGCGGGACTCCCCGCGCCGCGCATCGCCACCTGCGCCTGTCCGAGATCGTCGATGCGCGCGTCGAGCGGCAGGACGAGCTCCAGCTCGTCGACGCCGAACGCCCCCAGCGGCGTGTCGTATGCGCCGAGCTCCGCCTGGATGCGGCTCGCCGCCGCGGCCACCGCGTCTCCCAGCTCCTCGAGCGTCACTTCAGCCGACGCTTCCGTGCGTGGATGGATGACGTCCCCGTCGCGTTCCAGATGGTTCACGCGTTCTCCTCATTCGCCGGCAGGCTTTCCTCCTCGGGCGGAAGCTGCCGCAGCGAAACGACGATCCGTGACCCCTCGGACCCGGCCGGCGCCACCAGGAGGCGAGTCGCACCGCTTGCCGAGCTCTTGCCGGCGAACCGAGCGGCGACGCCGAAGCGCAGCCTGAGGCTCGACCACGCCAGCGCCGCCGCCGGCGTCCCAGTCTCCTCGAACCGGGCAAACGCCTCGCGGAAGCGTTCGTCGAGGGCCTTCTGACCGGCGACGATGGCGCGGGCCGCGGCCGCGAACGCATCCAGATCGACCTCGGCGCCGATCCCTACACTCCGAGCGCCACCGTCGTCGTGACGATCCCAAGCCATATGCGCACCTGCACTGCCTGCGGTGTCTCACCGGCCGCGTCGAACGCGGCGCCCGTTCGTTTCAGCGTCAGCGTGACGGTTCCCGCGCCCGGCGTTCCCTCGGCTCCCGTTTTTCCTCCATTCGAAACCGCCCAGGTGACCGACGCGTCCGCGATCTGGAAGGAGAGGGTCTTGCCTCCGATGGGCGTGCCGTCGGCTCGGGTGAGCTCGATGGTGACCGCCAGCTCGCGGCCGACCACCCGCCCGCTTTCGACGATGTCCATCGCCGACTGACTCGCGACGCGAAAGCGCGGCGCGCGTTGGACGACCAGCGGCGTGGGCGCCTGGACCTCCGCACGGGGCTCGAGGACCGCCTCGAGGAGGATGGTGCCCGTCGTGCTGTCGCTACGCAGCGCCGGACGGCCCGGCGGCAGCGCATCGATGCGGAACCCGTCGGCGCCGTTGAACTCGGTCACGTTGAGCTGTGCCCGCAGCGCGACTCTCGACCAGCCATACGGCTTGGGCATGATGAAGCTCGTCACGGGAAGGCGTTGCACGTGGGCCGTCGCGTCGGACATGACGCCGTCATCGTCGACCGACTGCTCGAAGACCGCGACCACGTCCACGCTCGTCTTCGACAGCCGCTCGGCCGTCGCTGCCAGGTTCTCGTCCAGCCTCGCTTGCGCGTCCGCGACGGCGAGGCCGACCCGCTGCACGAAGTCGCCGAACGCGACGGCCCCGCGCCCCAGCTGCGCAGTGGGCCCGGCGGGTGGCGCCGGCATGACGACGGCGCCCGCCGGAACCACTTTCTCGTTTGGCTTCATCGCATGCCTCGCCGCGACCCGCCGAACGCCGGTCAGATGGTGAAGGGCTTCTCGCGGAGGAACTTGCCGTCGGGCTCTCCGACGAACGTGAGCTGCGGCGTCTGCGTCGGCGGCATGCGCGAAACGATACTTTCGTGGAACCGCCGGTAACCGCCTTCGAACGTTCCCTGGTTCCAGACCTGCAGCAGCGTGCCGGTGAAGAGCCCATTGAAGGGGCCGTCGGCGGAATACTGGCTGTCCTGGCAACCCGACAGGAGCAGCACGGACGCCTCGGGTTGGTCCTTCTCCTCGTTCAGCGGCTCGCGCTCGGGAAGCGCCTTCGAAATCGCTTCGTAGAAAGCCCGATTCGTCCGGAATACCTGCTGCGCGACCTTCGCCGGCATGAAGCGGCGTTTCGGCTCCTCGATGCCTTGATAGCTGAGCGCAAGCTCGTCCTTCATCCCGCGCAGCGCAGCCGCGTTCGCGATCTGCTTGGTGACGGTTCCGCTGTGGCAGCTGTCGGACAGGACGAGGACCCGGACGCCCTTCTCGAACTTGCGCCAGAGCTCGTGCAGCTCGTCGTCGATGAGTTGGCCGTCGTAGAGGACCCAGGTCTCGTCGAGCCCGTCGATCTCGTCGCCATTCAAGTCCGGGATCTGCCCTCCGTGGCTCGAGCAGGTGAGGAAGAAGACGTCGCCCGACTTCAGACCCGCGGCGGCGTCCGCGATGGCGCTCTTCACCGCGTCACGCGAGGCTTGCGAAGTCTTCAGGAGCTTCGACTCGTACCTCCCGGTCCTGGCGATCTGCTGCATGTCCTCGGCATCGGCCTCGCAAGCGACGAGCTCGCCGGACCAGCCGGCATAGTGGCTCGGATCGACCTCGTTCAACCCGATGTGCAGTGAGAATCCCTTCGGCATTTGGTTCTCCTTTCTTTCATGCGGTCGGCTGCGGGATTTCCAGGTGATACGCGGGATCGAGCGGCGGCGTGAGGAACAGCGAAATCCGCCGGTCGCCCTTGGCCCGTTTCTCGAAGGTCACGTGATCCGCAATCGATGAAGGCGCCACGTCGAAGACGTTCAGCTCCTTGGGATCGCTCGCGTGCCGGGACACGCGCGTCGGACCGACCTCCCGGATCTTCTCGGTCATGTCGGCGACGATCGCGGCCCGGGTCTTTCCGTCCGCCTTCGAGCGTTCGTACACGTCGATGACGTACTTTCCCCCTCCGTGGCGGTACAGGTCGCGCTGGCTCGCTACTCCTTCGGATTCGAGGTTGTTGTACATGGCACGGGCCTGCTCCTCGGGAGTCCGGGAAGTGCTCGTGACCAGGGCGCGCCGCAGGGACGAGAGCCGCAGCACGTCTTCCAGGACCTGCCGCGAATAGGCGCTGACGACCTCGCCTCGGGCAGTGGGAGCGAACTCGATCGAGATCGAGTCGCGCGCCGGCGTGGTCGCGATCGGCGTCGGCGGCGCCGGTGCAGGTCCTTCGCCGAGGAGCGCGTCGAGACCGACCGCGGGCGCCGTCGCGTGTGTCGAGAGCACCGCGACGGCGTCGTTGAAGAACCGGACGAATCGATCGACGTGCTTTCCGGTTCCGATCGGGTACTGGAGCAGCTTCCAGCGGTTCTCGACGCCGTCGTTGGGAGTCAGGCGGCCGGCGTTGTATGCCGCGGCGACCAGCGGAGGATCGAGCCCGGTGATGGGCGCCTGCTTCGCGATGTAGCTCGTACCGGCGAGGATCGAGCCGCCCGGGTCGAGCAGGAAGTCCCGGCCCAGGCTCATGGAGAGCGTCTCGCGCGCGGTCGAGATCAGCGTCTGCATCAGTCCGGCGCTGATCCTGCCCGGTGTCTTCTCGTCGGAGACGTATCCTGGTTCGCGGCGGACAGCGTCGGCATTCCCGGCCGATTCCGTGCAGATCGTCGCGACGACGAGATGGCACGGAACGCGGCACTCGCGCGCGACGCGGTTGATGTCGGCGGCATACGCATCCCAGACGCGCGTCGCCGTCACCGGTGTACCGCGGGAGCGCTCGACGCCGCTCTCCTCGACCTCGACTCCGCCGGAGACGAGGCGCCAGCGGACGCTGGCGCGGTAGCCATGGAATTCGCGGAGCGACATGGCAGCCACGCCGCGCTTCAGATGTTGAAGGCGATATCGCGCGTCGCGAGCCCGAACCAGACCCGGGCCAGGACCGCTTCCGGCGGCTTCTTGGCGTCGAACGCGGCGCCTTTGCGCTCCACGGTCAGCGTCGCCTTGCCGTCCGTGGCGTCCGTCTTGGCGGTCGGCGTGAGGTACAGGGCGGGGTTGTTCACGCTTGCCTCGATGTCCTTCCCGGTGTTCGGATCGCCCTTCGTCGTCTTCAGCTCGCAGAGAAGGTTCACGCGCCGGCCGATGATGGGCTTGGCGACGTCGTCGTCCTGATGGATGTCGATCGGCGCGGAGAGGTTGACGAGCAGCCGGGGACCTTTTTGCAGGATCAGCGGACGCGGGGGCTGCAGATCGGGCCGCGGCTCGAGCGTCGCGTCCATGTGGAACGAACCGGCGGCCTCGTCGCGAGAAGTCGACACCTCGCCGCTGGACGAGAAGCTGGAATTGGAGAAGCTCGCGCTGCCGCCGCCGCCGAATCCTCCGACGCCGAAGCTGGCCTTGGCGGTGACGCCCACGCTCTGCGATTTGCCCTGGATGTTGAATCCGTTGGCGGTGTTGAACTCGGAGACCTTCATGTCGGCCTGCAGGAAGACGCGGCTCCACTGGTACGCCGTGGGCATGAAGAAGTTGATGAGCGGCAGCTTCTGCAGGACGGGATTGCCCTTGTCCATCGTGCCGTCCTCGTCTTTGAGCTGCTGCTCGTACACGGCGATGGTGTTGATCTCCTGCGTGGAGAGGAAATCGGCCGTGTCGCGGAACGTCTCGTCGAGCTTCTTCTGCGACTCGGCGACGGCCAGTCCGACGCTCTTGAGGAACCCGCCGAACGCGGGGCCGCCTTTTTCCAGCTCGTCGGTCACGTCCGCCGAGGTCGCTTCGGCGGCGCGCGACGCCGCTGCCCGGAGCGGGCGCGCGACGGACTTTCCATTTCCGTTGGCGCGCGCCGCCTTGAGCTCGTCGAGCACCGTCCTCTTCGCGATCTCCGTGAAGTGCGCCGCCGTCTCCTTCGTCAGCACGACGCCCAGCTCTCCGACCTCGTCTTTCATCATCCTCGCGAGCTTGTTCATGCTGATCGGTTTGGTGCTCGTGCTCTTCGACTCGGACGCTCTCGCCATGATTCGCCTCCCCTTCGACGACGCGCCGCTCGGGCGCGGCGTGCTCTCCAGCGCGCGCGACCGCGACCCGCGCAAGGGGCGGATGAGGAGTGCACGGCGCGACTGCTTCCGAGCGAGACGCGGTCGCCGGCGCGGTGTCCGGCCGCGCAATCGATTTTGCGGACGCGAGATCGCCTCACCGCCTTCGAGCGAAGCGGATGGCGAACGGCCGGCGCGCGCCGGCGACCACAGTCACGGATTGGATGCATTTGCGTTCCCCCCGGAACGCTCGTCGCGATGCTCTGCTCCGCGCGATCGAAAGTGTCAATGGGCCAGGATTCAAGCTGCAGCAGCCAGGTTCCTGACGAGCGATCGATCGACGCGTCCCGCCGCGTCTTGACACACATTGCCACGGGGCGCATAGGCGCGTTTGGGGGAACACACCCACGATGGCGACGGGGGATGCAGACGATCCCGTCTCTCTGATGGGCTCGATTATCGAGCAGCAAATACGCTCGCAGAGCGCATTCAAGAAACTGTTGCTCGCGCGCGAATCCGATCTGCCCGCCCGGCGCATCGCGCACCGGGAGTTCCGCGAAGCGACGACCTCCTTGCTCGAGCTGGAGCTGGAATGCAATCGGCGGCTTCGCCTGCCGCGATACCGATCGGGCCCGCTCAAGCCGTGGGACATCGAGACGCTCGCTCGACCTCTCGTCCAGCAGACCATCATCGAAGCGGACGTGGTCGAGGCGCTCGGCGAAGGCGCCGAAGCAGCGCGCCTGCGCGAGCTGGCGTTCCGGCTGGCCGACGGGCAGCTGAGCCCTGGACCTCGGGCGCAGGAACGGCGCTCGATGGCCGCCATCCTCGCGTCGCAGGGGCGCTTCAACGAAGCGCTGACGCTGCTGGAAGACGTCGAGCAGGTGTTCGTCGGGTTGCGGGACGACGTGCAGCGGTCGCAGACCGCCCTCGATCGGTCCGTTCTCCTGGAGTGGCTCGGCGATCACGACCGCGCGCTCGCGGCGATCACCGAGGCCGGCAGCCGGGTGCGGTCGCGGCTCACCGGACGCGCGACGGGTTGGCGGGACATCGCCGGCGCCGTGAACAAGGAAGCAGCGTCGATTTTTTCCGGCCGCGGTAGGACGGGCGAGTCCGACGAGGCGGCGGCGCTCTGGCGCATCTCGGTCGAACTGGACGAGCACGAAGCGCGGATCCGGAAATCATTCGGCGAGTACGACGAAGCCGCCCGGCTCTTCGAGAAGGTACTTCGGGAAGCTTATCGGTCGTTGGGCGCTGCCGGTCCCGCCATCGAATACCAGCTCGCGACCATCGACGCCGCGCGCGGCCGGTACGAGCCGGCGAGGGATCGGCTGGCGCGCATCGCGCCGGAGTTCGACGGCGGACCGTTGCGCCCGCGGCGGGCGGCATTGCGGATCGTCCAGGCCGACGTGCAGCTCGGAGTCGAATTGCCGTCCGAGGCGCTCCAGCTCGTCCAGGACGGAATCGAGGACCTGGAGAAGTTCCCGGATTTCGATCTTGCCTGGAAGCTGCAATGGCGGCGGGGTCGTGCGCTCGACGCGCTCGGGCAGCCGGACCTCGCCCTGGACGCGTATGCCGAGGCTGCCGGGATCGTCGATTCGCTGCGCAAGAGTCCGCTGGGATACCGCCTCGACAGCAAGTACCTCGCCTCGAAGCTGCCGCTCTTCGAAAGCGCCATCGGGCTGGCCGAGGCGCGAGGTGCCGGCGCCGCTTGCGCGCGGTTGATCGAGCTGATCAAGGCGCGCGCTCTCTCGACCGTCCTCAGCGTTCCCAAGGATGGGGGCGCCGCGCGGACCGGGCTCGAGCTCGAATACGACCGGGTGACCCGGCGGCTGGATGCGATCGAATACGCCGGCTACCGTGAGCCAGGCACCGTCGCGCTGGCGGACGAGCACGACGAGCTGCTCGAAGAGCGTGTACGTCTCGCGGAGCAGATCCGCCTCCGCGATCCGAGGTGGCGTGCACTGACTGCGTCCGCGCCGTTCGATCCGGATGCGCTCGCCATTCGCCTGGACGAGCGCGGCCAGGCAGCGCTGACGCTCTTCGTCCAGGGGGATCGGACGGTGGCGGTCCTGCTCGCGGACGGAGAAGTCGTCGTCGCCTCGCAGCCGCTCGCCCCCGCCGTGCGCACCGCGCTCGAGGAGTACGGGCGCAACCTGCAAACCGCGGTCCCGGACGTGTTCGCGCACGATTTCTCGGCCGGGCCGCGCCACATCGGCGCAGACGCCTTCGTGCCGCGCGCGCTGCTGGTCAGAGCGCTCGAGGCGGAATCGCTGTTCATCGCGCCGCATGGGAACCTGCACCTGCTTCCCTGGCCGGCCCTCCTCTTCGACGGCAAACGCCTCTTCGAGCACACGGCAGTCGGCGTGCTGCCGAATCTCACTTGCCTCACCTCGCTGGACGGAGATTTTCCCGCGGCGCCGAGGGCGGCTTTGCTCGGAGCTCCGGACTACGGAAAGCTCCCGCTGCTGGGAGATCTGCCTGACGCCGGCGCCGAGCTGGAAGACCTGGAGAAGCTCTACGCCGGGCTCCACAGGCTGGGGGCGCCACCCATCACCGGGGCGGATGCGACGGAAGACGCGCTCCGCCGGCTCGCCGAACGGGAAGACGCGGAGGGCGACATCCTCCACGTCGCCTGCCACGGCACCCTGGTCGTGGAGGAGCCGATGAGCTCTGGTCTATTGCTCACGGACAGCAAGCTCGACGCGGGCGAGCTGGCGGGCTTGCGAATCCACTACGGCGAAGTGGTGCTGAGCGCGTGCAGCACGGGATGGCGGCCTGAGACGGTCGGCGACGTCGCGCTGACGGGCGACGACGTGCTCGGCCTTCCTGGCGCATTGCTGGAAGCGGGAGCGCGGGCGGTGGTGGTGAGCATCCCGAAGGCGGACGACCGTGCGACGCGCGCCTTCATGACCCGGTATCACGCGCTGCGCGCGTCAGGGCAGTCGCCCCTTCGGGCGCATCGCAACACGCAGCTCGCGCTCATCAAAGACAAGTCGCTACCGCCGTACACCTGGGTGGGCATCGTCTGCTACGCGGCCCGCTGAGGAGCTCAT
>VBKO01000510.1 GCA_005888115.1 Deltaproteobacteria bacterium
CGGCATCTACATGCCGTTCGCCGCCCAGGATCCCGACGGGAACGTGACCATCAACCTGGGCGCCAAGGGCGTCATCGAGATGGAGCTGATCGCCAGCGGTGAGAAGTGGGGCCGCGGACCCGGCAAGGACATCCACTCCTCGTTCCGCGCGGCAGTGGACAGCCCCTCGTTCCACCTGGTGCAGGCGCTCGCCACGATGGTGTCGCCGGACGGTGTGGATCCGGCCGTCGACGGGTATTTCGAGAAGGTGCGGCCGCTCTCGCCGGAGGAGGAGCGGCTGATCGACATCGCCGCGCGCCGGCGCGACGAGACGCAGCAGAAGAAGATGCTCAGCGTGCAGCATTGGGTGCGCGACGTTCCTTATCGCGAAGCGTTGCAGCGGCTGGCGGGACGGCCCACGGTGAACATCGAGGGCCTGGTGGGCGGCTACACGGGGCCCGGCGGAAAGACCGTGCTGCCGCATCGCGCGGTCGCCAAGCTCGACTTGCGGTTGGTACCCGACATGACGGTCGAGGACACGCTGCAAAAGGTGAAGGCGCACCTCGCCAAGCGCGGATTCGGAGACATCGAGATCAAGGTGGGCGGCGCCTACCCGCCGAACACGACGCGCGCGGACTCAGCGATGATCCGCGCCGAGCAGGCCACCTATCGCGGGGCGGGCATCGACCCCATCCTCTGGCCGCGCCTGGGCGGCTCGTGGCCCGGGTACCTGTTCACCGAGCCGCCGCTCAAGCTCGCGGCCGGGCACTTCGGCCTGGGCCACGGCTCCGGCGCGCACGCGCCCGACGAGTACTACGTGATCGAGTCGAGCAACCCCAAGGTGCAAGGAATCGACGGAGCCACGCTATCGCACGTCCACTATCTGTACGCGCTGGCGGAGCAGCAGGCCTGATCCGCTTCGGGCCCGCCGGGTGGGACTACCCCGATTGGGCGGGGACCGTGTACCCGAAGCCCAAGCCGAAGAAGTTCGATCCGCTCCGGTACCTGGCTGGGTACTTCGACACGGTGGAGGTCAACTCGACCTTCTACCGTCCCGCGTCGCCCGAGGCGGCGCGCAAATGGGCGGAGCGGGTGAAGGAGAACGACCGGTTCCGCTTCGCTTTGAAATTGTGGCGGCGGTTCACGCACGAGCGCGAGGCGGCGTTCACTCGCGAGGAGATCGACGCGGTGCGGGCCGGCCTCGATCCGATCGCCGAGGCCGGCCGGCTCGGAGTGGTCCTGCTCCAGTTCCCCTGGTCCTTCCGCAACGACGAGGCAAACCGCGAATGGCTGCGCGACGTGGCCAGCGCGTTCCACGCCTACCCCCTTGCCGTCGAGGTTCGCCACGTCTCCTGGAACGATCCCGCCTTCTACGCCGAGCTCGCGGAGCGCGGAATGGGCTTCGTCAATGTGGACCAACCCCTCTTCCGCAACTCGATCAAGCCGTCCGCGCGCGCCACCTCGGGCATCGGTTACGTCCGCGTTCACGGCCGCAACTACCGCGACTGGTTCCGCAAAGCCGCCGGCAGGGATGAGCGCTACGACTACCTCTACACGGCGAAGGAGCTGGAACCCTGGGCCGACCGCACCCGCGAGCTCGCCGGCGAGCCGGGCGTCACGGACGTCTACGTGGTCAACAACAACCACTTCCGCGGCCAGGCAGTCGCGAACGCCGCCATGCTGCAGTCCCAGGTGACCGGCGGGAAGGCGAAGGTGCCGACCCCGCTGTTCGAGACGTACTCGGAGGTGCTGCAGCCCTTCGCGGAGCCCGCGCCTCCGTGACGCTCGCGCGCATCGTGCTGGTCGGCCACGTGTAGATTGAGGGGAGATTCTAATGGGACGGATCGCGAACGAGACGTTCAATCGAGTAGACCGTCCAGCCGTTCTCCAGCTTTGCTTCCCAGACCGCCTTGAATTCTGAAGAGCCGAGCCGCGTGATGGTTTCGCGCACGGCGATCGTGCCGTCTTTGCTGTGCGCCTCGCCCTCGAATCGGAGCGTGTCGCCTTCCCAGCTGTTCGCCCGCGCGATGCCATATGTGCCCTGACTGTCGATGATGATGCGAACGATCTTGCCCGTGGACGCATCGCGTCCCCAGAAGTCCTGCACCTTGACGCCTTGTTCTGGGGACTCCGCGTAGCCCGCCAGCCAGGTTCCGTCGAGCGTAGGTTCGATCCTGTACCGAAGCGTGAAGGTTTGGCCCGTGCCGGGATCCTCGGCCAGTGCAGACCAGGAGCCGACGAAGTAACGGAGATCGTCCGTCCCCATGATTGCGAGTCTACCCTGTAAACGTCGCCCTATCTCAGGCAGGCGCCGGGGCTTTGTTGCTGACGAGCAGCAACAGCACCTTGCCTGCGGACCTGCCCCAGCCGACGCTCAGCAACGATGTTCGCGCAGGGACCACGGGTGGATCCGTTCCGGATTCGTGCCAGGCCGAGCTGAACGGGTCGTGGACGTCCTGCGCATATCGCGCCGCCTCGTCCGGAAAGTGGTGGAGGAAGTTCATCAGGACGTAGGCGAGCGCGCGGGCCGTTTCGGTCGGCGAACGCAGCTGTCGCGCATGGTAGTGGTCGGCGAAGACTGTCCCGTTGCGCGCCATCAAGCGGTTCAGCGCTTTGGCAATGCGCACGCCGAGTCCCATGCGCCCGGTTCGGACCGGGGTGAAGGTGGTTCCCCTGCACCGAGAAGTGGACGAGGCGGAAGCCGAAACGGTCGCGGCCGCGCGAGAAGCACTGCGCGATAAATCGGAAGCAGCGACGCGACCGCAGATTCCAGACGTGGGGCAGGACTCGCCACGTTAC
>VBKO01000511.1 GCA_005888115.1 Deltaproteobacteria bacterium
GGTGACGACCGGGAACTCGAGCTCCTTTCCGTCGACGGTGATGCGAGCGTTCTCTCCCACGGCCGTATGCCTCCCGATCCCTCGACAGCGCGCCCCTCTCTCGCCCGCAGCGGCGAAAGAGTCAAGCCGTGAAGTGTCGCGGCGCTCCGGACAGCCCGCCATCGAAACGGAAGGCGCGCCTTCGCGCGCGCCCGGCGGACGAGCAGGCGGCCGCGTCTTCACCAGCAGGCGCCGCGCGTATTCCGCGCGCCAGCTCTTCAGGGCCTCCGGCAGGCGATGCTCGTGCGCCGGGCCGAGCGACCGGCGCACCAGCCTCTCCGCGCCTTCCCCGATGAAACTCCAGATGATTTCGTCCTGCCTTCGAGCGAGGCCCAGCGCTTCGAGCATCGCGTTCACCGAGTCGGCGAGATCGCCCCGCGAGTCCACCAGCGTGCCGTCCAGATCGTACACGACGGCCTTCAGGCGCATGTCCGCTCCTGGACTGCGGGCGGCCGATTAACCCGCCGTGCCCCTGCGGTGTCCGACGCCGGGGCGCGACGGATTCCTTCCTGGAGGACCGAGGTCATGAAGAAGATCCTGTTCCTGGCGGCGGTGGTGGTGATGGCGGCAGCGTGCGGCGGGCCGGCGCAGGACGACTTCGCGAAGGCGACGCCTTCCTTCGACGCCGTGGCGCTGGACATCAGCGCCGCCGACGCGGTGCCGGAAAACTTCGAGGCGACCGGCGCGCAGTCGCTGAGCGCCGCGGCGGACGCCGCGCAGGCGGCGGTCGACGACCCCTGCCACCCGCACCTGTTCGTCCGCACCCACGCGGTGGTGGCGGCGACCAACGGGAGCATCTGGCGCGTGCTGCGGCCCATCCGCCGCATCATCCCTTTCTCGCCCCGCCGGCGCGACGGCGGAACGCACGTCTGGGAGAGGGTGGTCGACGGGTTCGACTACAAGTACTCGATCATGAAGACCGGGGATCACTCCTTCACCGCCACGCTGCAGGTCAAGAAGGTGGCCGACCCGGACACCTCGTTCGTCACGGTGTACGACGCGAGCGTGCAGCGTGACCCGTCCAACCACGACGGCTCGGGGACCGCGACGCTCGACCTCGACAAGCTCGCCTCGGTGACCAGCGACGACGTCTCCGGGCAGCTCACGCTCGATTTCAACGCCACCCCCGCCGAGAAGAAGGTCCTGGTGACGATGGCCAATCTCAAGGTCAACTCGGATCTGCCGCGCAACGGCCATTACGTGTTCTTCAAGCAGACCGGCAAGGGCGGAAGCCTCAAGTTCATCGACGACATGACGCTTCGTTGCACCGGCCAGACGCCGCCCGCTTCCGGGACGACCCCGGTGACGGCCGTGGCGCGCTGGATCGTCGCCAGCGACGGAGTGCACTTCCGCGCCGACGCCGGGGCGGTGGGCGGGCAGATTCCCCCCGAGCGGAAGTGGGAAGCCGTCACCTGCGCGCAGGGCCACGATCCGCGCGAGACGTACTGGATGATCAAGCTGGAGGACACCAGCAGCACTCCGCCTGGGGCCACCGTGTTCGCGCGCTCCGCGCAGAACACCGTCGCCACCGCGGCCGCTTGCGATCCCGTGTTCAAAGCGGTCCCCTCGGTCGACGGTCCAGACACCGACTACGATTTCGCAAGCGTCAACTTCACGTCGGACGACCCTCTACCCTTCCCGTAGGGATCGTCGGATGCAGCAGCCGGCGGGCGCCCTGCGCGAGCGGGGCGCCCTCTGGTATTTCCGGGGCGTGCGCTCCGTACCGCCGGTGCTCGAAGACCCCGCCGCGCCGCTCGAGGAGCGCATCGTTGCGGCGTGGGCCCTCGGCGAGCTCGATCCGCGGCCCGGCACGTTCCTGGCCATCCCCGCCGGCGAGTTCTGGCGCGGGAGCGACCCGCCGGAAGGCGAGCCGCCCGAGCAACCCCGGCTCCGGGCGCGCACCGCCGCATTCGAGATCGGCCTCGTCCCAGTGACGGTGGGCGAGTTCGCGGAGTTCGTGCAGCGCGGCTATCAGGAACGGGCGCTCTGGTGCGATGCCGGTTGGGAGTGGCGCGAGCGCAACCGGGTCGACCGCCCGCGCTTCTGGGACGACGAGGCCTGGCGAGCATACCTGGGCCCCAACCAGCCGCTGGTCGGCGCAAGCTGGTACGAAGCCG
>VBKO01000112.1 GCA_005888115.1 Deltaproteobacteria bacterium
CCCAGCTGGTGCAGTCGACCTCGGCGGCCCAGGCGGGCAGCGGCCGCTTGCCGACGTCGCGGAAGAGCGAGCCGGCCTCGAACGGGCGCTCGACGAGCACGGCCACCGCGTGCTCCGCGCACGCGGGAAGGAGCCGCTTCTCCGCCTCCCGCGCTCCCACCGAATAAGGCAGCTGCACGAAGTCGGGCTTCTCGGTCCGCACGATCGCTTCCATCTCCCCGAATGCCGACTCCGTGTAGTGGGTGATGCCCCAGTAACGGATGGTCCCCGCTTCCTTCCACGCGCGCAGCGTCGGAACGTGCGTGCGCCAGTCGACCAGGTTGTGGATCTGCATCAGGTCGAACGGCCGGTCGGCGCGAGGGGACATCAGGCGCATCGAGCGGCGCATCTGCGCGATCCCTTCTTCGCGGCCGCTGGTCCACACCTTGGTGGCGAGGAACGGACGTCGCGACGGGTCGAGCAGCTCGCCCACCACCTGCTCCGCACGGCCATACATCGGCGAGGAGTCGATCACGCGACCTCCTCCTTCGAATAGCCGGCGCAGGACCTCGCGCAGCGGTTTGCGGACCTCCTCCGATTCGCCCACGTCGAAGGTGCGGTAGGTCCCCATGCCAATCGCCGGTAGCTCCTCGCCGGTGCGCGGGATGGGCCGCATTAGCATACGTTCCACAGGACCTCCGGCGGCCATGGCCGCCAATAGCTGCAGCAGCTCGCGGCGCGACCAGCTCATCGCACCTCTAGCGCCCGGTCCCTGCGGGCGAGGGCGAGGCCGTTCCAGAGCCAGATCCCGGACAGCGCCATCGCCGCCGCAGCGACCGGCACGACTCCGAGCCCGAGCGCCGACAGCCCCGACGAGATCCAGGCGGTGACCGCATCGCCTCCGCGGTACACGACCGTGTCGATGAAGTTCTTCGACTTGTACTTCTGCTCGCGGTCGACGTCGATGAAGAGGATCTCGCGCGCCGGGCGATCGATGCTGAAGTGGGCCGCGCGGCGGACGCCCTGCACGAGCGTGAGCACGAGCAGCGTCGGCGCGAGGACGAGCGCGAGGAAGCCCAGCACGGTGAGCACCGGAAGAAGCCCCAGTCCGACGCGCAGGCCGAAGGTCCGGATCAGCCGCCCGGTGACGAAGCCCTGCAAGAGCAGCGTCAGCACGTTCACCACCAGGTCGATGCGCGCGAACAGCGCGGTGCGCACGCGGGGGTCGCCGCTCGCCCGCAGCACGATCTGCGCCTGCTCGAAATACAGGAAGGTCGTCGTGGCGGTGAGCAGGAGGACGTACGCGCAGATGCCGAGCAGGAGGGGTGACCGGAACACGGCGCGGATGCCGCTCAAGAAGTCGCCGCCGAGCGGCTGCTGCGCGGCTTCCCTCTCACGCGCGGCCGCCGGATGCGCCGACAGCGACCAGCGGTGCAGCGCGAAGACGCACTGGACGGACCCCTCGAGCAGCACGGCCGAGACGAGCAAGAGGTGCGTCGTGCCGAGCGGCTTCACCAGCCAGGTGGTCAGGAGCGGTCCCGCAAGCGCCCCCGCGCTGCCGCCCGCCGCGATGAACCCGAACAGCCGCGCGCCCTGCTCGTGGCGGAAGATGTCCGCCATGAAGCTCCAGAAGACGGAGACGACGAACAGGTTGTAGACGCTCGTCCAGATGAAGAACGCGCGCGCGGCGCCGACATGGAAGCGCCCCGTCGCGAACAGCGCCCAGAACACCACGATGTTCGCGGTGAAGAACCGGTACGAGAGCGGGATGAACCGGTGCCGCGGCAGCCGCGCCCCGAGGGCGGAGAAGGCGGGGACGGCGACCAGCATCGCCACGAAGGTGCCGGTGAACAACCACGGCAGCTTCTGAACGCCGCCGGCGACGCCCATCTCCTCGCGCAGCGGGCGCAGGATGTAGTAGCTCGCGAGCAGAAAGAAGAAATAGGTGAAGGCGAGCAGCACCGCCTTCAACTCTTCCGGCCGGGCGTGGATGGCGCGCGCGAGAACGCCAGCCCGGGGCTGGGCGGCGTCGGGCGCCTCGGGCGCGCTGGCGCTGTCGAGCACTTTGAGAAGCTCTCCCGGATGCGTTCCCGCCGCCGGATTACGCACCGGAGCGCTCCGTCTTTCAACTGGCACGGGCGAGCGCCTGCTCGCGCGCGGCCCGCGCCGTTGGGCTACAGTCCGCCTCTCGCCGGAGGGCCGCCCCGCGCCGCCCTCGAGGAGGACACCATGACGTTGGCAAGGCAGTCCAAGCTCGCGGCGGCAGCCGTCGCGATCGCTGCGATGTTCCCCGCGCCCGCGCGGGCGGACGACGCGTCGAAGGGCACGAAGAAGGTGTCGAAGTCGGGAATCCCGTACCTGTCCGACGAGCAGGTCGGTCCGCCGGACCTGGTGACCGCCATCAAGTCGCGCAGGGCCGGCGGCAGGCTGCTCAACCTCGACCGCATGCTCCTGCACAGCCCGAACTTTGCCAAGGGCTGGAACGGGATGTTCGCGGCCATCCGCAACCAGCTGTCGCTTCCCGGCAAGCTGCGCGAGCTGGCCATCATGCAGATCGGCGTGCTCAACAAGGCCGAGTACGAGTGGGCCCAGCACGAGGGAGAATTCCTCAAGGCGGGAGGTACCCGCGAGCAGTTGGACGCGTTGCGCAAGGGCGCCGCGGTGAGCGGCGGCGATCCGAAGCTGTTCGACGATGCGGAGCGCGCCACCCTGGCGCTCACCCGCGAGATGACGCAGAAGATCGATGTGTCCGACGGGACGATGAAGCGCGTGCGCTCGCTGCTCCCCGACCCGCAGGTGGTGGAGCTCATCGGCACGATCGCCGGCTACAACATGGTGTCCCGCTTCGTGGCGGCCACGGGTGTCGAGCTGGAGGAGCCGCTCCCACCGGAACCGGGTGCGCGCAGGTAGGCGGCGCGCGCAGCTCGTTCCCGCCCACGCCAGAGCGACGCGCAGCGAGCCAGATCCACTCCGTTGCTGCGCCCGATCCGGGGGTGTTACCCACCGTTGAGGCTCGATCGCGCGCAGTGCGCGACGAGGATTTCCGGGGGGTTTTCCAATGAAGTCGGGCAAACTGCTCGTTGCAATGGGTGCGGCATTTTTGCTGATGGGTGCACGCTCCGCCAGCGCCGCTCCGCTGGTGCACGCGAAGTCGAACAGCACGAGTGGAACCGTACACGCCGCCATCAAGCTGCATCCGCAGGGCGCCGTGAAGTCGGACCGCAAGGAACGCGGGCAGAAGCGGCCCGTCCACCACGACGCGCAGCTCGACTATCCGCAGCTCGGGTAAGGTTTCCCGCAGGACGAAGACCGTGGGGGCGCGTGCCGATGCGCACGCGCCCCCGCATTTTTTTGCGCGCTCGTACCGTGGCCGGACCGCCCGGCGCGCAACAGGAAACACTTTTCCGCGCGTCGCGGGCAAGCACGCATGCGAAGCGGGACGCCGGAGAAAACCGTTCGCCCTTTCGGGAAAAAGCAGGGTCCTTCGCGGGAAATCCCGTGGATTGACCGCCCGCCTGATCAGTCGGGCCGCAGGCGAGGCACGGGCGTTGCACAGCGCCTGCGCCGGGGGGAGGGCAGGGGATGGGCGGCGACTTGGGTATCCGGTGGGGGCTTGTGCCGTTTTTGACGGCGGCCCTCCTCCTGTCCGGCGCGGCGCGGGCGGAGGACGAGGAGGAGAAGGCGACGAAGCGGCCACGCGTGTACGGCCGCATCCTCGCCAACACGACCGCGGACGAGCGGAGCCTCTACGAGAGGCAGTTCAACGTGACCGACGCCCGGATCGGCGCGTCGGCCGAACCGTTCGACTGGCTGCAGACGGTGCTCGAGGTGGACGCCTCGTCGCACGCTCCGATCAAGGACGCGTACGGCAGGTTCCGCGACCCGTCGCACCGGTACCGTCTCTACGCGGGCCAGTTCAAGACGCCGTTCACGGCGCGTTTCGAAGAGTCGAACTGGGAGCTGCCGCTGGTCAATCGCGGCGTCGTCGACGACTTCCTGCACAAGGCGGGCTTCGTCGACCACCGCATCGGCGTGATGATCGAGCGCAAGTCCAAGAGCAAGCACGACCGGCTCTCGTTCCGCGCGGCGTTGCTCCAAGGCGCGGACGACGACGCGGGCATCCACACCGGAGAGGACGCAGCCGGACGCGTCGAGTACCGTGTCCTCAAGTCGCTGACCGTGGGTGCCGGCGGGTACTGGGGAGGCCTGACCGGCCCGTTCCATCGCCATTCGCTGTCGCTCGACTCGACGCTGCGGCTGCGCGCCCTGCGCGTCACCGCCGAGGTGACGCATGGACAGGGATGGCCGGGCGCCTTCAGCACCGGCACCGCGCTCGTCAGCTACGACATCCCGGTCGACGAGAGCGGAGAGTGGGTGCTGCAGCCGGTTGCCGCCGCCGAGGGGATCCGCGTCCCGGCCGCCATGATGGCCTACTCCGCCCGGGCGGGGATGAACCTGCTCATCGGCGACACCTTCAAGGTGATGCTCCAGGGCGAGCATGCCTTGCGGCCGCAGGAGACGTGGTCGGGCAAGGCACTCATCCTCGCCTTCGGCGCGCGATTCTAGGAGATGGCCGTGCCGGTCGCGTTCGCCGAGGGGCGGATCACCAAGCTGCGGAGGGAAGCGAAGCTGGCCCTGGCTCCGGCCGAGGCGGCGGCGCTCCGGGCGCGCCTCGCAGCCGCGGTCGGCGATCCCGCCGTCTCACGCATCGTCTCCGTGTACTTCGATGGCCTGGGATGGCCACTGGCCGCCCGCGCGGCCGCCGCGCCGCACGACACGGTGAAGCTCCGGTTCAAGGAATACTTCCCCGACCGCGGCGGCTCCGGCTCGGACCGGGTGGTGCTCGAGCTGAAGCGCGAGGCGCACGGCGTGACCCGCAAGGAGCGCGTCTGGGTGCCTCGCCAGGGTCTCGAGACGGCCCTCCGCGATCCCGGGGTCGCGGCGCTGCGCGCCTGGATCGGCGACGGCCCGCTCCTGCCCGCGGTGGCGGTGAGCTACGAGCGCGAGGTGTACCAGGGCGAGGAGACTTGGCGCGTGACGGTCGACAGCGGCGTGGAGTTCTTCCGCATCGACCCGCGGCTTGCGCTGTCCACCGAGCCCCTCCGCCGCGAGCTGCTCGGCGAGCCCGCCGGCCGCGAGGAGCGAACCATCGTCGAGCTGAAGCACCTCGAAACCCACCTGCCCTCCTGGCTCGCGGCGTACGGCGGCGCACGCGGGTACAGCAAATTCGCCCAGGCCATGCGGTGCGTCCACGGAGTCGGGGAAGAGTGCGCAGCCGTCGGGTAGGAGCGCCCCATGTTCATCGACTTCGAAGGCATCGACGGCAGCGGCAAGACGACGCTCTCCAACGCGCTGGCGGACAGGCTCGAAGGGCGCGGGCTCAAGGTGACCCACGCGCGCGCCGGCGGAGAGCTGCGCTCCGCGCTCGCTCGCCGCGTCCGTCCGCTCACGCGCGACGCGCAGCTTCTGGAGATGAGCGCGCGCGCCGAGTTCTTCCTGAACCTCGCCCGCGAGGCGCAACAGATCGACGAGGTGGTCCGGCCCGCGCTGGCGCGCGGCGACATCTGCATCACCGACCGCTCTCTGTACTCGCAGATCGCGCTCTCGGCCGGTGGGCGCGGTCTCGAAGAGAGACCGCTTCGCGCCGCAGCCGAGCTGGCCGGACAGGGATTGTGGCCCGATCTCGTCCTGCTCATCGACGTCGATCCCGATCTGGCGAGGATGCGCAAGCGGGCGAGCAAGATCCGGGACGGCATCGTCGAGGAGGAGTCGGGCCGCAAGGGGCTATCGGGCCACGGGCTCCTGGTGCGCGTCCGCACGCAGTTTCTGCGCATGGCCGCCGCGGAGCCCGAGCGCTTCGTCGTGGTGCGGAACGAGGGCCGGGCGCTGGCAATGGTCGTGGACGAGATCGTCGATGTGGTCACCGCGCGTCTTTCGGGCCGTCCGACGCGGATGGACGCCGCCCAGCCCCCGCCTGCGGCGCCGGCCCCCGTGCGGGACCTCGAGCAGGCCTGTTTCGCCGCGATCGACGAGCTGGCGCGACGCGAGCCGTGGGTCGCCGTCCACCTGCTCACCGGAATTCCGGGCCGCGCCGCGCACGCGCGGCGCATGCAACACGCGCAGGCATGGCCGCGCAACGTCGCCGCGAGCCTGGCCGAGCTACGCGACCCTCCGAGCTTCGAGCTGCGCGCCGTGCTCGCGCCGGTGGCCCCGGCCGAGGTGGCGGCGAGCCTGCGATCGGATCCCGGCGAGCCGGCGATGGTCCTGCGCGGCCTCCTTTTCGAGCGCGCTCCGGCGCCGGTCCTCGCGGGCCTTTCGCGGAACGCTTCGGCCGAGGCGTGGGCGCTTCGCGAGCAAGCGTTGGAACGCGGATGGCTGGAGCGGGTTCTCCCCGGTCTGGCGGGGCTGGAGGGCGAGCGGGCCTGGAATGCGCGCGAGCGCGGGATCCGCGCCGGCTTGCACGGACCGGTCGCGAGGAGCCTCTCTGGCCTGGGCGGCGAGCGCGCCGATGCGATGCGCGAGGCCCTCTTTCCGGTGGCGCGCCTGGAGGTGCTGGCCAGCACGCGCGGGCTCAACACCCCCTTCGCGCAGCGCGCGCGCGAGGAGCTCGCTCCGGTGGCGCCGAAGCCGGTGCTGCGCTCGCTCGAGGGCATCGGCGCGGCCTACGCGGATGCGCTCCGCGTCCAGCTCGCCCAGCTCACGAAGGAGGCGCTCGACTCGGTGGAGGGATCGGACGCGGACCTCGCCTGGTCGTTGCGCGAGCGCTACCTGCCGGTGTGGCCAGCCGCCGCGGTCATGTCGCTGCGGGGACTGGCGCTGCAGCCGAGGGCGCAGCGGCTGATCTCCCTTGCGGTGTCCTCGTTCCCCGGCAGCCTCGCGGTGCTGCGCGCGGCGTACTTCGTGGTGGCGCGCGCGATGCAAGCGCAGGCGCGGCCCGCGGCGCCGGAAGCGGCGGCGGGACCCGAGCTACGCCTCGGGGCTTAGGAGGGCGCGATGGAATTCTTGTCCGAGTTCAACCAGCAGCTCGCCTCGGCGGTGGCGCCGGTGCATCTGGGCAAGGTCGCCGCGCGGGTGCTGGTCGCGATCGGGATCGGCGTGGTGCTCGCCGCGCGGCCCTGGCGGCTGCTCGTGCGCGGGCAGGAGCTTCCCAAGGCGAAGATGATCCAGTCGCAGATCTTGCTCTGCGCCGCCGCCGCGCTCCTCATGATGGTGATCGGCGACAGCCTGGCGAAGGCGTTCAGCCTGGTCGGCCTGGGCGGGTTCGTGCGTTTCAAGTCGCCGCTCAAGGATCCGCGGGACGCGGCAGCGACCTTCGTGGTGCTCGGCTTGGGGATGGCCTGCGGCCACGGGAACCTGGGGATGGCCTGCGTCGGCGCGGCCATCGTGGGGCTGCTGCTGTTCGCGATCGACCTGATCAGCCCGGCGTCGGTGCCGTCCGAGTTTCCTCCAGCGGCCCGGCTCGAAGGGGCGGCCTAGCCATGCACGGGGAGAAGAACATGCGTACCGCGCGAAAGTACCTGACGCTGGCTGCCGCCGTGGCGCTCTGCGGCGCCTGCTCGGGCGGCCCGCCGCTGCTCGCCGACCCGGCGGCGAAGTTCGAGCTGCCGCCCTTGCAGACTTCGGTGCCGGAGTACGAGCTGATCATCGACCCGACCACGCTCGCCAAGTTCTACGTCGACGTGGAGACGCCGCCGCAGCCGGCCACCTTCGTCCACGACGGCCATTACCAGCCGGTCATGGTCCGCCTGCGCGGCCAGGGCTCGCGCCAGTGGGCGAAGAAGAGCTGGCACGTCAAGTTCCCCAAGGGGACGCACTTCGATCACCGCCATGTCATCAACTTCCTCTCCGAGCAGCACGACCAGTCGATGATGGCCGACAAGCTCGGTTACGACATGCTGGCCTCCATGCACGGTCCGGCGCCGAAGGCCAGCTACGCAAGGCTGTGGATCAACGGGAAGTTCGGGGTGTTCTCCGAGGTCGAGCACGTGGGCGGCCGATTCACCAAATGGCACCGGTTCCCCGATGCCGAAGCGACCATCTACCGCTGCCCGCGCAACGACTGCGAGATGAAGACGTACCGCGCTCCGTTCCAGTCGAACTGGATCAAGAAGTCGAATCTGAGCGAAAGCGACGACGTGCTGCACGAGTTCCTCGATGCCATCAACCACACCCCCGAGCCGGAGTTCGCGCGGATGCTCGAGGACAAGATGGACCTGGAGATCTACCTGCGCGCGCTGGCTCTCGACGCGCTCATCGAAATGAACATCACCGAGGGATCGGGCAGCTACGTCATCTACGACCGGCGCATGGGACGCTGGGTCTACGTCCCCTGGGACCTGAACAACTCCGACATGCGCTGGCTGAGTTTCAAGTCGGCGAACGCGATCCCGGAGACCGGCCACCCGCTCTTCGACTTCACGCTCACCGATCCCTGGGTGGAGCGCGAGTACCTGGACAATTTGCGCGTCACTCCCAACGGGCAGTGGATGCCGGTGTTCTCGAACCTGGGCACCCGCATCGCGTTCAATCCACAGTTGCGCGAGCGCGTGCTGGCGCTCATCGAGCGCGGCCTGGACGAGGTGTTGAAGCCCGAGGTGCTGCAGCCGCGCTTCGAGGCCATCCAGCAGATGCTGGCGCCGTACATGGCCCAGGACTCGTACATGCAGTACGACAAGTGGGAGCAGATGCCGCGCTACATGCTCGATTACGTCACCGCGCGCGCCGCCTTCCTGCGCACTGAGATCGCTCGCTGGCGGAGCTTCAAGCCAAGCTTGGTGATCGAGGGCTTCGATCCGCAGCAGGGCTGGGTGGAGCTGCGCAACCGCGGCACTGCCAGCGTGAGCACGCAGGGCCTGGTGGTCACGACCGACCTGCGGCGGGCGCTCACGCGCAACGTGCCCGCGGCCACGCTGAGCGCGGGCCAGCGCGTGCGCTTCACCGGCGCCCAGCTGGGTCTCACCTTCGCGCCGCAGGGCGAGCTGGGGCTGTTCGACGGCCA
>VBKO01000512.1 GCA_005888115.1 Deltaproteobacteria bacterium
ACACGTTCCATGGCGGGGCCACGATGAAGCGCGGCGTGACCGAGCAGTCGAGCTTCCGCGACTACCGACTCGTGCGCATCGGCGAGGCGCCGCGGAGGATCCACGTGGACATCGCGGAAAGCGACGGCCCACCCGGAGGCATCGGCGAGCCGGGCGTGCCGCCGGTGGCGCCGGCGATCGCCAACGCCGTGTTTGCCCTCACCGGCCGGCGCATCCGCGAGTTGCCTCTCACGCCTCGGTTGGTGGCCTGAGGAAGGCGCGGCCCGCGAAACGGACGTAATGGAGAAATGGCGCTCCCTCGCTTGCTGTGGGCCTTGGAATCTGATGCTGAGGTCTTCCCGCTTCGGTGCTAGACATCCGGCATGCGAGCGAACCGACCGGACTCCGCACACGTGACGTCCCATCGAGGATCGCATGGACGGTGAGCTCTGCCGTCTGTGCGGTGGGGACGGGCGCATCGGCAACGCCCTGGGCCACAGCTCGGCAACTTGTCCCGGTTGCCATGGCTCCGGTCGACGAGCCGATACGTCGTCCCGATTCCACGACGTCACCAAGACCAAGCCGTCGCATTACCGCGCCGAGGTCGCGACTCCCAAGGGACCAAAGGGCCCGGCCACGTCAGAAGGTGTGCAACTCGCACTCGAAGTGAGCGCGAGCGTCGTCCTGGCCGAGGACGCGAAGACGCGGCTCCTGGCGGAGATCGTGAATCACGAGAGCACGCATGGACGACTCACCAAGACGTTCATCAAGAAGATTCGCAAGCAGACTCGGCCGGCGCAGTAGGTCGGGCGCGCAGCTTCCACATCGATGGGTCACGCAGGGCGGCAGATTGAGGACGACGCGGAGACGCCCGGGGATCTCCGCAGCTGCTAGAGTCCGCCGCATGAACCTGCTCGCTTGCGTCCTCCTCCTTGCTGCCGCTCCCGGCGCCCACGACGCCCCCTTCGAGGCGTTCGCGCAGAAGTACGTCCAGGAGCTTCTCGATCGCGAACCGGAGACCGCGACCCGGCTCGGTGAGCATCGCAACGACGCGCGGCTCAACGATTACAGCGCGCAGGGAGTGGAGCGCGATCTGGCGGCGGCGAAGGGCGGACTCGCGGAGCTGGCGCGCATCGATTCGCAGAAGCTGTCCGCCGAGGACGCGGTCGATTACCGCATCCTGAAGAACCGGCTCGAGTCGGAGGTCTACGAGCTACAGACGCTGCGCGAATGGGAATGGAACCCGCTCGATTACAACGTCGGCCGCGCAATCTACGCGCTGATCGCGCGGGAGTTCGCGCCGCCGGAGCAGCGGCTGCGGTCGGTCATCGGACGCCTGAACGGAGTTCCGGCGGTCGTCGCAGCGGCGAAGGCGAATCTGAAGAACCCGCCCAGGGTGCACACGGAGACGGCCATCCAGCAGAACAAGGGGACGGCGAATCTCGTCAAAGAGCAGCTCGAACCGCTGGTGAAGCAGGCGCCGACGTTGGAGAAGGAGTTCCGGACGGCGCAGTCGACGGCGCTCAAGGCACTCGCGGAGTACCAGCAATGGCTGGAGAAGGATCTCCTGCCGCGCTCCAACGGCGACTTCCGCCTCGGGGACGACAAGTTCCGCAAGAAGCTGCGGTTCGCGCTCGATTCCGATCTCTCGAAAGAGGAGATCCTCCGCCGGGCGGAAGCCGATCTGAAGTCGACGCGGTCGGCGATGTACCACACCGCGGTGCAGCTCTGGCCGAAGCTGTTTTCGGACAGGCCGGTGCCGTTGGATCAGGCGGTCGCGATCAAGGCCGTGCTCGACGAGGCGGCGAACAAGCACCCGACGAATGAGACCATCATCTCGAAGGCGACGAGGACGCTGGCGGAGACCACCGCGTTCGTGAAGGAGAAGCGCTTCGTCACCGCGTACGACGAGCCGCTGGAGATCGTCCCCACGCCCGAGTTCCAGCGCGGCGTGGCGGTCGCGTCTTGCAGCCCGGCGGGCCCCCTGGAGAAGAACAAGAAGACCTTCTATTACATCTCGCCCACGCCGGAGGACTGGACCCCCGAGCGCGTGGAGTCGTTCTTCCGCGAGTACAACGACTCCATGCTGCAGGAGTTGACCATCCACGAGGCGATGCCTGGACACTATCTCCAGCTGGCACACGCGAATCGCTTCCGGGCACCGACGCTCGTGCGCGCGGTGGTCTTTTCCGGCACCTTCGTGGAGGGCTGGGCGACGTACGCGGAGCAATTGATGGCGGACGCCGGATACGGAGGGGCGGAAGTGCGCATGCAGCAGCTCAAGATGCGCCTGCGGATGATCCTCAACGCCATCATCGATCAGAAGATCCACACCGAGGGGATGAGCGAAGAGGAAGCGATCGCGAGGATGAAGAACGACGCTTTCCAGGAGGAGGGTGAAGCCGTCGGCAAGTGGAAGCGCGCCAGGCTCAGCTCGACCCAGCTCTCCACCTACTACGTGGGCAATGCGGAGATGAACGACATCCGAGCCGCGTGGGAGAAGAACCACGGCAAGTACCCCGACCTGCGCTCGC
>VBKO01000373.1 GCA_005888115.1 Deltaproteobacteria bacterium
AGTGCAGGAGCACAAGCCGGCCCCCATTCCCGACAGCGAGAAACCCCGCGCCACCGGGCGCGGCGTCACCTTGGGAAAGCAGGAAGCGGCGCCCGGCGCGCACGGCGCTCGCCAGCATCCGGAGGAGGGAAAGGCGGGCGGGGCGCACGAGGAGGGCGGTATCGCCGAGCACATCTTCCACCACGTCGCCGACGAGGTGTGGGTCCCGCTAGGGTTTTGGATCGGCGCCCACCACATCGACCTCTCGATCACCAAGCACGTCATCAACATGTGGATCGCCGCCGGCATCCTGCTGCTGGTGCTCGCCGCCGCGGTGCGCCGCCGGGCCATCGTGCCCACGGGTGGCTACAACCTGCTGGAGACGTTCGTGATGTTCGTCCGCGACGAGATCGCGGAGAAGAACATCGGGCATGAGGCCCCGCGGTACACGCCTTACCTGTGCAGCGCGTTCTTCTTCATCCTCTTCATGAATCTCACCGGGCTCTTGCCCATCCCCTCGATCGCCGGGAAGTTCCCCGGCATCTCCACCGCGACCGGCAACCTGGGCGTCACGGTGGTGCTGGCGCTGTTTACCTTCGTGGTCACGCAGATCGCCGGGATGCGCGCGCAGGGGACGGTCGGCTACTGGGCTCACCTGGTGCCCGCCGGCGTGCCCAAGTGGCTGTTCCCGATCATGGTTCCGGTCGAGTTGCTGGGGCTGTTCACCAAGCCGTTCGCCCTGACCGTCCGCCTCTTCGCCAACATGGTGGCGGGGCACATCGTGATCTTCTTCCTCATCGCGCTGACGGTGCTGATCTCGCCGTTCATCGCGCCGGTGTCGGTCGCCTTCGCCCTCGGCATCTACCTGCTGGAGCTCTTCGTCGCGCTGGTCCAGGCGTACGTCTTCACCATGCTTTCCGCCGTGTTCATCGGCATGACGCAGCACGCGCACTGACTTCGTGCAGGACGCGGGCTGGGCCGCAGGCGGCCTCGGGTCCATACCCCGCGACAATCCGCCTCTCCCGGCCGCCCGGGCAGCGAGGCATCGAAGGAAGCAGGAGGAGTCACGTGAACCAGTTCTCTCTCGGGTACCTGGCTGCAGGCCTCGGCGTCGGGCTCGCCCTGCTCGGCGCCGGATTCGGCATCGGGAAGGTGGGCGCGGCGGCCATGGAAGGGACCGCGCGCCAGCCGTCGGCGGGCGGCGACATCCGCACCACCATGATCATCGCGGCCGCCCTCATCGAAGGCGTCACGCTGTTCGCCGAGGTGGTCTGCATCATCCTGGCCACCAAGGCCTGAACGAACTTGAGCCCTCGGGCCGGGAGCTTTTCGGGTAAGCTCCCGACCCCTCGGAGGTTTGAAGCATGCTGGTCGCCGCAGGCCTCACCGACATCAACGTGGCGTTGGTCGTCTGGACCACGGTCACCTTCGCGCTCTTGATCGTCGTCCTGGGCAAGTTCGCCTGGGGCCCCGTCCTCCAGATGATCGAGACGCGCGAGAAGACCATCGCCGACGCGCTCGAGTCCGCCAAGCACGAGCGGGCCGAGGCCGAGAAGGCCGCGGTGGAGATGCGCGCGGCGCTGGAGAGGGCGCGCGCCGAGGCGGCCGACATGGTGCGCAAGAACCAGCAGGAGGTCGCCGCCGCCAAGGCCGAGCTGATGGAGCAGGCGCGCAAGCAGTCCGAGGATCTGCTCAAGCAGGCCCGCTCGGCGATCGAGGAGGAGCGCCGCGCCGCGGTGGCCGAGCTGCGCTCGCAGGTGGTCGATCTGGCCATCGAAGCCGCCGGCAGGCTCCTCGCCACCCAGATGGACGAAAAGAAGCAGCGCCAGCTGGTCGAGGAGTACCTGGAGAAGCTTCCCAAGGAAGCGCGGGTCTAGCTCCGGTCGAGAACTGGCGTGCCGCGGGGCGCTTCGCGATGCTCTGCGGATGCGCGCCTCCGCCCTGGCGGGAGCAAATCGCTCTCGTGGTCCTCGCGACTCCTGTGAGAGCGCGCGCTGACGACGCCAACTTCCGTCCCTACGTCGTAGGCGGCCGGGCGGCAGGAATGGGCGGCGCGTTTACCGCGCTCGCCGATGACGGGTCGGCGCCGTACTACAACCCCGGCGGCCTGACGTTCGTGCGAAGGTCCCAGCTCGCCTCGGCTTATGAATTCTAGCCGGCGCCGTCCTTGATCTGCTCGGCGAGGTAGTTCTGCTCGCCGACCTGTCCCAGCAGGTCCTGCTGCGCCTCGAGCCAGTTCGCGTGCTCTTCCTCGTCGAGGAGCATGCGCTCGAGGAGCTCACGGCTCCCGGCGTCGCCTTTGGCGCGGCAGAGCTCGATGCCTTCGTTGATCCGCTTCACCGCGTCGTACTCGACCGCGAGGTCGAGCTTGAACTGCTCGGGGACCGTCTGGCCGACGTTGATCTTTCCGAGCTTCTGTAGATTCGGAACGCCTTCGAGGAAGAGGATGCGCGCGACCAGCTTGTCGGCGTGCTTCATCTCCTCGAGCGACTCCTCGCGGATCTTCTTCCACAGCCGCTGGTAGCCCCAGTTCTCGCACATACTCCCCCAGGAGGGGACGGCGGCCTTCGGACGCGTTGGACCGTCAGCGGGACGCGGAGGCTAACGCGCCGGCACCGGACCGGCAATCCTGGGTGCCGCGGCGGGGGCAGGCTGCGCACGAGTCCTCGATGCGCTCCGCGATGGCGTCGCGGCAGGCGCCACAGTCGGTGCCCGCGCCGCAGCAGGCACCCACCGCGTCGACGCTCCGAGCGCCCGCGTGGACTGCGGCGTCGACCTCGCGGTCGGTGACTGCCCGGCAGATGCAGAGGACCATCGGTGCGCCCGTCAGCTGATATTGAGAGTGATTCTCAACATCAGCAACAGAGTACCAGTGCGGCCCGGCGTCCGCAAGGGCGCGGCGCAGCGCCGCGGAGCATGACGAACCCATGACAATCGAGGCGCACATCCTGCGCCATGCGAGCGCTTCTGGTGCATCCCCGAACACCGCCGACCTACTGGGGTTTCCAGCACAGCCTCCCGATCGCGGGCAAGGCAGCCTCCCTGCCCCCCCTGGGGCTCCTGAGCCTCGCCCCCTTGCTCCCCGACGGGTGGGACCTGCGCGTGGTGGACGAGAACACCGAGCCGCTCCGCGACGAGGCGCTCCGCTGGGCCGACGTGGTGCTCCTCACAGGGATGATCATCCACGCGCCGGCGATGCACGAGATCCTCGCGCGCGCCCGGCGCCTGGGCAAGCGTACCGTGGTGGGCGGGCCGGCGGTGAACACCGACCCGGGCTTGTTCCCGGAGGCCGACCACCTCTTCCGCGGCGAGGCCGAGGGGCGCACCGACGAGCTGGTGCGCGCGCTGCAGGCGCCCGGCGAGAAGGCCCGGCGCGTGCTGTCGCCGGAGACCGAGGAGCGCCCGTCGATGGAGATCGTCCCGCGGCCGCGCTTCGACCTCATCGATCACAAGCGCTACGCCTCGATGAGCGTGCAGTACTCGCGCGGTTGCCCGTTCCAATGCGAGTTCTGCGACATCATCGAGGTCTTCGGACGAAAACCCCGCACCAAGACGCCCGCGCAGGTCACCGCGGAGTTGGATGCGCTGCGCGCCACCGGATACCGGGGCAGCGTCTTCTTCGTCGACGACAACTTCATCGGAAACCGCGTGGCGGTGGCCGGGATGCTGCCGCACGTCAAAGAGTGGCAGGAGCAGCACGGGTTCCCCTTCGAGTTCTACACCGAGGCGAGCGTCGATCTCGCCACCAAGCCCGAGCTGATCGACTCGATGGTCGGCACCGGGTTCACCTCCGTCTTCCTGGGGATCGAGTCTCCTTCGCCCGAGGCGCTCAAGGAGACGCACAAGTTCCAGAACCTGCGCCTCGACCCCGCGGAGGCGGTGCGCCGCATCACCCGGGCGGGACTGCAGGTCTTCGCCGGATTCATCGTCGGGTTCGACAACGACGGTCCGCAGATCTTCGAGCTGCAGCGCGACTTCATCTCCTCGGTGCCGGTTCCCGTCGCGATGATCGGCGTGCTCACCGCCCTTCCCGGGACGCAGCTCACGCGTCGCCTGGAGAAAGAGGGGCGCCTGCGCATCGTGACCACCGGCGACCAGTTCGACCGCCCGAACTTCCACACCACCATGGACGAGCGCACGCTCCTCGCCGGATACGCCGAGCTGTTGGGGGAGCTGTACCGGGCCGACTCGTTCTACAAGCGCTGCGAGCTCCTCATCGACACCGTCGGTCGCCCGAAGGCGCCGCTGCGCTGGCGGCCGGGCGGTCTGCGCGTGCTCCTGCGCACCCTCTGGAGCATCGGCCTGCGCTCACCGAGGCGCCGCGAGTTCTGGCGGCTCGTCGCGCGGACGCTCCGCCGCGCGCCGCACGCTTTCCCCCGCGCCATCGAGCTCGCCATCCAGGGCGAGCACCTCATCCGGTACACGCGCGAGGACGTGCTGCCCCGGCTGGGGCGCGCGCTTCAGGCGATCCGCGCGGAGGTCCCCGCAGGCGCGACGCCCTTGCGCGCCGGCGCGGCTGCCGCTCAGCCTCTGTAGAGCGCCTCGTACTGCTCGGCGGCGCGATCCCAGGAATGGTCGCGCGCCATGGCGCGCTGCATGGCAGAGCGCCAGGAGGACCGGTCGCTCCAAAGCGTCAGCGCGCGATCCACCGCCGCGAGCAGGCCCTGCAAATCCTCGTTGTCGAAGCGGAACCCCCACCCCTCAGCCCCCTCGCGGATGGAGTCGTTCAGGCCGCCGACCGCGTGCACCACGGGCAGCGTGCCGTAGCGGAGCGAGTAGAGCTGATTCAGGCCGCACGGCTCGAAGCGGCTGGGCATGAGGAACACGTCGGCGCCGCCCTCGATGCGGTGGGCGAGCGCGTCGTCGAAGCGGATTTGCACCGAGACGCGGGTCGGGTGCCGCTCGGCGAGCGCGCGGAACTCCTGCTCCAGCGTCGAGTCGCCCATCCCGAGCAGCACGAACTGCAACTTGCGGTCCAGCATCCGGGGCAGCGCTTGCGCCAGAAGATCGTACCCCTTCTGGTGCGCGAGCCGGCCGATGGCGGCCGTCAACAGGGCGTTCTCGTCCACGTCGAGGCCCAGCTCGCGCTGGAGCGCCGCCTTGTCGGCGGCCTTCCCGGACAGGTCCTGGGCCGAGTAGCGCTGCGGGAGCGCCGGATCGACGTCGGGGCTCCAGCGCGTGTAGTCGACGCCGTTCATGATCCCCACCAGGTCCTGCTGCCGGTGGCGGAGCAGCCCTTCCAGGCCGGCGCCGGTCTCCGGGCTCTGCACGATCTCGCGCGCGTAGGTCGGGCTGACGGTGGTGAGCTTGTCGGCGAAGACGAGCCCCGCCTTCATGAGATTGAGCTGGCTGTAGAACTCCAGGGCGTCGGGGTGGAACAGGTCGCCGGGCAGCGCGAGGTCGCTCATCGCCTCGCGCGGGAAGACGCCCTGGTAGGCGAGGTTGTGGATGGTGAATACCGAGCGCGCCTTGAAGGGCGCCGGGCGCCCCGCCCAGCCGCGCTTCAGGATCAGCGGCGCGAGCGCCGCCTGCCAGTCGTGCGCGTGCACGCAGTCGGGCAGGAAGTTGATCTGCTTGGCCGCCTCCAGGGCGCCCGCGCAGAGCAGCGCGAAGCGCTTGTGGTTGTCGCGGTAGTCCTTGCCGGACTCGCCGTACAGCTCCTTCCGGTCGTACCAGGGGTTTTGCAGCAGGATGTACCGCAGCCGCTCGGCAGGCGCAGCCACGTGGACCGAGGCGGACGCGTTCAGGTGGGGGAACTGCACCTCGACGCGCCGGCCGGTGTCCCGGATGTTCGCCGCCGAGGCGTCGATCGCCCCGTAGCGCGGCAGCACCACCAGCAAATCGTGCCCGCGCGCGGCCAGCGCCCGGGGCAATGCCCCGATCACGTCCCCGAGCCCACCCGTCTTGATGAAGGGCGCCGCCTCGGACGCGACGAACAGGATCTTCACTCTACGCCTCCGTCTGGCGGAGGAAGGCGGCGGCCTCCTCCGGCGGGGTGGGGTTGACGAAGAGGCCGCTGCCCCACTCGAAGCCGGCCGCCAGCGCGAGGATTGGCCTCAACTCCAGGTGCCAGTGATACCAGTCCGAGGGCGGCTCGCGCAGCGGCAGTGTGTGCAGATAGAAATTGTAGGCCGGCTTGCCCAGCGCAAGGTCGAGCTTGCGCAGCGAGAGGCGCAGCGCCTCGGAGAGCCCGCGCAGCTCGGCCGCCGTGCTCTGCTCGAAGATCGAGCGGTGCTCGCGGGGCAGGACGAGCAGCTCGAACGGCCCGCGGGCGGCCCACGGCGACAGGGCCATGAACCCGTCGGTCTCCAGCACGACGCGCGAGCGCTCCCTCGCTTCCTGGGCGAGGATGTCGCAGAAGATGCACCGCTCCTTTTCCTCGTAGTGCCTTTCCGCGCCCGCGAGCTCCTGCTGCAGCTCGGTGGGGACCAGGGGAAGCGCGACGATCTGCGAGTGCGGGTGGCTGAGCGTCGCGCCGGAGGCCGCTCCGCTGTTCTTGAAGAAGAGCACGCTGCGCAGGCGCACGTCCCGCGAGAGATCGAGGATGCGCTCCTGCGCTGCCCGCAGCACCTGCTCGACCTGCTCGGGGCTCTGCTGCGGCATCGCGCGGGCGTGCTCGGGCGTCTCGATGATCACCTCGTGAGCGCCCACGCCGCCCATCGCGTCGTACATCCCCAGGCCGGCGCGCACCATGCGCTCCTCGGTGCGCAGGGCCGGGAAGCGGTTGGGGACCACGCGCAGGGTCCAGCCCGGCCCGTTCGGCGGTCCGGCGTTGTCGCGGCGGACCAGCAGCTCCGGTGGGGTGATCGCCTCGTGCCCTGGGCAAAAGGGGCAGCTCGCCGGGTCGTCCTGGTCGGGCAGGGTGCGCACCACCGCGTTCGGGCGGTCGGCGCGTTCCGGCGCCACGATCACCCAGCGTCCCACCACGGGGTCCCTGCGCAGCTCGGGCATGGCCGCGCACCATAACATTCTCGCTACACGGAGCCTGAAATCGACCGCTCTGCCGATGGCGGGACGCCTTTCGATCCGGCGCCTTCGGCGCCTCTACAAGGGGGGAGCTCGCTCCCCCCTCGACCCCCCGAGAGATCACGTTCCTCTCGGGTGGGGGGTCAGATGCGCCAGTTGGCGAGCTCGAACTTGCGGTCGGGAACCGCCGCCGCGATCTCGCCGTAGCGGGGGATCCGGTCCAGCTCCACCTCGTCGCGCAGGACCCGCACCGTGAGCGAGATGCGCTCGCCCGGCTGAAGGCCCAGCGCCTCGCGGGACAGCGCGAGCTCGACGATGGTTCCCGTGCGCCCCGACCCGGATCGCACGCCGCGCTCGTCGACCGCCTCCGATTCGGCCCCTCCCGGAAGGAGGCGCATCCTGACCGGTTTCTCGCCAGCCGCGCCCGGACGGGACAAGAGGAGGACCAGCTCCCCCTTGAGGTCGGCGCCCTTCGCCGGATCCAGGCGCAGATACAGGTGGGTCCTGGAGAACCCGAACCAGAGCTGCGTGAACGCGCCCTGTCCGCGGAACATCGCGCCGCCGCTGGTGGTGCCCGGGCGGTAGTACCCGGCACCGGCCCACTCGTAATAGCCCTTGGTGTATCCGTCGATCACGGGCTCGATCAGCCGCGAGGGGTCGACCACGACCGCCGCGGCGTGGCCCGCGTCCTTGTGCGGCGCAATGATCGGACGGTCGAGCCGCTCCGGAGGCGCGAGCCCGAGCGCGCGCCAGGCCTGGGCGACCCGCCGGCGGAAGAGCGCGTCGAACTCCGGCGCGTTCTCGGTGGTGAAGTCGTCGCCGTACCACCAGTACCAGTCGCTCCCCTCGGCGATGAGGAGGTGACCGCGCGCCGCTTCGAGCTGGTCCCGCGGCAGCTCGCCCTTCTCTTCCGCCTCCGCGAGCGCCTCGCGCGCCTCGCCGAGCAATGTCCAGGCGGCGTTGTCCTCCGGGTGCCCGATCCAGATGCGGAAGTTCGAATCGATCCAGCTCCCGGAGTGGATGCGCGCGATGCGCGCGCGCGCCGGACGCTCGCGCAGCTCGTCGCGCGGAAGCACGGTGCGGATCTCTCCGCCCGAGAGGCCGGCGTAGAGCGCATCGAGGAACGCCTCCCCGGAGGCGGGATAATGCTCCCACGGGTTCTCTCCATCGAGCGCCAGCGTGACGAGCGCTTCGGGCTCTGTGTCGGCGATGCGCGAGATGAGATCCTGGGCCGCCTCGCGCGGATCGCTCTTCGCGTAGCGGAAGCCGATGCGGTCGGACAGCTCGCGGTCGCGGAAGAGGACGGTCACGGCGTGATCGGCCCCGGCGCGGTAGGGGTGGTAGTGCGCCGGGTAGCCGTCGGGCAGCGCGGTGCCGAGCTCCAGCTCACTGCGCTCGAGCACTCCCTGATCGGTCGCGCACCAGCGCACGCCGCAGGCGGCGAGGAGGTCGATGACTTCCGGCGACACCGAGCCTTCCGAGGGCCACATTCCCTGCGGGACCTGGCCGAACGCCGCCCGCGCCCGCTCGAGGCCGCGCATCACCTGCTCGCGCGCGTCATGCGCATACGAGAAGCGCGGCGGCAGCGCCACCGCCGGCATCGCGCGCCGGGCCGACTCGGTGTCCACGACCAGCGGCAAGATGGGGTGGTAGAAGGGCGAGCAGGTGATCTCCACCTGCCCGCGCTCGGCCAGGGCGCGCCAGCGCGGCACGATCCGCGACGCGATCCGCCTCTGCGCGTCCACCGCCGCGACCTTCTCCTCCTCGGTGTAGCCTCGCTCCTTGGCGATCAGCCCGGCGACGAGCGGCTCTTCCCGGCGGGCGGCGAATCCCATCCAGGCGAGCACGAAGTTGACCTGGAGGTCGCGCATCTCCTGTGGCGTGAATGCCGCCTGCCGCTCGAGGAGGTCGATCTCCCGCAGGTCGGTGCCCCGCTTGTCGAGCAGCTCGGAATAGCGCGCCACCGGCCGCACCCACACGTTCCAGTCGACCGAAAAGCCCTCGCGCAGCACGTGCGCGCGCTCCTCGGGAGTGAGCGCCTCGGCGGGCTTGCGCGCCAGCTGCTCGTCCAGGTCCTGCGTCCCGGCAACGTACGCTTCCAGCTGGTCGAGCAGCGAGGGCGCCCAGTTGGCCACCACCTTGACGGTCGGATGACGCTCCAGCGCCGCCGCCATGTCGGTGTAGGCGCGCGAGGCGTGCTGCCGGACCCAGGGGAGCATCGGCTGGCCCGTCTGCGGATCTCGGTACTCGGGTTGGTGCAGGTGCCAGAGGAAGACGGCGCGGACGGACATTTCACCTCGTCAGTCGGAGAGCCGCATCCCCTTCGGCACCACCACGATGCCCTCGGGGCTCACGAAGAAGCGCTTCCGATCTTCCTCGGGATCGTAACCGATGCGAAGCCCTTGTGGGATCTCTACGTTCTTGTCGATGATCGCGCGCCGGATGCGCGCGTGGCGGCCGACGATCACGCCCTCGAAGAGGATGGTCCCGTCGACGTCGGCGAAGGAGTTGATGCGCACGCGGGGCGAGAGCACCGAGCGGTTCACCCGGCCGCCGGAGATGATGCAACCCTCGGAGATGACCGAATCGGTAGCGGTGCCGACGCGCTTCTCGGCGACGTTGGCGAAGACGAACTTGGCGGGCGCGCCGGTGTGGTCGGGCGCCGTGAACAGGGGCCACTGCTCGTTGTAGAGGGAGAAGGCCGGGTCCACGTCGCACAGACCCATGTTCGCCTGGTAGTACGTGTCCAGGTCGCCCACGTCGCGCCAGTAGCCCATCTCCCTGGGTCCTTGTCCGGGCACCTGGTTCCCTGCGAAATCGTACACGGACACCCGCGACTTCTTGAACATCTCGCTGATGATCGACTTGCCGAAATCGTGCGCGGAGTCCTTCCCCGCGTCGCGCACGATCTCCCGCACCAGCGCCTCGGTGGTGAAGAGGTAGTTCCCCATCGAGGCGAGTACCTTGGTCGGGTCGCCCAGCATTGGCTTGGGGCTCTTCGGCTTCTCCTGGAAGTCGACCATCCTCCCGGTGTCGTCGGCGGTGATGACCCCGAAGGAGGAGGCCTCCTCGATGGGCACCGGGATAGCGGCCACCGTGCAGTCCGCTTTCTGCCGGATGTGGAAATCGAGCATCTGCCGCACGTCCATCCGGTAGATGTGGTCGGCGCCGAAGACGAAGACGAAGTCCGGCTCCTCGTCGGTGACGAGGTTCAGGTTCTGGTAGATGGCGTCCGCCGACCCCCGGTACCACTCGGGCCCGGTGCGCTGCTGAGCGGGGACTGCCTCGACGAACTGGCCGAGCATCGAGCTGAGTCGCCACCCCCGCGAGATGTGCGTGTTGAGCGAATCGGACTTGTACTGGGTGAGCACCTTCATCCGCAAAACGCCGGAGTTTGCGAAGTTGGAGAGGACGAAGTCGATGATCCGGTAGCGACCGCCGAACGGCACGGCGGGCTTGGCGCGTTCGTGGGTGAGCGGAGCCAGCCTGCGGCCTTCGCCGCCGGCAAGGATCATGGCGAGGGTCTTGGCGGACATGCCGCGACGCTAGACCCGCGCGCGGCCCGCCGCAACGTTCGGCCACGGATTGGGTCCGAAGCACGTCGCATCGCGCGTCGAACGAGGAGCTCTGCCGGATGACGCGGCTAGCCGCGCGCCGAGCGGGCGGCCGCGCGGCTGGGGGCCGCCCGCTGCCCTTCTTGCGGCAGCTCGGCGCCCTTGGCGAATCGTTCGATCACCTCGCCGATCTCCTGCTGCGCCTTGCGCACGAGCTGCGCCCGGTCGTGGAAGGTGAGGAACGCGCTCTTGAACCCCGCCACCACGACGTTGCGCACGTCGCTCACGGTGAGGTTGAACTGCCGGGCCAGGACGGTCAGCTCCTTGGTCACCGTCGTGTTGGTGATGAGCCGGTTGTCGGTATTCACCGTCACCCGGATGCCGAAGTCCAGGTAGAACTTGAACGGGTGCGTCGCCATGTCCGGGACCGCGCCCGTCTGCACGTTCGACGACGGGCAGCACTCGATCGGGATGCGGTGGTCGTTCACGTAGTTGAGCAGGTCGCCATCCTCGCGCAGCCGCACGCCGTGGCCGATGCGGTGCGCGCCGCAGTAGTGCAGCGCCTGGGCGATGGAGGGGGGGCCGTATGCCTCGCCCGCGTGCACGGTGCAGTTCACGTTGTTGTTCAGGATCAGCTGGAAGGCTTCCTGGTGGTCCTTGGCGGGATTCCCGTGCTCCGCGCCCGCCAGGTCGAACCCGAGCACGCCCTTGTTCTTGTAGGCGACCGACAGCTCGGCGAGGCGCAGCGAAGTCTCGGGGCTCATGTTGCGGATGCCGCACACGAGCACGCCGGCCATCATGCCCGTCTCGCGCTCGGCCTTGCGCAGGCCTTCGAGCACCGCTTCGACCACCACCGTCGGCTTGAGACCCTTCTGGAGGTGGAGCACCGGCGAGTAGCGCACCTCGAGGAGTCGCACGTTCTCCGCGGCGGCGTCCACCGCGAGCTCGTACGCGGTCCGGTAGAGCGCCGCCTCGGTCTGGAGCACGCTGAGGGTGATCTCGAAGCCCTTGAGGTACTCCTCCAGGCTGCCGTGCCGCTGGCCGATCTTCATCGCGCGGGCCAGACCCTCCTCGGTGTCGGCGGGCAGCCTTATCTTTTGGTCCTCGGCGAGCTCGAGCATCGTCCGGAGCCGCAGGGATCCGTCGAGGTGGCAGTGCAGGTCGGTCTTGGGAAGCGCGTGGAGCAGCGCGTCGGTGACCGGGACGTCGGGCGTCATGGATGGGATCTAGCCGATCCGCGGGCCCAGATCACGAATCCTCGCGGGCCGTGTGGTACGGTGTGCGCATGACGCTTGGCGTGCTGCTCGTCCGCTGGCTGATTCACGCCGTCGTCGTCATGGGTTCGGTGGCGCTGGTTTCGCCGGGAAACCCGCGCAACACGCTGCCCCGAGCGCTGTTCGTCACCGTCATCGTCGCCCTGGTGGTGACCCCGTTCGCGTTCTTCTGGTTCCTCATCGTCCCCGGCGTGATCGCGCTGATCTGCTGGATCCTGGTGTTCGTCATCGCCTACGACATCGGCATCGGCCAGGCGATTGCGGTCGGAATCGTGCAAGCGGCGATCGGGTTCCTCGTCGACCTCTTCCTCATCCACGGCCGGCTGGGCTGAGGCGACCGCGCATCGTAGAGGCGCTTCTTCGCTGCGCATTTTCCCGACGCTTGCGCCGGAGTCGCGACGCCGCTACCGTGCGCGCAACTTTCGTCGCGAGGGGGACACGGGCCGAATGCTGACGCTGACGCTGAATACACCGCGGGAAGTCCACCTTCTCCGCAGCCTCCTGCAGCGCCGGATCGAGCAGCTCGACAAGGAGGCCGACGGCAAGTCCGCCGGGGCGGCCCTCCTCCACCGCCGGCAGGCGCAGGAGCTGCGCGAGATGCTCTCGCGCGTGCAGGTCGAAGCGGTCCCCATGGCTGACCCGAACTAACAAGGACGTCCCACGGCCGCCCGTCGAATGGCGGTCACGCTTTCTCGACGAACCGGGCGAGAACCTTCTTCAGGCCCACCCCGGGCGGGAACCGGACCGTGAGCTTGAGGTTGGGTCCCTGCCCGTCGGTGTCCTCGACCGTTCCGACGCCGAAGCTCGGATGGCGCACGCGCGCACCGGGACCCAACCCCTCCATCCCAGCAGCGGCCTGCCTGGGTGGCGGGCGCGAGAGCGGATCGGTGCGGGACTCCCGTGCACGGTTCCGCGCCGGCATCGGCGCCTCGGGCGCACGCTGGCCGAACGGGCGCGAGTCGTCGTCCCAGCGCGGGCGCTGGTCGAATTCGTAGTCGTACGCGGCATCGCCCTCGCGCTTGCCACCCCAACCGCGTTCCCACCTTCCGCCCAGCTGGGGCCTGGGCTCGGCGGCCGCCAGCGCCCCGAGGCCGGTGGCGAGCTCCTCCGGGATCTCGCGGACGAACCGCGAGGGCGGGTTGAAGCGCAGCTCGCCGAAGAGGGACCGGCAGCGCGAAAGCGTCAGCGTCAGCTTGTTGCGCGCCCGGGTCATGCCGACGTAGCAGAGGCGCCGCTCCTCGGCCATCTCGTCGGGGTCTTCCTCTCCCGAACCCGCGGCGCCCTGCCCCAGCGCGCGCGCGTGCGGGAACACCCGCTCCTCCAGGCCCGTGAGCCAAACCGCATCGAACTCCAAGCCCTTGGCCGCATGGAGCGTCATGAGCGAGACCCGGTCGCCTCCTTCCGCCGCATCGGCGTCCCCGACGAGCGCCAGCTGCTCCAGGAAACCCAAGAGCGGCGTGTCCGGCGTTCCCTCGTCCAGCTCCGGCGAAGCCGCGGCCAGCGCAGCGGACAGGTCGGGTCTGTCCCCCGGCTCGTCCTCGGCGGTGGGGCTGCCCAGCGCCCCGGGCGCAAGCGAAGGGCTGGAAGCCGACTGCGAGGCGACCCCGGGCGTCGGAGTCGCTGCCGCGCTTTCTCCCGCCGCGCCCCGCGCTTCCGCCCACATCCCGTCGAATTCCCTCGCCGCGCCGACCAGCTCGTACAGGTTCTCCAGCCGGTCCTCTCCCTCCTCCCCTTCCAGTCTGAGCCTGTCCTCGTACCCGGTCTCGCTCATGACCAGCTCCGGTGCGGCCCGCCGAGTCGCGCAGCCGCTCGATGGTCGTGTCGCCGATCCCGCGCGGCGGCATGTTGACGATGCGCAGCAGATCGACGTCGGAGCGCGGGTTCACGCACAAACGGAGATAGGCGGCGACGTCCTTCACTTCGGCCCGGTCGTAGAACGAGCGTCCCCGCACCACCCGGTACGGCACCCGGCGCGCCCGCAATCCGTCCTCGAGCGCGCGCGACTGCGCGTTGGCCCGGTAGAAGACAGCCATCTCGCTGTAGGAGGTGCCGCGGGCGTTCTCGGCGTACAGCTCCTGCGCGACCCGTTGCGCCTCGTCGCGCTCGTCCTCGGCGAGGAGGACGCGCAGCTTGTCCCCTTCACCTGCCGCGGTCCACAGCTTCTTCTCGGCGCGCCGCGGGTTCTTCTCGATCACCGCGTGCGCCGCCGCCAGGATGCGCCCCGTCGAGCGATAGTTCTGCTCCAGCTTGACCACCCGGGTGCCGGGGAAGTGGCGGGGGAAGTCGAGGATGTTGTCCACCTCCGCGCCGCGCCACCGGTAGATCGACTGGTCGTCGTCGCCGACCACGCAGAGGTTCCCGTGCTCCTCGGCGAGCATGCGCAGGAGCTGGTACTGCGCTGGATTGGTGTCCTGGAACTCGTCGACCAGGATGTGGCGGAAGCGGGAGGCGTAGCGTTGCGCGATGTCCGGATGCTTGCGGAACAGCTCGATGACCCGGACGATCAGATCGCCGAAGTCCACCGCGCTGGCCGCCTGCAGGGCGCGCTGGTAGCGCTCGTAAACCTTCTGCGAGACCCGGCCCGGCACGTCGTAGTCGGCGGGCTTCACCTCGCCCGGCAGGAGGCCGGCGTTCTTCCAGCGATCGATGCGGGAGGCGTGCTGGCGGGCGGTGCCCACGTCCACGCCCAGCTCCTGGCACGACCTCTTCACCTCCGCGAGCTGGTCCGCGTCGTCGTAGATGGCGAAAGCCCGGTTGAGCCCCAGCGCTTCCGCCTCGCGCCGCAGGATGCGAGCGCCGGCGGCATGGAACGTCGCCACCCAGAGCCGCTCGGCGTCGGGACCGACCAGCTTCGCCACCCGGTTCTTCAGCTCGCCGGCCGCTTTGTTGGTGAAGGTGACGGCGAGGATCTCCCGGCGCCTGCCAGGATGAGGAGGGGGCCGCCCTCGTGCCGGACGGCGGCGAGCTGCTCCGGATTGAGCACCTTGGCGAGCGGGTCCACGGCGTGCGTGTAACACCAAAGGCGCCCTCCTGCCCCGCCCGATGACGTGCGTCTCGATCCCTCCACCTGCCGGGCCCGGTGCTAAGTTGCGCCGCCGTGGAGACCGCGCCCGCACCCGTGCGCCTCGTCCCGCTCGGCGGCCTGGGCGAGGTGGGCATGAATTGCCTTCTGGTCGAGACGGCTGCCTCGCGCCTGGTGGTGGACTGCGGCGTGCTGTTCCCGGGCGGCGAAGCGGCGCTGGGCGTGGAGATCATCACGCCGGACTTCGCGCAGCTGCGCATGCCGGGGCCGCCCGTGGAGGCGGTGTTGCTCACGCACGCGCACGAGGACCACGTCGGTGCGTTGCCGTACCTTTTGCGCGAACACCCGGACGCGGCGGTCTGCGGCACCCGGTACACGCTGGCCGTAGTGAAGGAGAAGCTCGCCGAGCACGGCATCTCGCCGCGGCTCGTGGAGCTGTCGCCGCGCGCGTCCACCCGTGTGGGCGGGATGGAGGTCGAGCCGCTCCAGGTGACCCATTCCATCCCCGATGCCGTCGGCTATGCGCTGCGCACTCCCGCGGGGACGGTGGTGCACACCGGCGATTTCAAGGTGGACTGGTCACCTCCGGACGGGCGCCTGCTCGACGTGCGCCGGTTCGCGGAGCTCGGGGAAGAGGGCGTTGCCTGCCTGCTCAGCGACTCGACCAACGCGGAGCGCGAGGGAACCAGCGCCTCGGAGAGCCAGGTCGGCGAGGCGCTGGCGCGCATTTTTGGGGCGCCGTACGCCCGCGGCCGCATCGTGGTGGCGATGTTCGGCTCCAACATCCACCGCGTGCAGAGCGTGGTCCGCGCTGCGCAGCAGCTCGGGCGCAAGGTCTGCCTTCTCGGCCGGTCGATGCAGCAGAACGCGCGGCTCGCGCTGGACCTGGGATATCTGCGCGCGCCACCCGATCTGTTCGTCGATCCGGAAGCCGCCGACCATTTCTCCCCGCGCGAGCTGATCGTGGTCTGCACCGGCGCGCAAGGCGAGCCGCGCACCGCGCTCAGCCGCCTCGCGCTGGGCGAGCACCCGACCATCAAGCTGCAGAAGGACGATCTGGTGGTGCTCTCCTCGCGTCCCATCCCGGGAAACGAGCGCGACGTGGGGAACCTGATCGATCACCTGGTCCGGCGGGGCTGCCGCGTGCTCTCCGGGCTGTCCGGCACGGGGGAATTGATCCACACCTCGGGCCACGCCTTCCAGGACGAGCAGCGCATGATGATCGGCCGGCGTCGATCCGCGCGGCTGCCTGGTCGCCGAGGACGGCGACGTGATCGAGCTGCGCGAGCGCGAGCCGGCCTCCGTGGTGCCGGGAGGCGCCGCGGCCGGGCGCATCTACCTGGACTCGCGCGGGGCCTTCGCGGACGTGGGCGAGGTGGTGCTCCGCGATCGCAAGCTGCTCGCCGACAGCGGCATGCTGGTCTGCCTGTGCGTGCTGGACCGCAAATCGGGCGCCCTGCTGCGGGACCTGGAGCTCCTCGGCCGCGGGGTGGCCGGGCTGGACGAGACGCGGCTCGCGCAGGCGCGGTCCGCGGCGCTGGGCGCGCTGGAGGAGCTCTCCCCGCCCCAGCGCACCGACCACGCCTCCGTCGAGGAGGCATTGCGGCGCGCGGTGCGATCGGTATTCAAGAAGGGGTTCGAGAAGCGCCCGATGGTGCTGCCCGTCGTGCTCGAGATGTGAGGAGGGAGCCATGCCGTCCTTCGACATCGTCAACAAGGTGAACGAGCAGGAGGTCGACAACGCCTTCCAGCAGGCGCGCAAGGAGATCGAGCAACGCTACGACTTCAAGGGCACCGACACGCACCTCGAGAAGAAGGACAAGGAGAAGGGCATCCAGATCCGCAGCTCGACCGAGCAACGCCTGGAGGCAGCGCGCGAGGTGCTGGTGCAGAAGCTCGCCAAGCGCGGCGTCAGCCTGCGGGGAGTGAAGTACGGGACCGTGGAGCAGAGCGGCAAGACGATGCAGCAACTGCTCACCTTCGTGCAGGGCATCGAGACGGAGAAGGCG
>VBKO01000374.1 GCA_005888115.1 Deltaproteobacteria bacterium
CAGGACGCGCGCGGGCCGCCCCGCGTCGCAACGGCCGCCCAGCGCGACCAGGGCTGCCTCGGGACGATCCTCCGCGAGTCGCGCGCGGGCCTGCGCCTCGATGGGGTCGAGGCGCGCCGGCGGGACGAGCTGCGCCCGCAGCCCGCGCGCTTCCTCCAGATGCGCCGGCGGCGGCGCGGAAGCAGCGTACTCGGTGAGATCGCCGAGCGCGCCGGATCGGTCGCCGGCGGCGAGCCGCAGGAGCGCGCGCTGGTAGCGCGCCTCGGGTGCGCCCAGCTCGACGGCGCGGTCGATCCACGGCGCCACCAGCGCGCGCCCGTCGGCGGGTCGCGCGCGCTGCACCTGCGCGGAGAGATCCAGCAGCGCGGCGCCATCGCCCCACAGCGCCTCGCGCGTGCGCGGCGGCACCTCGCCGGTGAGGACCGCCCACGCCGCCGCGGCTTCGACGAACCCGGGAGAGACCTCGAGGGCGTGCGCGAGCAGCGCCTGGGTGACGTCGCCGGGCTGCGCCGCCGCCAGCGCTTCCTGCGCCTGGCGGAAGAGCTCGCGCGCTTCAGGGGTCGGCTCCGGGGCGCGCGAGGGTGCGCCGGCCGGCGCGGGGGCGAGGTCCGCTTGCGCGCGCGCGACGTCGAGGAGCCGTTTCAGCTCGCTCTGGTCGCCCGAGCCGTCGCGGAGTAGTCGGTTCAGCGCGCGCACCGCTTCCGACGGGCGCCCGCGCCGGAGCGCGAGCCGCGCGCGGACGAGCCACAGATCCGTCCAGGACGGCTCCAGCGCGAGCGCCTGCCGCAGGGCCTGGTCGGCGCGCTCCGCCTCGAGCAGGCCTCCGTGCGCGGCGAGCAGCTCGCCCAGCTTGCGCCAGGCCCGCGCCTGCGAAGGAGCGAGCTGCACCAGCACGGCCAGCTCGCGGGCGGCTTCGTCGACGCGCCCCAGCTCTTCCAGCGCCCGCGCGCGGAGCCAGCGCGGGGCGCGCCAGCCGGCGTGCGCGGCGCAGAGCTTCTCGGCCGTCCCCAGCGCCGTGCGCGCGTCGCCGCGGCGGAGGTCCTCTTCGGCGCGAACCAGATCCGCGCGGTCCGCAGCGGTCAGCTCGGGCTCGGGCCAGTCCTCGCCGGCCCGCAGGCGCTCGTCTGCCGCTACCCGATCGAGCAGATCGGCGATGCGCCGCTGCTGCGCGGCGGTCAGGTCGCCGGGAGTCAGCGACTCCAGCTCGGCTCGAGCCTCGGCCGTCCGGCCCACCGAACGGAGGAAGTCCGCGCGCGCGAGGTGGAGCCCGAGCTGCGCCGCCTCGCCGGGAGCCTGCCCCAGCGCCCGGTCCATGAGCGCGAGGGTGTCGTCCGCGAGATCCCACCGGCGCGCGTCTTCGGAGAGGAGCGAAGCGAGGGCCGCGTACGTGGACCAGCGGCGCGGATCTATTGCGATGGCGGCGCGAAGCTGCTGCTCGGCCTGTGCGTGGCGGCCTAGCCGGGCGAGGGCGGTCCCCAGATCGGCGGCGACCGCCGCGTTGCGGGGATCGCGCCGCTGGGCTTGCTCGAGCAGCGGCAGCGCCTCGGCAGGACGGCCCGCCCGCAGCAGCTGGAGGCCCGCGGCGTGCGGGCCCTGCGCGGCGAGGAGCGCGCAGAGGAGCGCGATCATGCCTGCGCTCCGCGCAGCTCTCGGAGCCGGAGGCCCAGCTGGTTCATGCGCAGGTGCACCTTGCGGCGGGTGGCTCCCGGCCCGAACAGCTCGCGCGCCATCCGGTCGAGGTCCCCATCGAGCGCTTGGAAGAGGGCGATCAGGTACTGCCGCTCCACGTCGGCGGAGATCTCGGCGAAGCTGTGCCCGGACTTGACCGTGATCTCGATGCGCCGGCCCAGCTCGGTTACGGCGGAGACCGGCCGGCGATCGCCGCGGGACCTCGGCGCTGCCTCGGAGCCCAGCAGCTGATCGACGAGCTGGTCGGGGATGGAGAGCACGGCCGGCGCTCGCTCGCGCGCACCCGCTGCTGCGTCCAGGTGCTGCGCCAGCGCGAACACCAGCGCGTTGGAGGCGAACAGCTTCAGCTCGCGATGGTTGCCCGGCCAGTCGTGTGACGCGAGCCGCTGCAGCGAGCCGGACGAGAGGAAGACGGTGAACGCGTCGCGCCGCGCGCGCGAGGCCTGCGGCTTGCCCACCACCAAGGCGCTGGCATCTTCGCGGAAGTCGTCGGGCGTGGGGAACCGGGCGAGGTAGGCGCGCACCAGCGGGCGCAACGCCTCCGAGCGGAGCGCGTCGATCAGCGCGAACCGCACCAGATCGGGCAAATCTTCGCGGCGCTCGCGCAGCGGCGGGACGCGCAGCCGCGTGGCCGGGTTGAGCCGCATGTAGAGATCGTGGCGGAAGCGGCCTTCGCGAACGAGCTGCAAGAGGTCCAGGTTGGTGGCGGCGACCAGGCGTGGCGCCGCCGGCCGCTGGCGCACGTCGCCCAGGCGGGTCACCGTCCCGCGCTCGAGCACGAGCAAGAGCTGGCGCTGCAGCTCGAGGTCGAGGTTGCCGATCTCGTCCAGGAACAGCGTTCCGCCGTGCGCCTGCTCGAAGACGCCGGCATGGTCCTCGATGGCGCCGGTGTATGATCCCCGCCGCGCGCCGAAGAGGTGCGCCGGAAGCAGCGTGGAGGGGATGGTGCTGAGGTCAGTCACCACCAGCGGACCCTTCGCGCCCGACCGAGGGTGCAGCACGTGCTCCGCGAGGTAGCTCTTTCCGGTCCCCGTCTCGCCTTCGATCAACACCGGAAGCGGCGAGCGCGACAGCACCCCGGTCTGTCGGCGCAGCGCCGCCATCGCTGCGCCGCGGCCCCAGAACACCGGTCCCTCCTGGGAAGCGTGCTGCAGATCGAGAGCGCGGGTGATCTCCGCCGCGAGCGTGCGGCTGTCGACCACCTCGTTCTCGCAGAAGTAGACGAGCGGACCCTGGGGCTTCTCGAACACCTCGTCGGTGGTGGTGAGCAGCACGACGGGCAGGGTCGGATAGTCGCGGCGCAGCCGCTCCAGGATGTACAGCCCTTGGCGCCTGCGCAGCTCCTCCAGCGCGCGCTTGCCCTGGTGGGCGGACTTGTCCTCGGGAAGGAGGCGGTCCTCGGGCAGGGCGAAATGAAGGTCCAGCACCGCCAGGTCGGGAAGCTGCGGCTGGCGCGAGAGCGCCTCCATCGCCTCGCGGTA
>VBKO01000375.1 GCA_005888115.1 Deltaproteobacteria bacterium
AGCCGGGCAAGCAAGCGGTGCTGCCCAGCCGCCGCCGACCAGGCGGTAGCCATGGGAGTTGTAACGTCAGTTGTTGCAGACGCCGCCGTCCGGACCGGGCAGCCGGATCCCGTACTTCGGCGCGCCGAAGTTCCCTGTCGCGCGCGAGTCGCGCCGGTAGGTCGGCCAGGGGGCGTCCGCCAGGCCGCGGTCGTCGGTCACGAACGCGTAGATGGTCTCGTCGCTTGCGACGTACAGCCGCCCGGCGCAGTCCATCGCCAGGGCGCGGAAGACGGTGCCGCTCGGGTCGAACGTCCAGGAGGTCTGGCCGTCGCGGAACGCCAGCAGGAACCCCGTGCTGCGCGGCAGGTAGATCGTGCCGTCGGAACCCTGCAGGGGGACCTTGCCGTCTCCCGTCGCGCTCTCGAGGTCGAGGCCGACGTCGAGCAGCCCGCCGTCGGCGGCATCGATGCTGACCAGCCGCGAACTCCTGGTGGAGGCGATCACGCGGCCCGTCATGTCGACGATCAGGTCCTGGTTCACGCCACCCGCGACCGTGACTTCCAAGATGCGGGTGCCAAGGGATTGCTGGAACGTATTCAACGTCGAGGTGGCCGCGCCGATCGTCGCGGTGTGGATGACGCCTCCGTCGGTGACGGGGCTCCAGATCTCACCGCCTGCGTCCGCTGCGGTGCTGAGACCGCCGTCGCGCACGTCGAGCCGGTAGAGGCTGCTCACCGTCCCGAAGTAGGCGCCGCCGTCCAGGACGAGCGGCGCGGAATCGAAGTCGTCACCGATGATGCCCGCGTCGAGGACGATCGCGCCGCCACCCGTTCCAGCCCTGACGCTGAACACGCTGGCGCCGGCGGCGCCCGGCGCTACCGAAGGGATCACCACCATCTCGCCCGCCGGCGCGCTGGCAACTGCGGGCGCCGTCCACAATTCTTGCAGGTTGGCCGCATGCCACAGCGTCCCGCCGGACGGCGAGAGGGCAAAGACGCCGCCGTCGGTGGTCGCCACGTAGATCGGCGCACTGGCGCCGTCGCCGGCGCCGACGGCGGGCATATCGAAGATGTCGCCGAATCCCCCGGCGCCGAATCCCGCGTCCTGTCCGAAGCTCCAGTGCAGCGGGAACCCGCCGTCGGCGAGCGGCCGCGCCTGCGTCGGTAGCGCGAACACCTCGTCAGCGAAGCCCGGACCCGGGCTCTCGGTCGTCGCGATCAGATCGCCGTTCGGATGGATGGCGAGGCCGTGCACGATCCTCTTGCCGGGCAGGTTGGCCAGCCAGAGGAAGCGCGTGGTCCGCGCGGGAAGAGTCTGCGTGGTCTGCTTCGCGAGCGCCTGATGCGCGCCGGACTGCGTCCGGTCCTTCGCGGTGACGACGACCTGGAGGTTCGCGACGGGAATCATCGTCGCGCCGCCGCTGGCCGCCGTCAGGTTCGGACGTGATTCGAGGTCGAGCGACGTGGTGTGGAGCTCGCCGTTGCCGGGCGCATTCAGCGCCACGGGCAGGCTGAAGGAGCAGCTCGTCGCCTCCCCCCCACCACAGACGGGACGCGATGTCCCTTTGCTGACGCCGCCGCCGATCGCGATCCCATCGATGCGCCAGGAGATGTCCCCGATGCCGCCAACGTCGGCGACGGTTGCCTTGATGCGCACCACGTCGGAGTAGAGGAAGGTGTCGCCGTCGTACCCGGTATTCGGGGCGGCGGCCGGGAATCCCACACCGCTCGCAGGCTCGGCGTCGCCGTCGCGGAAGACCTTCAGCGTGACCACCGGAGCCTTGTCGTCCACGAACCGCGAGCCGCTCGCCGTCGCCTGATGGCCCAGCGAATCCTGGGCGCTCACCGTGAAGCCCAGCGGTCCGTCGGCGCCCAGCGCCGCCTTGGTCGCGTCTAGATCGAAGAAGAACGTCCCGCCATCCTGAGAGGTGAAGAACGAATTGCTCGTGCCGACCGTCAGCTTCGGCCTGCACGCGCCCGCCTGGCAGAGCCCGGTCGCGTCGGTGATGGTGACCGCCAGGGGAATGATGTCTGCCGTCGTGCCGTCCGCGAGCACTCGCGCATACGGCTGGGGGTCGGCGGCGATCTGGATCGTCGGCCCGGAATTGTCGAACCGGACGAAGCTCGTCGCGGTCGCGTGGTTGGGCGATCTCCCCGCGGGGGCATCGTCCGCCTGGATGGTGAACGCAACCGGTGTGCCGTCGAGGGTGCCCGAGGTGGGAGCGCGCGGCATCGTGAACGTCCACAGGGCTCCGTCCGCGCTGCTGCCGGCGTGGGGGCAGCCCGTCTCGCCCGACACCTGCAAGCAGACGTTCTGCACTCCGGAGACGTCGGCGATCTGCGCCGAGATGGACACCGTCCCGTCGTCGTCGCCCTTGTAGATGGCCGGCGCGAAGTCCGGCGGCGCGGTGACTGCGATGGCCGTGATCGACGGCGGCGTGACGTCCACGCACGCGGTGCTCTGGCAGGTGAGGCCCGCGGCGCAGGTCGGGAAGCAGTCGGCTGCGCGGACGGTGCAGACTCTCTCCGCGGGATCGCAGGTGGCGCCCGCGGCACAGTCCGAGTCCGAATTGCAGCGGCCCAGGCTGCCCATGCGGCAGCCCGCGGCGATCAGGAGAGTGGCAACGAGGAGGGCGCGCATGGTCAGAAGGCGAAGGCGAGCAGGAGGCCCGAGGCGAGCAGCACGCCGCCGGTCGCGAACAGCACGTTCGCCGCGCGCGCCGCGGAGTTCCCGGACTGGAGGTTCGCGAGATCGGCGGGGCGGTAGACGTTCCCGTTGCTCCGGTAACCGCTCTCCGCCTGGTCGAGCATCGATCGGCTGTGCACCCCTTCCGCCACCGCGATGCCGGCGGCGACGATCCCCGCGCCCGCGGCGACGTACCCGGCGGTGCGTGTCCAGCGGCGCCGTGGGGCGGCGGGGACCTCCGCCGAGACGACCGCCCGCTGGGCCACCTCGTCCGGCGTGAGCAGCGCGAGCTGCGCTTCACTGCGCCGCAGCACGAGCGCGACTGGTTTCTCGTGCAAGACGGGCAGCGAACGGCGGACGAGCGAGTCGCCGGACCGCACGGCCAGCGCGTGCACTCCGACGGGCAGGGTGAGACGAGGACCGCCGGGCTTGCCGTCGACCTGGATCTCCGATCCAGGCGCGTCGATGTGCGCTTCGCCCGTGCATCCCGCGGGCACCAGCAGCTTGCACGCGAGCGCCTCGGCGGCTGCGCGCACTTCGGCGGAGTCCGCGGGAGCCGCGAGCCGGGCCTCGTCCGGCGGTTTCGCGCCCGACAGATCGAGCACGCGCACCGCCAGCGCGCCGCCGGACACCCGCGCGAAGAGCACCTGGTCCACCTGCTGCGCCGCGCCGAGCGTCAGGAGGCACGCGTCCGCCTCGCAGCGGTCGGCCGCGAGCGCGACGGATTCCTTCGCCAGCGGCGCCAGCGCGGCGATGGAGCGCAACGATGCCGTCAGGCGACCCGCGGCGACCGCGTCCAGATCGCCCGCCACGCCCACCCCGACCCGCACGGGCCTGGCCAGCGGCGGCAGCGCGTCCGGCGGCTTGGCCGCCGGAGCGGGCTTCTGCTCCTGCGGCACGATCGGGAGCGGCAGTTGCTCCACCGTCGGTAGCGGCATCTCCGGCGGTGCAGCAGGCTTCTTCTCCGCGCCGCGCGCGTCGAAGGCGAGCAGCGCCAGCGCGGCGGCAGCCAGGAACCGGGTCATGTGCAGGAAACCCCCGTGTCAGGATCGCTCAGCTGATGCGCGCAGCCAAGCGCCTCTTCCGCACCTCTCCCTACATATGCGGAATCGGGTGTCTTTCGAGGGGAGCAATCTCGCGTGACGAGAGCCGCAAGAACCGCGAGAGCAGGGCGACGGCCACGGCGGTCAGCCCGGCGCAAAGTCCCCACCACAGCCCGATCACGCCGTGTCCCCAGAGGAGGCCGAGCGCCACGGCCACCGGGAGCCCGACCGCGTAGTGTCCGACGAGGTTGGCGAGGAAGGCGAAGCGGGTATCGCCGGCGCCGCGCAGCACTCCCGCCCCGACCGCTTGCACCCCATCGGAGATCTGGAAGACCGCGGCCACCGCGAGCAGCGGGGCCGAGGCGGCGACCACGTCGGCGCGATCGCTGAGCAGCGAGGCGACCTGGCGTGGAAAGACCCAGAAGGCGAGCGCAGACAGGGCCATGATCGAGGCCCCGGCCGCGAACGCGGTCAACCCCGAGCGCCGCGCGGCCCGCGAATCGCGCGCGCCGATCGCCCAGCCCACGCGGACGGATGCGGCGTTGCCGACGCCTACCGCCGCACAGAAGGTGAAGCTGGCGAGCGAGATGGCGACCTGGTGAGCGGCGATGCTCATCTGGCCGAGCCTCCCTGCCAGCACTCCGACCAGCGCGAACACGCCGACCTCCGCTCCCATCTGCAGCCCGACCGGGATTCCGATCCGGGCGGCGGCGCGGAGATCGCGCCGATCGGGCGAGCGAGGCGGCGCGATCGGGTCGCGCAGGGCGGCGGCCGCGGCGAGCAGCACGCCCGCTTGAAGGACGCTGCACAGAGTGGTGGCGAGGCCGGACCCGGCCGGGCCCATTGCCGGGACGTACCGCAGCGGGCCCGACCAAGCGGGAAGGCTCGCGCCGCCGAAGACGAGCAGCAGGTCGAGCAAGAAATTGGCGACGTTGGCGAGCACCGTGGCGACGAGCAGCGGCCGCACGACCGCCGCGGCCTGCAGGTAGGCGCGCAGCCCGACGAAGAGCAGCAGCGGGAACAATCCGGGCAGCCGCGCCCAGAGGAACTGCTTGGCCCCGCGAGCGACTTCCGGCTCGATTCCGGCCAGGTCGATGAGTCCCGGCGCGAAGGCCAGCGGCACCGCCAGGACCGCGGAGACGATCATCGACAGCCAGGCTCCTTGCCAGACCAGCACGCGCGTGCGCGGCCGATCCTGCGCGCCGAAGGCCTGGGCGATGAGCGGATCGAGGCCCATCACGGTGCCGATGCCGATCACCGCGACGGCGAAGAAGATGCCGTTGGCAAGCCCCACCGCGCCGAGGGCGGCGGCACCCAGCCGCCCCACCACCGCGGTGTCCACCACGCCCATGAGAGCGATGCCTGCCTGCGCGCCCGCGATCGGCACGGCGAGCCGCAACAGCTCGCGCAGCTCGCCGAAGAGGCGCGGGGCTTCGGCCTGTCGCTCGACGGGAGTGAACACGGCCCGGCGCGCATACCCCAGCACGCTCGGCGGAGCAATCGGCCGCGGTCGCCGCAAATTGGATCGGGCTTCGCATCCGGGATACGACGAGGCGACCCCAAGGAGGCTGCTTGAGAATCGATTCAGCAGGTCTGATCGCGCTCGCGGTCTTCGGTTCGAGCGTTGCGGCTCGCGCCGAGGAGCCCGGGAACGTGCAGCGGTTCTCCGTGCCCGGTCATGGAAGCCTGCTGCTGAACGTCCCGAAGGAATGGCGGGTCGCGGTCCACGCGCTTCAAGACCCGGCGTCGGCGGCGGTCCGGTTTCGTCCCGCCTCCGGGGACGCGTTCTCCGTCCAGGTCACGGCGGTGTGGATCGATCCCGGCCGCCAGGCGAAGGTCACCCCGGAATCGATCAAGGAAACGGTGCGGGACGGTGCGGCCGAGGCGGTGCGGCGGGCCGTGGAGAAGGAGGCGAAGGTCGTCGAGGTGCGCGGAAAGGAAACCATCGGGTACTACTTCTCCGTGACCGACCAGGCGCCCTCGTCCGGCCCTGGCCAATACAAGCACATGACGCAGGGCGCGTTCCTCATCGGTCCGCTGATGACCGTCTTCACCGTGCTGCATCGCGATCCGGGCGCGGCCGAGAAGCAGCAGGCGATCCAGGCATTCGCGAACGCCACCTGGTCGAATGTGCAGGCGCCGGATGCAAGCGCTTCCGACGGCGGATCGATCCGCGTCGAGGAGGTGAACCAGGCGTACCAGCTCTCGGTCCCAGCAAGCCGGTTGGTGATGACCATTCCCAGAGCGGGTCTGAAGAAGGCGCCCAATGCGGCGAACGGATCGCCCACGTACTTCTATTTCGTGGACGAAGCGCAGAGCATCTCGGTTTCCGGTTGGTTCGAACCGGCCCAGGGCTTCCCCGGTATCCGGAAGTTCTGGGAAGGGGAGACGAAGCAGTGGAGCAGCCGCGGGCTCCCCGCTCCCCAGGACGTCTCCTTCACCAAGCTGGGAGATTGGGACACCATCCTGTACGACGTGCCGATTCCCGGCGCGACGAATTCGCATGTGCGGGCGCACTGGCTCCAGGCTGGCACCTGGATCGATCTGCACATGTCGCTCACGTCAGTGCGCCCGAGCACCGAATCACGCGCCACCCTGCTGGCGCTGCTCAAGGGCGTTCGGGTGAAGCAGAAGGACTGAGTCGCGGCAGGCCGGCCACCGCGCCCATCCGCGTGCAGACCTGGCTGCCCACTTCACACGCCAACCGGAGCGCGGTCTGCAGCACGTCGTCGCTGGGCTCCGGGTCGCGCACCAGGCGCGAGAGCAGGCCGGCCACGAAACCGTCGCCGGCACCGGTGGTGTCCACCACCTCGACGCGAGGCGCTTCGGCGCGGAACCAGCGCCCATCGCGCAGCGCGATCGCCCCGCGCTCGCCCAACGTGATGCAGGCGATCGGGACGCCCATGTCGCGCAGCCGCTCCGCGGCCTTCTCGGGCATGCGCTCGCCGACGCACGTCTCGCACTCGTCCTCCGACAGCTTGACCAGCGTGCAAGCCGGAAAGACGGACTCGCACAGCGCTCGGAGGGCCCCGAGGTTCCGCCACAGGTGGACGCGTACGTTGGGGTCGAAGGAGATGCGCACCGATGCCGCCGCCGCACGCTGGACGGCGGCCTTCAGCGCCCGCTGCCCCTCGGGACGGATGTGGCAGGAGGAGCCGCAATGCAGCCAGCGCGCGTCGGGGATGGGCGCGGCGAGAGCATCCTGGCGGCTGATCGTCTTGTCCGCGCTGTCCAGGCCGCCCGGGCTGAAGAAGGTGCGATCGCCGCGCTCGTCGAGGGCGACGAACCACAGGCCGGTGCGGGCCTCGGCGGCGAAGCGCAGGCGCGTATCGACGCCCTCGTCCCGCAGCTTGCGGGCGAGCAGCTGCCCGAACTCGTCGTCGCCGACCACGCCGCAGAATGCGGTGGGCACTCCCAGCCGGGCGAGGCCGACCGCCACGTTCGCCGGGGCGCCGCCCGAGTGCACCTCGAAGCGCTCGCAGTCGCGCAGCCTGCCACGCTGGTCGGGGAGCAGGTCGACCAGCGCCTCGCCGAAGCAGAGGACGTCCGGCGCGCTCATGCGCCGTCGATCTCGAAGCGGCCGATCAGCGGCACGTGATCGCTCTTCCCGTGGAACGGGTTGCGCCGGTCGCCAAAGGGCAGCGTGCCGTCGAGGTCGAGCCAGCGCACCCTGCCATTGCAGAACAGGTGGTCGAGGTGCATGCGAAGGGAGAGGAACCCGGCGGTGGGGAACTCGCGAGGGTGGCCGCGGATCTGGCCGAGCGCGTTCTGCACTCCGACGAGACCCGCTTCCTCGGTGAGGAACTTGTAGACGGGCGACCCGGGCGGCGAGTTGAAGTCGCCGCAGACCACCAGCGGCTCGCCGTTCGATTGGCGGCGGACGAATTCGGCCAGGGTGCGCGCCTCGTGCAGCTGGTTCACGCCGAAGCCCATCCGGTCCGTGCCGGTCCAGAACTCCTTGGCGAACGGGGTCGGCAGGCTCAGGTGCGTGTTGAAGAGGTGCAGCGCGCGCCCGCTGCGGTCGGCGACGCGCAGGTGGGCGCAGATGCGCGCCTGCTTGCGGTCCTTGAACCGCCGCACGTGGTGGTGCGTGATCGGGTGCGGCTCGAGGGCGTTATGGTGCTCGACGCGCAGCCGGGTCGTATCCACCACCATGGCCAGGCCCATGGTGGACAGAGCGCGGGAGCCGATGCGGTTCGCGTGCGCGCGGAAGTAGAAGGCCTCGTACGGAAACGGACGGTCCAGCTCTTCGAAGGCGTGCTCCAGCTCGGCCATGAACGACTCGAGCTGCGTCTCCTCGGGCTTGGCCGGGCGGAAGGCGAGCGTCGACCGCAGGGAGGAGGTCTCCACCTCCTGCAGGCAGAGGATGTGCGGCAGGGGCGCGAGCGAAGCGATCCCGCGCGCGATGGAGCGTTTCCCCGTGCGCGTCGAGGCGAGGCCTCGCAGCGAGTGTCCGAAGTAGCGGACGTTGTAGCTGAGGATGCGGAGGGGCTCGACCATCGGGGCCGGTCAATCTTAACGCAGCCCGCGCGAGCTCGGGCTGGCCGCCTGACAGCTCGCCCGCCGTGCGGTAGAGACGAGTGCGTGCCGCGGCTCCGGACTGCCACACCCGCCGACGTGCCGGTCATCCTGCGCTTGGTGCGCGACCTGGCCGAGTACGAGCGCGCTCCCGATGCGGTGGTCGCAACCGAGGAGGATTTCCTCCGGCACGGGTTCGGGCCGTCGCCGCGCTTCTCCGTCCTCCTCGCCGAGCAGGATGGCGAGGTGGCGGG
>VBKO01000376.1 GCA_005888115.1 Deltaproteobacteria bacterium
AGCTCCTCTATTCCTATACGGTCGGCGTGCCCACCGCCGACTTCCGGAGCGCGCTCGGCAAGGACGCCGAGTACGCCTTCGGCATGACGCCTTGGCTCCCGGAGAAGCAGCTGAAGGATGACTGGTTCGGTGACGCGGAGGCGTTCGCCAACGAGTACCAGCAGAGATTCGGCTACGCGCCCGACTACCACGCCGCCTCCGCCGTCGCCGACGTGGAGGTGTTCGCCAAGGCGATCCCCGCCGCGGGCTCGCTCGAGCCCGCGAAGGTGCGCGAGGCGATTGCCAAGGTCGAGTTCCAGAGTCTGTTCGGCCACATCAAGTTCCAACCGAACGGCCAGATCTCGCTCCCTCAGACCGTGATCCAGATCCAGGATGGGAAGGTGGTGCCGATCTTCGCGGAAGACTTCCTCGGGAAGCCACGCTATCCACTCCCCCCATGGGAACAGCGCTAGCGCGCTCCTCTGCTCCTCGCCGCGCCACGGTGGAGCGCCTTCTGTGGGACGAAGATGGCGAGCGTCGAGTCCCTTCTGCGGCGGCGCTCGACCGGGCGGTGTCTACACTGGCGCGGGGGGACCTGGAGCGGATCTGCGAGTTCAACCCATTCGGTCCCGTCTACTTCATTCCGACGGCGCCATTCCTGCGCGCCCTGGCCCGGCTGATCCGTGCCCGGGGCGCGCGCCGCGCGCTGGAAGTCGCAGCCGGGGACGGACACTTGACGCGCGCGCTCTCGGCGCACGCCCCGGATCTGCGCATCGTGGCGTCGGACTCCGGCAAGTGGGAGCGGCCGCATGCGCGGATGAGCCCGCGCGAGCGCCGCGAGCTGCGAGGGACGGCCGTTTCCGGGATCCGGCCCGGGTCCGACGTGGTGCGACTCGACGCGCGCGCGGCCATCGACAGGTTCCGGCCGGACCTCGTGCTCGCCTGCTGGCTTCCGCCAGGGCCGCTCCTCGGACGGATCCTGCGCGCGTCCGACCGCGACGTGATCGAGATCGGCGCCGGGAGTGGAATCACGGGCGACATCTCGTGCTGGCGGTACGAGCACGAGTTTTGTGACGAGCTCGACGCGCTCGGCCGCTGCCGCCTCGACGAGCGGCCCGCGCGCAAGCTGCACACTCGCGTGACGCTCTACCAGGCGCGGACACGGTGATCGCCGTCCCAGCGTCGCGGTATCCTGCTTCGACGAAACTGGAGGGCGCGTCGTGTTTCACCGAGCGGCGTCGAGAGCGGCGGTCGGTTGCATCTGCCTTCTCACAGGTCAAGCGGCGGCAGCGGCCTCCGTGGATCTCGTCGCCCGGCGAGATGACGGCAGCCTGATCCACTGGTCGCTCGATCGTCAGCAGGGCGGTCCGAAGCAGGGGATCTTGGTCCTCGCCCAGGGCTCGGGGTGCCTGGCCGCAACCGAGAACCCGAACATCGTGCGCGCGAAGGGCCTGCTTCCGGACTTCGCGGTCGTGACGGTGGAGAAGTACGGGGTGCGTCCGCACGACGCGCCGAAGGACCCGTTCGGTGGCTGCTCCCCGGACTTTCATGCCCATCACACCGTCAGCCAGCGCGTGGCCGACTACCAGCGCGTCCTGGCGGAGCCGGAGACCTCGCCGTGGTGGGACGGACGCCTGGTCTTGTTCGGCGGTTCGGAGGGCGGGGCCGCCGTCGCGATGTTGGCGCCACGGGTGAGGCCGACAGCGCTCGTCGTGTTCTCCACCGCGCCGGGCCGGTCCTTCCGACAGACCTTCAAGCTCAGCGTTCCGCCGGAGGTCGCCGCCCAGGCCGACTCCGAGTTTGCCAAGATCAAGGCCGATCCCCTGAGTCCGAAGCTTTGGGGAGGCAACTCCTACCGGTGGTGGGCCGACATCCTGGACCACGATCTGACGGCGGACCTGCTGTCGGTTCGCGCTCCGATCCTCATCGTCCATGGGGAGCGCGACCGCTCAGGCTCCGTTCAAATTGCGCGGATGGTGCGCGACGAGTTTCAACGGGAGGGGCGCTGCAACCTGACCTATTGGGAATTCGCCGGTTATGACCACCAGATGCAGGACGCGGCCGGAGCCGCGCACATCGAGGAGGTGATGCGGCGCATCTCCGGCTGGCTATCGGCGAAGATCAGCGCGGCGCCGAAAGAATCCTGCCCACCGTCAGAGCGATCGAAGCCAGAGTAACCTCACTCCGTCCTTCATCCCGAGCTGCCGGTCCCGGTGCCGCGCAGGTACTTCTCGATCTCCAGCGGGAACTGGCGCGTGTCGATGGGCTTGGTGATGTAGCCGTCGCATCCGGCGTCCACGCTCTTCTGCCGGTCGCCCTTCATCGCGTACGAAGTGACCGCCACCACCGGAATGTCCCGCAGATCGGGGTCGGCCTTGAACTCGCGCGTCAGCTGCAAGCCGTCGATGTCGGGAAGCTGGATGTCCATCAGCACCAGGCGCGGACGGACTGCCCGGACGCTGGCTCTCGCCGTCTTTGCATCGCCCGCCGTGTGCACCTCATATCCGTTCTTCTCCAGGAGCCAGCGCAACAGCTTCAAGTTCATCTCGTTGTCGTCCACGATGAGGATGGACTCTTTAGCCATCGCCCGGCTCCCTTCTCACTTCGACGCCTGCTGCTGGCAGGAAGGTGTTCAGCTCCCGGAGCAAGGACACCGCGCCGTCGCCGCCCTTCGCGACCACGGCGTGCGCCGTCTCGCGCAGGCGCGCGTGATCGTGCGCCGAGAGGTCTTTCACCGTCCAGACGATCACGGGCGTACGACGCCCTGCTTCCGTCCTGCGGAAGCGTTCGAGGAATTCGAATCCGTCGACCCGGGGCATGATGAGATCGAGCACGACGGCGACGGGGCGCGACTCCGCTGCCGCCTGGAGCGCCGCTTCGCCGTCCTGCCGGCAGATGGTCTGGAACCCGGAACGCCCGAGCGTCGCCTCCATCAGCCTGAGGCAACCCGGATCGTCGTCCACGACCAGCACCGCGCCGCGCCTCTCCGCGGCCACGCCGGCCCGCCGGAGCGCATCGAGGAGGGCGGCGGTCTCGATCGGCTTCGCGAGCACGTCGCTGACTCTGAATCCCGCCACCGCGCCTTCCTCGGCGACGACGGTCAGGACGATCACCGGCAGCTGCGCGTTTGGTCCTCCGTCGCGGATCCGGGCGAGCAGGTCGACGCCGCTCATGTCCGGGAGGAGCAGGTCGAGAGTCATGGCGTCGAACGCCCGCTCGCGGAGCTTAGCGAGGGCTTGCGCGCCGGTTGCCGCCGTCTGGACCGAGTAGCCCGCCCCGCTGAGCGCCTCGACGATCAGGGTCTGGTCGGCGGGATTGTCCTCGACGACGAGGATCTCCGGAGCGCCCGCGCGGCTCCTGGCTTGCGGCATGGCCGGGCGCGCCTCGCCCGTCGCCTGGCGCGGCAGCACGGCATGGAAGACGCTCCCGACGCCAGGCGTGCTGCGCACTCCCACCGAGCCGCCCTGCGCCTCGACGATTCGCTTGGTCAACGCGAGCCCCAGACCCGTGCCTGCGTGCTTCTTGGTGGCTCCAGTGTCAAGCTGCTGGAACTCGACAAACAGCCGCGGCAGATCCTGCGGTTCGATGCCCGACCCGGTGTCGTGCACTTCCAGGCGGAAGAAGTCCGCTCCCTCGGGCGCGGCGCGCACCGTCACCAGTCCGCCCGAAGGGGTGAACTTGAGCGCGTTCGACAGGTAGTTGTAGAGCACCTGCTTGAGACGGGCGGGATCGAGCGCCACCGGACCGATGGCCGGATCGACCGCCGTTTCGACGCGCACGTTCTTGTCGGCGGCCGTGGTGCGCAGGATCGCGTTCACTTCCCCGATCACCTGCGGGAGATCGATCGGCTCCGGCCGGAAATCCAGCCTTCCCGACTCGACCTTGGCCAGGTCGAGAACGTCGTTGATGAGGCGCAGCAGATGGCGACCGCTGGTGAGGACGTTGCCGAGGAATTCGCGCTGCTCGCCGCTCAGCGTACCGACTTCTCCCTCGTGGAGCAGCTGAGTGAAACCGAGGATGGCATTGAGCGGCGTTCTCAGCTCGTGCGACATGTTGGCGAGGAACTGCGACTTGTACGTCCCGGCCCTGGTGAGCTCGGCCGCCTGACGTTGCGTCTCGCCGAGCAGAGAGCGCAGCTCGTCGCGACCACGAGCCACGTCGAGAGCGATGGCGACGGTCTCGCGCGCGGAAGCGAGCAGCTCGGTAGAAAGCTCCGACCAGGGCTGCAGGCTGACCAGCTCGAGGATTGCAGTGACCTTGCCGAAGCGGATCAGCGGAACCAGCGCGATCGCGCGTGGCGACCCCTCGGCGAGGCCCGAGGTGATGCGAAGCTGGTCGGCCGGGGCCTGCACGACGGTGATCTCGGTCTGGAGCGCGGCCTGTCCGGCCAGTCCCTCGCCCGGACGGAAGCTCAGGCCTCCCGCTCCCGCGGAAACCGCGTGCCGACCGAGGAGCTGAAAGGCGCCGTCCGGGTCGGCGGAATAGAGCGCTCCCACGGGGCACTGCAGGGAGCGGCAGAGAACGGAGAGCGCGCGATCCGCGACCTCCCTCGGCTCCAGCTCTCCACGGAGCTGCTCCGACAAGGCCGACTGGACGCCCTTCAACGAATCGACGCGGCTCCGTTCCGACTCTAGCCGCTGGAGACTCTGGGCCATCTGGTTCGCTTGCCTGGCGAGCACGCCGAGCTCGTCCTTCGCGACGACCGGGATCGGGGAGCGGAAGTCGCCTTCGCCGAAGCGGCGAAAGCCGGCGGTGAGGTGGGCCATTCCGGCGAGCATGTCGCGGCTGATCCAGAGCGACAGCAAAAGCACCATCGAGAGGCAGGCGAGGCTGAGGCCCAGGCGGATGCGCGAGCCGATCCGCTGGGCGTCCGCCGCCGCGGAGAATGCGTTCGTCAGCTCCGCCTTGTCGAAGACCGTCGCCGTGTCGAGGAGATGGGCCACGCGGGTCTGGCTGGCCTGCATCTCGCCCATCTGCGCCACGACGCCCTCGCCGGTCTCACGGGCGATCAGGCGCGTGGAGACCGACAACGCCTTGGAATGGAAGTCCTCCACCGCTTGCTCGAGCGCGGCGGCGAGCCCGGGGTCCACCGCGCCAGAGGACTGGGCCAGCTGCTGCAGGAATTCCTTCTTCAGCTCGGCGGTCCTGGCGAGCTTCTCGGTGTCGCTGGCTGCGACCGCGTCCTGGAAGCCACGCTGGATCCGTTCGAACTGCGCCTCGAGCTGCGGGCGGAGACCCAACTTGGGCAGGTAGTGCCGCCGGATGTCGTCGAGGTGTCCTTCCACGCGCCCGGCGATGATCGCGCTGGAGACGACCAGGGCGACCAGCGCGAGCGCAGCCGTGGCGACCAGGGCGAGCAGCTTCGATCGGAAAGACAGGTTCATATCGCCTCAGTTCACTTCCAAGACGGTTGCGCCGTTCAGCGCCGTGCCGGTCGCCACGTAACCGACTGCTCCGGGATGACCGAGCACGTACGCGACGACCGCCTCGTCGTCCGCGAGCTCGGGCGGCGGCAGGCCTTGTCCGGAGAAGATCCGCTGCTGCCAATAGCTCCTCACCGACGCAACCGAGCGTGAGAGGACATCCTCGGAGAAACGAATCCGCGCCCGCGCGTCGGGTCCCAGGTCGACCGGATGGATGGGCGTGTCGTCCGGCCAGCGCGTCGCGCGCCGGAGGAAAGCTTCGGCGAGGAACTTGCGATCGATCCTCGAGACGCGATTCGCGGGATGCACGATCACCACGTAGGCAGATCGTGGAGGCTCCGCGGCAACGGCAGCCGCGGCGAGCGCGATCAGGATGAAGACGCCGATCCTCAAGGTCCCTCGGGTCAGAAGTAGGCGGTCGTCTTGAGGGCGAAGAGCGCCCAATCCGGAGTGAGCGCGCTCAAAGGCAGATTGCCGTTCAAGCTCGGGGACAGTCCCGCCGTGCCGCGCATGTAATGCCCCTCCGCCTTGATCAGCCAGTACCGATTGACGTCGAAGCGCAGGGTGAGCGCAAAGTCATGCTGAATGCCCGCCGGCCAGGTCCGGCGATCGACGTTCGGGACCAGGCGCGAATAGTAGGCAGCCGCCTGGAGCCACGGGTTCAGGCGATAGGAGGCCAGCGCGTAGGCCCGTTCACTGGTCGTCGAGCCCTCCGGGAAGACGGAAGGATTGCTGCTCTGCGTTGTGACCAGCCAGCGGCTGTATTCGGCGGCGAAGAGGAGTTCGTGCACAGTGTACTCCGCCGAGGCGACCCACAGGGCGGCGGGGATCTTCACGGCCACGGGCGCAGAGGTGGAGGCGGGGAGCAGGTCGGTGTCGAGCCGCAGGAACTGGAGGCTCCCTGCCAGGCGCAACCCGTCGATGGGCAACCACTGCACGCGTCCGCCCGCCACGTAAGGCACATTGAGGTCGACGACCGCAAACGGGCTGCCGGGCTGCGGCTTCACGTCGAGGAAGATGGTACCCGCGTAGAGTCTGTAATCGAGCGCGCCGGCGGGCCCGAGCCGCTTGTACCCGTAGGCCTCCACGCCGGTCTGCGCCAGCAGGAAGTCGCGGTTCTGCGCGGGATAGACGGATTGCGGAAGCAGGACCGCGGTTCGAGCGGCATCGACGTCGCTGATGTCGTTGTAGAGCCCGAAGGGTAGCTTCACCCGACCTGCGCGGATTCCGAGCCAATCCCGCCAATGGTAGTCGAGATAGTACCAATCGAGCGTAGCCCGGTAATCGCCGAGGGGTCCCAGCTTCCGGGAGAAGATCTGCAGTCCAAGGGTCAGCCGGTCGGTGGCGGGCAGCGTGACGTTCAACCCCACTTCGGAGAACTCGAAGCTGCCTCGCGAAGAGTCGGCGAGATAATCGTTCGCCGAGGTGAAGAGGAAACCCTGGCTGATGAACGCGTGCACGTCGAGCGAGGGAAGTTGTCCGGGCAGGGCCAGCTCGACCGCTGCCGCGGGCCGCTGCGCAAAGAGGAGAGCCACCAGCGCGACCATCGGCAAGCGCGTCGAGAGTCTCCTTCCGTGCTGCTGCCTTTTTGCCAGGCTCGGGGTCAGGTCGAGGCGCTCCATGGCACGGTCGCTCACGCCCGACTGCTCCTTTCGCCGCTGGACGGGGCTGCTCCAGGCTTTCGTGGAAGCTGATTACCGTAATCACGTGCCGCGACGGGCCAGCAAGTTTTCGATGTGCGCCCGGCGCGCCGGGCGACGCCGCATCCCCCTCCGGCCGGTGTGTTAGAAATCGCGCTCCCACTGACGCGCACGGGGTGGTTACACACGCACACCAGGCGCAAGCTGTAATTGCTTGCAATCGGAGTCCTTTCATTGCGGGCTCGAATCCTGGCCACGGCGGCCGGATTCCTGGCTACTGCGCCTGATCCAGCAAGATGGTAGCCTCAGAACCGAGGTTCGAGCTGGATAGTAGCCCTCGCGCTCGATGGGAGAGGAACGATCCTTGGCGGAAGTCATTCGTCCGAGAGTGCTGATCGTCGACGATGACCCTCTCAACCGGTCCTTGCTGCGGCGCGTGCTGGGCACGAATTACTCAGTGATCGAGGCAGAGAGCGGCTCTCGAGCTCTCGCCCTGGTCGCGAGCGACGATCCGGACGTGGTCCTGCTGGACGTGATGATGCCAGGCATGTCGGGGTACGAAGTCTGCCGCCGGATCAAGGCGAGGCCGGACGAGCCCCTGCTCCCCGTCATCCTTCTCACCGCGCTCGATGGCCAGGACGATCGGAACGAGGGCCTCGCGGCCGGGGCAGACGATTTCCTCAGCAAGCCGTTCGATCGGCGTGAGCTGTTGTTGCGCACGCGCGCCTTCGTGCACCTGCGCCGCAACGAGCTGCTCGTGCGGGACCAGGTTCGCCAGCTGGCCGAGCTGCAGGCCCTCAAGGACGACCTCGTCTCCCTGATGGTCCACGACATGCGCAATCCGCTCACGGGCCTCCTCGCCAATCTCGACATGCTGGCCGAGGAGCTGCCGAAAGATCCCGTCCAGGCGCAGCAGGATGCCGTCGAGGCGCTGGACCTCGCCCACCGCTTGCGCACGTTGCTCGACGAGGTCCTTCAGGTGCGGATGCTGGAGGAAGGCGAGCTCCGCCTGCAACTCGAGCGCGTGCGGCTTGCCGACGTCAGCCGAGAGGCCGCGGAGACCTTGCAAGGCGAGGCCCGGGCGCGCCAGATCGAGCTTTCGGTCTCCGCCGCGGGCGATCCCGTGGCCCCGGTCGACCGCAAGCTCGCCCGCAGGTGCGTGGAGAACCTCATCGCCAATGCCCTCAAGTATTCCCGCGCGGGAGACCGCGTGGAGGTGAACGTGCTCGCCGATTCGCGCGGCGCCCGCATCGACGTGTCCGATCGCGGACCCGGCGTGCCGGAAGAGTCGAAGAAGACCGTCTTCGAGAGGTTCGGCTCCGTCGAAGGGCGCCGGGACAGCCGGCGCGGCTTCGGCCTGGGTCTCTACCTGGTGAGCCTGGCCCTGGCAGCGCACGGGGGCAGCGCGGCAGTCCTCGATCGACCCGGCGGCGGTTCGGTGTTCCAGCTGATCTTCCCGATCAGCCAGAGCCAGGCAGCCTGAGCGACCCACCCGTCGGTCACGCAGCGGCTCCGCTGTCGCGCTTGAGCAGCCGCTCGATGGTCTGTTCGAGCTCGTGGCGGTCGACCGGCTTGGTCACGTACGCGTCGAATCCGGCCTCGCGCGCCCGCGCCTCGTCGCCGCGCATGGCGAGCGCGGTCACCGCGACCAGCGGCGTCGTCCCGAGATCGGGATCGCCCTTCAACTCGCGAGCAGTGGCAAAGCCGTCCTTCCCGGGCATCGCCAGGTCGAGGAGGATGAGCGAGGGTCGCTCCCGCCGGGCCACTTCGATCCCGTTTTCGCCGCTCTCGGCCTGCAGCACGCGATAGCCTTTCCGTTCCAGCATCGTCCGGATGAGCTCGCGGTTGAGATCGTGATCGTCGACCACCAGGATCGTCGGGCCTTGGGGCTGCGTCTTCGTCACTCGGGCGCCGGTCGCACGCTGGACCGCAAGGAGCACGGCATCGCGGGTGAAGTCGCCCTTCTGCGCAAGCGAATGGACGCGTTTCTCGATCCGCTGGCGATCGGCCGGCGACAGGTTCGCGGCGGTAAGCACGATGACCGGAAGCCCGCCCGTGCGCTGATCGGCGGCGAGCGCATCGAGCACTTCGAAGCCGGAGATGTCCGGAAGCAGCAGGTCGACGATGATGAGCGCGGGTTGCTTGCGCCGCGCAATCTCGATCCCCTCCCGGCCCAGGCCGGCCGTCTCGACCCGGAACCCGGCGGGCGCAAGGACCGAGCGCAGGACGGTCGCCACTACCGGATCGTCGTCGATGGCAAGCACCAGCGGCTGCGCGCCGTCCGACGAGGGCTGCGCGTGCTTGGACATGCTCTCGAGGAGTCTCTTGCGGTCCAGCGGCTTGACCAGGTAGTCGCTCGCGCCGAGCAGGAACCCCCGCGTTTGCTCGGCGGGGACCGACTGGATCACCACCGGGATCTCGCTCGTCGCGGGATCCGCCTTGAGCTGCTCCAGCAGCTGCAGCCCATCCTCTCCGTCGAGATCGAGGTCCAGCAGGATGGCGGTGGGCTGGAGCCGCCGCGCGAGCTCGATCCCGTGCGCGCAAGTGCTCGCCTCGGCGAGATCGTAGCCCGCGTCATGCAAGTAGGCGCGAACCAGTCTCACGGTCGCCGCATCGTCCTCGATGAGCAGCACCAGAGGGCGTCCGCCGTCTGCCTGCGCTACCGGAGCAACCGCGGGAGCGGGGACGGACGGGAGAGAAAC
>VBKO01000495.1 GCA_005888115.1 Deltaproteobacteria bacterium
CTGACCTGCGAGTCCGGACGCATCGCGCTGGTGGTCTCCGGGCAAGAATGGGTGCTGGAACCGGGAGACGTGATCTCGTTCCGCGCGGACCAGCGCCACTCGTACGCGAACCCGACCCGGCAGACGGCGGTGGGGTACTCGGTGGTGCTGCTGGCGCCGATCGGCGCGCGTTGATAGCACACCCGGCATGAAGGTCTTGATCCTGGTCGACGTCCAGAACGACTTCCTGCCAGGCGGCGCGCTGGGCGTTCCGGGTGGCAACGAGGTGGTGCCCGTGGCCAACCGGCTGCAGCCGCGGTTCGGCCTGGTGGTCGCCACGCAGGACTGGCACCCGAAGGGCCACGGCAGCTTCGCCTCGACGCGGCCGGGCCGGAAACCCGGCGAGCTCGCCGAGCTGGGAGGGCTGCCCCAGGTGCTCTGGCCCGATCACTGCGTGCAAGGGACCAGCGGCGCGGCGTTCGCACCCGGGCTGGACATGAACCGGGTCGAGGCGATCCTCCGCAAAGGGACCGATCCCGCCATCGACAGCTACAGCGGGTTCTTCGACAACGGCCACCGGAAGTCGACCGGTCTCGCGGACTACCTGAGGGGACGCGGCGCGACGGACCTCTACGTCATGGGTCTGGCCACGGACTATTGCGTGAAGTTCACCGCGCTGGACGCGCTCCAGCTGGGCTTCCGCACCTTCCTGGTGGAGGACGGCAGCCGCGGAGTCGAGCTGCGGCCCGGCGACGTCGCCCGGGCGGTGGACGAGATGCGGCAAGCGGGCGTGCAAATCGTGCGGAGCGGCGACGTGCAAACGGACGGCTGACGCGTTACACCCCTGAGGGGAGGGTCGGCCATGTCTGTCCGGCGCATGCTGTTCGCGGTCGCCCTTCTCGCAGCCTGCAAGACGGGCAGCTCCAACACGATGGTCGGCGCCGCCACGATGAGCGCGGCCGCCATCGGAGCGGCGGCGACCTCGCGTGCCGCGGGCGGCTGCATCGCCATCTGCACCGCCGGAACCACCTGCAACCCGATCAAGGGATTGTGCGAGCCGGTCCCCTGCCGGGGCGAGTGCGGCCCGAACGAGCATTGCGAGCAGACCTTTAGCGGCAACCGGTGCGTGAGCGGAGGCCCGACCAGCGTCGAAGCGCTGGTGAAGGGCAAGACGCCCGCGGTTCCGCAGCTGGTCCCGGCGACGGCGCCGCCGCCGGACGGCTCGCCCACCATCGTGCCGGCCGCCGAGAAGCAGCCGCCACAATAGCCGCCGCCGATAAGGCGGCGTCCCCCCATCCTCGCAGGCGACGACTCAAGACGCGCTGCGGCGGTGAATATGCGACGCGTCGATCGCCGTAGACGAGCACCGCGCTCAAACCAAGGTCGGGGGGAAGAAATCCACGTCCACGCCTTCCGAGTACTGCGACAGCGGCGACCCGCGCAGCGGCGGTACACCGTCGGCCGTGGACAGCGTCTGCGCCACCTCGAGGCCCTCGACGCGCCGCAGGGGCCAGGGACCGTGGTGCACCTGGAGCCGGAACAGCTTCCGCCCGAACGCGCGCGAGAACAGCAGGTAACGCTCGGCGAGGAAGTGCTCCAGCGTGCCCGGGCGCGCGGGGGCCGCCTCCCCGGCGATCCTCCACGATGCCGAGAGGCCGGCCGGCGCGGCGGGCAGGACGCGCGCCGCTTCGTAGGTCAGGCGGCCGCCGGCCTCGCCGCGCGAGATGCGGGCATAGCAGTACGGCAGCCGCAGCGATGCGCGAGCCATCGCGGCGGCGAGGGCGCTCGCCGCGTCGAGGCTGAAGAACCATACGGCGGGATCCTCACCGCCGAGGTGCACGTAGGTGCGGACGTTGACCTCGTGAAAATCCGACAGCGCGGGGAGCGGCGGGAGACCGCGAAGCCTCGCGCCGCGCACGGTGAACGGAGTGATGCTGACGAACGCGCGCCCCTCGAACGTGTCGAGCTCGAGGCGCGGGTGGACGAGCGGGCGGAGCGCGTCGGCCGGCAGTTCCCAGTGGAGGAAGAGCAGCTTGTCCCAGCGCTGGAACCCGATGTGGGGCGTGCGCGGTCTGATGCTTGGCTTCAGCCGATCCATCTCGCGCTCCCG
>VBKO01000505.1 GCA_005888115.1 Deltaproteobacteria bacterium
CTCGGGATCGAGCTCGCGCGCGTCCACTTCGCGCTTGGGCGCCGGCGCACGATGGGCGCGGCCCTCGGACCGGCGGGTTCGGTCGTCGTGACCGCTTCGCCGGCAGTCGAACGTCGCGCGATTCCTCGGTTCTGGGTGGTCGCCGCGCTTCTCGCTGCGATCGTCGCCTTGCGCAGCGCCGGATTCGTCTTCGGCGTGCTCAACATCGATGAATCGGATTTCATCGTCATCGCCAAGCGCATGCTCCAGGGGGCGGTGCCGTTCGCCGAGATCGCGGACATCAAGCCGCCCCTTGCGTACGTTCCGTTCGCTTCCGCGGCGTTGTTCGGCGGCTTGTCCATCCTCCCCGTGCACGTCCTCGGCGTGTTCTGGGTACTGGCGACCTGTCTCGTACTCGGCCGGGCAGCGCGACGCCTGACGGGCAGCGAGGTAGCTGCGGCCGCGGCGCCATGGCTGGCGCTGCTGGCATCGCAATGCGAGGTCCCCTCGGTTTCCACCGAGCTGCTCATGGCCCTCCCGGCAGCCGGTGCCCTCCTGTTCTATGTGCGCGCCGAGACGGGCGGCGGGCTCGCCGATGCGATTCTCGCCGGCGTCTGTATCGGTGGGGCGTCGTTGATCCGGCAGCAGGCTGGAATTCTCCTGGTGGCATTCGGTCTAGCACTCTGCTGGCACGCCCTTCGGAGCGGGGACGTTCGCCGGCTGCCGCGGCTGCCCGCGCTCGCAGCCGGCTTTGCGCTGCCTTGGGTGCTGACGGCCATGGCGTTCGCGAAGATCGGTGCGTTTTCCGAGTTCTGGGATTGGGTGATCGCCCGGAACGTGCACTACGGCGCCGCGAGCGGTCCGCGCGATACCTTCCTTCTCGCCGCGCAGGCGATTCCGCTCTGCGTCGGTGCCGCGATCGTTCCCTGGGTGCTGGCCACGCGGGAGACGATCCAGCCAACAGTCCGGGGCCCTGCGCGCACGGGCCTGGTGCTCGCGCTCTGGCTCACCTGGATCTCCGTCAGCGTCGGCGGCCGCTTCTACGAACACTACTTCCTCCAGTTCGTCGCGCCCCTGGCTCTTCTCGCCTCGCCACAGGCGGCCGCGTTCGTCCGGTCATGGCCGGCTTTCCCCAGGGCCCGGCGCGCGTTCGTCGTCCTAGCCTGTGCGTTTCCGGCGCTGATCCTCGTCATCTACTCCTTCGGGCGCGGCATCGCGGGCAGGTACCCCGACCAGGAGCCCCGCGCCCGCGCGCTTGCCGGTTGGCTGGCGCGCAATACCAGGGCAGACGAACGCCTGTTCATCTGGGGCCATTACTCGCCCATCTACTTCCTCGCCGGCCGCTTGCCGGGGACGCGTTACGTGACTACTTCCGTCCACGTCGGCAACTTCGACCCGGCGCATCTGCCGGATGGCTTCGATCTCGCGCCTTTCCGCTCGGACCGCGACGTAGCATTCACGGTGCGGGATCTGGAATCGAACCGCGTGCCGATCTTTGTCGATACCGCGCCCGCGGGCATCCATCATTGGGAGAGGGTTCCACTCTCGGTGGTCCCCGCCTTGGACCGATACCTGCACGAGCACTACGCGCTCGTCGCGGATGTCGCGGGGTCCCGGGTTTATCGCCGGCTTCCCCCGACGATTGGGCGGCCATGAGAGGAGAGCACAGTTTCCTTGTCACCGCCGGCGATCTTGCGTAGGGTCGCGCCGCCGACGGCGAAGAAGGATGAGAAAGCTCCTCACCTCCCCCTGGACGCTCCTCGCCGGGATCGCGCTGCTCCGGCTGCCCGGGTTCGCGTTCGGCGTGCTCAACATCGATGAGTCCGATTACCTGGTTTACGGCGCGGGCATCCTGAAGGGACTCTTGCCGTACCGGGACCTGGTCGAGATCAAGCCCCCGCTCGGATATCTCACCTATGCGCTTGCCGGCGGTCTGAGCATCTGGCCGATCCGGATCCTCGGCGTCCTCTGGGTATTCTGCACCGCGCTTCTACTGCGCGGTGCCGCCCGCCGTTGGACCGGCAGCGAGGAGGCCGGATGGGCGGCGGCCTGGATGTCGATCCTCGCCGGCCTGGTGGAAGTGCCCGCGTTCGGCGGCGAAGTGATGATGAACCTGCCGATCGCGGCGTCGATCTATTTCTTCACGCGCTCGCGCCGGCCGGCCGGCCTCCTCCTTTGCGGGATCTGCGTGGGACTCGCCACCCTGTACCGCCACCACGCGGTCATCTCCGCCGTAGCGTTCGGGGTGGCGCTCCTGGTGCGCCCGGCCGACGGCTGGAGTCGCGCATGGGCGCGCGTCGCCGCGCTGGCGGCGGGCGCGATCGCTCCATGGGTGGCGGTTGCCGCCGGTTATTCGGCGCTCGGCCAGCTTCCCGCGTTCCTCGAGTGGACCATTGCGCGCAATGTCCGGTACGCGGCTGGAGGAAGCTCGGGATCGGCCCTGGGCCGCGGCGCGGCCGAGATCGCGCTCTGCCTGGCTGCCGCATGCGTTCCCTGGGTGCTCGCAGCGCGCGAGAG
>VBKO01000506.1 GCA_005888115.1 Deltaproteobacteria bacterium
GTCAGCTCCCCGTCGAAGTCCCGCACCATCTCGTTCACGTCGGGGATGGCGAAGCAGATCGCCGCCGGCTTGCCCTCGGCCTCCGCGACCAGCGCGATCTCCCTGTCGACGAACATCTTGTACTCGGTGGCGATGATCTCCAGCTCTTCGTTCGTGAACGGGATGAAACCCCAGTTGTCCTTCCAGGCCGAGTCGAAGACGTCGCGCACGATGTCCACTTCGCGGCGGAAATGCCGGAGATCCATCGGGCGCACGCTCACGCCAGGGAGCGCCTTGGTCTTCTCGGCGATCCGCTTGGTGCGCTCGTCGACGTGTCCGGAGGTGTACCACCAGGCGTAGAAGTCCTTCGCCTTGGCATAGCCCGCCGCCTCGATGGTGCGCCCGAGGTGCGGCTTGTTGTGCGGCATCCCGATCCGCGGAGGAGTGTCGAATCCCTCGACGAGCACGCCGACCTCACCCTTCGAGTCGAGCGTGAACGGACCGCGCAGCCGCGTGCGCCCCTTGGCGCGCGCCCAGTCCTCGGCGGCGGCGAAGAGCGCCCGCGAGACGTCCGGCCGGTCCGCGCACTCGAAGAACCCGAAGAAGGCGACGCCGGGCTCCTCCGGATGCACCCGGTCGAACTCGCGGTCGATCTGCACGCTGATGCGCCCGACCGGCTTGCCCGCCTCGAACCCGGTGAAGCAGGCCAGCTCGCCGTGCTTGAGGAACGGGCTCTTCCTCGGATCGAGCTGCCGCCGGTAGTCGTCGAGCAGCGGCGGCACCCAGTTCGGATCCTCCTTCATTCCCAGCGTCCAGGGCACGTGCAGGAAGACTTCCACGTCCTTCTTGCCCTGGACGGGGCGCACCTCGATGCCCGAGGCGGAGATCTGGCGGGCAGGAACGGCCATCGAGCGCTCCTTGAAGGGCGCGCAGCATAGGCGACAACGCGCCGCGGCGTCGAGTGGAACGGCGCCCCGATCCGGTTGCAGGACCGGCCCCTTGCTGCTACTCGTCCGCTCTTTCCGCCATGGACCTCAAGGATACGGTCAACCTGCCCAGGACGGGCTTCCCCATGCGCGCGCAGCTCGCGGAGCGGGAGCCTGCGCAGGTGAAGGCGTGGCAGGAGGGGAAGGTCTACGAGCAGATCCTGCGCAAGAACGCCGGCCGCGAGAAGTTCGTCTTCCACGACGGGCCGCCGTACGCCAACGGACCGATCCACCTGGGGCACTTCCTCAACAAGGTGCTCAAGGACATCGTGGTGAAGCACGCCTCGATGAGCGGCAAGCTCGCGGACTTCGTCCCGGGCTGGGACTGCCACGGCCTGCCCATCGAGCTGCAGGTCGACAAGCAGCTCGGGCCGAAGAAGCGGGACATGAGCGCGAGCGACTTCCGCCGCGCCTGCCGGAAGTTCGCCGAGGAGCAAGTCGAGGTGCAGCGGGGCGGGTTCCTGCGCCTGGGCATCCTGGCGCGCTGGGACGATCCGTACCTCACCATGGACTACCGGTACGAGGCGGAGATCGTCCGCCAGCTCGCCGCCATCGCGCGCAAGGGAGCCCTCTACCGGCGAAAGCGCCCGGTGCACTGGTGCCCGCGCGACCGCACGGCGTTGGCCGAAGCCGAAGTGGAATACGCGGAGAGGACCAGCCCTTCGATCTACGTCGCTTTCCGCGTGCTGGACGGCACCCGGCTCTACAAGGAGGCGCCCTCGCTCAAGGGCCACCCGCTCGCGCTGGCCATCTGGACCACCACACCCTGGACCATCCCGGCGAACTTCGCCATCGCCGCCAATCCGGAGATCGAGTACGTCGCCTACGACCTGGGCGAGCGCGCCGTCGTCGTTGCCAAGGACCTCCTCGCCGATTTCCTCGCCGCCTGCGCTCCGCAGGAAGTGGAGCAGGGCGGAGGCGATCCCGGGACCCTGCTCGGGGCAGCGCAGAACGCCGGCCGTGTCCCGCGGCTGAGAAACCCGCGGAAGGTGCTCGCGCACTTCTCGGGAGCCGACCTCGACGGCGTGACCTACCACCACCCGCTGATCGAGCGGGTCGGCCGCGTGGTTCTCGGCGCGCACGCGACCACCGAGGCCGGCACCGGCCTGGTGCACACCGCGCCGGGGCACGGCGAGGACGACTTCCAGATGGGCGTCAAGTACGGGCTGCCCATCTTCGCGCCCGTGGACGACCGCGGCCGCTTCACCGCCGACGCGGGGCTGGGGCTCACCGGCAAGGGCGTATTCGACGCCAATCCGGAGATCATCGAGAAGCTGCGCGCGGCCGGAGCGCTGCTCAACGCCGGCGGCGTGGCGTTCGAGATCCGCCACAGCTATCCGCACTGCTGGCGTTGCAAGCAGCCGGTCATCTTCCGCGCCACCGACCAGTGGTGGATCGGCATGGACGTGGACATCGGCGGGACCACGATCCGCAAGGCGGCGCTCGAAGCCATCGACCGCATCGCGGCGGGGGGTGGCTGGATCCCCGCCTGGGGCAAGGAGCGCATCCGCGGAATGGTGGAGAACCGGCCCGACTGGTGCGTCTCGCGGCAGCGCAGCTGGGGAGTGCCCATCCCCGTCGCGTATTGCGTCAAGGACCGCGAGCCGCTCGTTTCGCCCGAGGCGATGGAGCACGTGGCGC
>VBKO01000507.1 GCA_005888115.1 Deltaproteobacteria bacterium
GATCCTGACCCGTCTTGCGGAACCGCCCGATGGCCGAAACCCCCATACCAAGACCGGCGATGACGAGGATTCCGCCGAGCGTCAGGCGCGCTCCAAGCGGCAGGCCGAGGCGCGGCGGCAGGAAGAAGCCCGCCGCGAGCGCCGCAGCGAAGACCAGCGGCGGAGGCAACCGCACGCGGGCGCCACCCTTCCTGCTGCGCACGTCGCTCATCGTTGGCTGGCCCTCACTCCCCTTTGTAGTACAGGTAAATCTCCTGTCGGTATGGTGGCAGCGCCGGGCGGTCTGGCAGCAGCGGTTCGAGCTCGTAAGACGCTGCTCGCAGCCGCTCGTACCCCGCCCGCTCGAGCTCGGCCCCGCCGATGGCGTGGAATTGCGGCCCCGTGTGCGCATCCCAGAAGACGAGCGTCCCCGGCGGCGAGGCGCGGAGAATCTGCACGTTCTCCTCCGGGTCCGTTCCCAGATTCGGTTGCTCGGCCAGATCCCGTCCGAACCGGATCGACATGTACGCCTGACTGAAAACGAGCCGCTTCACCGGCCGCGGATGGGCCAGGAACCAAGCGTGCATGTCGTCCACCGCCCGGGCGTCGCGCGAGGATCCATACGCGTCTGCCTGGCTCAGGCAGACCCAGGCCGCCCAGAGGAGCACCGCCGCGCCGGCCGTGAGCCGCAGCAGCGGCGGCACCTTCCGCGCCCAGCCGGCCAGGAGGTTCCAGCCCGCTAGCATCGCCAGCGCTGAGGGGGGCGCCACGCACACCAGGTAGCGCGCGTAGCCGGCCGAGCCGAAGTACCCGAACCGAAACAATACCGAGTGGAGCGCCGCGACCGCCAACACCGTAGCCAATGGCAGCAGGGCGCGCTGCGAGACAACCAGGGCCACCAAGCCCAGGCCGAAGAGCATCTGGAGGACCGATCCGGCCACGAGCTGGTCGCGTATGAGCCAGTACTGCAGTAGGGAGCCGGTGCCGTTGTTGGCGCCCACCGCCCAGTTCGGCGGCCAGTTGTGCACGATGAAGCGCGGGTCCCCGGTGAGCACGGTCGAGGCCAGCCACCACGCTGCAACCCCGGCGGCGAGCCGGATGGTCGAGAGGGCGCGCAGGAGCAACGTCCTGTCCGCGTGCGGATCGAGGGCCACGGACGCGGCCCACAAGAGCGCCACGAAGAATCCCTCCGGCCGGGCCAGCGGCAGCAGCGCCGCCACCCACATACTCGCCCGGATCCGACCGGCTTGGTGGAGCCGCAGCGCCACCACCAACACGAGCGCGAAGAGCGGCTCGGTCATGGTGTCGGAGCAGATCAGCAGGAAGGAGGGCTGGAGAAACAGGAGTGGGACGGCCAGTTCGGCGCGTTCCAGACCGTGTGCGCGCGCGAGCTTCGCGGTGTTCCAGGCCGTGGCCAGCGAGACCGCCACCGTCAGGAGCTTCGCGAAGGGGTAGCCGAGCCGCGCCGGGAACGCGTACAGCGCAGTGAACAGCGGTCGCCCCCAGACGTCGACCAGAAAGCGCGGGTGCTCGAGTGACCAGCGCGCGAAGAGGAAGTGGAAGCCGCCGTCCTGCTGATAGCTGTCCGGGTAGAGACGGACCAGGAGCGCCCCCGCCACCACGAACGGGAGGAGCCAGAGGGCGAGGCGGAGAGCCCGGCTAGGCTCCGCCGTCGCCTCGGCGCGGTGAAGGGGCACGGCCTGGAAAACGAAGGACATAGGGCGCAGTCTCTAGCACGCTCACCACGCGCGCCGCGGTGGACGTTCGCCCGGCACGCACGCCGGCGTATCGCGGACGTCAAGCGACAACCCCCTCGACCTGGCGAGCCTCGTCAGCGCTGCGTGCGCGCGGTCGGCCTGCGGACGGCGCGCACCTTGCCGCTCGTGGCACTGCCGCAGAAGAACAGGTCCTTACCGTCGGCTTCGAGCCCGCTGACGGTGATGCCCGCGGGCATCTCCAGGCGCTCGAGGACCTCGCCGTTTTCCGGATCGACGCGTCGGATCTCGCTCCTTTCGGCCTCCATCGTGCCGTGCCAGAGCTCGCCGTCGACCCAGGAAACGCCGGTGACGAAGCGATCCGACTCGATCGTCTTGAGGATGGCGCCGGTCTCGGCGTCGATCTGGTGGATCTTGCGCGCCCGGTATTCGCCGACCCAAAGAGTACCCTCGGCCCACGTCAGCCCCGAGTCGCGTCCTTGTGCCGGCGCGGGAATGCTGCCCAGCACGCGGCCCGTCTTGGGGTCCACCTTCTGGATCCGGTCTTCGGCGATCTGCCAGAGATGTTTGCCGTCGAAAGCGGTCCCAGCGTCGGCCGCGACATCGAGCTCCCGCACCAGCTCTCCGCTTGCAGGGTCGATGGCGGCGAGCTTTTCGCCCTTGGCGAACCAGATGTTGCGGCCGTCCCAGGTGACGCCGTGGACCTGCTCGATGCCCGGGAACGGGCCATATTCGCGGACGATCTCCGCGCG
>VBKO01000517.1 GCA_005888115.1 Deltaproteobacteria bacterium
AGACGAACGCCGCGTAGACGATGTTGATGGTGCCGAAGACCGCCATCGCGGTCGCCGCCCACTTGGTCGCCTGCGGGAGGGTCCCGTAGTTGACGCGCAGAATGCCGTAGATGCCCATCTTCAAGAGGACGCCGGCGAGGATGACTGAGATGGGAGTGGGCGCCTCGACGTGCGCGTCGGGGAGCCAGGTGTGGAAGGGGAACATCGGGATCTTCACCGCGAACCCGATGAACAAGGCCACCCACGCGACGCGCATGAAGTTGAGGCCCATCACCGCGGGCGCGCTACCATATCCGCCCGCGCGGCCCCATTCGGCCATCTTGAGCAGGTCGAAGGTGTGCATCATCTGCCCGTCGACTGGCACCGTCGGCCCGTTGAAGTACAGGCCGATGATGGCGAGCAGCATGAGCACCGAGCCAGCCAGGGTATAGAGGAAGAACTTGATCGCCGCGTACTCCTTGCGCGCGCCGCCCCAGATGCCGATGAGGAAATACATCGGCAAGAGCATCACTTCCCAGAAGACGTAGAAGAGGAACAGGTCGAGCGAGACGAACACGCCGGTCATGCCCGTCTGCAGGAGCAGCAGCAAGGCCATGTAGCCGGGCACGGCGCGCTGGGTGAAGTGGTGCTCGTCGAGGTGGGTGTGGCCAGGCCACCAAGGCATGGAGGCGATGGTGGCGATGAAGCTGATCAGGGCGGTGAGGATGACCAGCGTGATCGAGATGCCGTCGACGCCGACGAAGTAGCGGATGTTGTAGGCGGGGATCCAGCGCGCATGCTGGACGAACTGCACGCCCGCGCGCGACGGATCGAAGGCCTTCCACAGGAAGGCGGCCATCACCAGCACGGCCGCGCTCGCCACCAGGGCGATCACGCGCGAGGCCTGATCGGCGGCCGTCTTGCCCAGCGCGCCCGCGCTGCGCAGCCCGACGACGAGGAGGATGAGGACCCCTCCCGCGAGGGGCGTGAAGGTCATCCAGGTGAGCAGCATGCTGGTGGTCGGATGGTCCATGGCGCTCCCGATCAGCGGATCACGTACTGGATGATGACGAAGGCGATGGCGCCGGCGAGCGCGCCGAACAGGTACGCCTGGATGCGGCCGGTCTGCAGGCGCCGCAGCGTGGCGCCGCCGTGCAGGAAGCCGTCGGCGAGCAGGTTCACCGCGCCGTCGACGACCTTCTGGTCGAAGGCGGCGTCGGCGTAGGCGACGCCCCGGCCGATGGTCGCCATGAGGTTCACGATGCCGTCGATCACGTACTGGTCGAACCAGTAGAGCGCCCGGCTGAAGAGCACCGAGATGCGCACCACCGTGGCGTCGTACAGCTCGTCCACATAGTACTTGTTGAAGACGACGCCCCAGGCGCGCGGGAAGGCCGCCTTGAGGCGCTCGGGGACCGTGCTCCTCGCATCCAGGTAGAGAGCGCGGGCGCCGGCCCAGCCGACGACGGCGATGCCGATCCCGATCAGCTGGAAGAGCAGCTCGGTCGAGTGCGAGGCCTCGCGGAACGGTACCTTCTCCGCGGCGGGCAGGCTGGGCGCGAGGAATGCCTCCAGCAGGGGCTCGTGTCCGGACCAGAGCTTCGGCAGGCCGAAGAGGACGCCGCTCACCACCGCCGCGAAGGCGAGCGCGATCAGCACCCAGGTCATCGAGCGCGGCGACTCGTGCGGTAGCCCGCCGTGCTCGTGCGCTTCCGCCGCGTGCGCATCGTGCCCGTGCGGGTGCGGCACCGACGCCTCCAGCGCCTCGACGGCCGCCCCGTGCTCGTCGGGTGCGTGGAGCGCCGCCGCCGCATGAGCGTGGGAGGCGACCGCCTCGGGATCCTCCTGCGTCTCCTTGGGGGCGTGCCCATGGCCGCCGCGGTACTCGCCGGTGAAGGTCATGTAGTACGAGCGGAACATGTAGAAGGCCGTCCCCAGCGCGGCGACCGCTCCGATGAGGTAGATGGCGCGGCCCATCCAGGGCGCGGACAGGCCCTCCGCGGTCCATGCCTTCCAGAGGATCTCGTCCTTCGAGTAGAAGCCGGCGGCCCAGGGGAATCCCGCGATGGCCCAGCAGGCGGCGAGAAGCCTTGAAGAAGGCGTGCGTCATGAGGTGGAAGATGCCGGCCCAGAAGGCGCCCACGCCCACGCCGATGAACATGAACCCGAGCTGCGAGACGGTGCTGTAGGCGAGCACCTTCTTGATGTCGTACTGGAAGAAGCCGATCGAGGCGGCGAAGATCGCCGTGAGCGCTCCGATGGTCGCGACCACCGTCATGGCCACGGGACTGAGCGCGAAGAGGAAATTGAGCCGGGCGACCATGTACACGCCCGCCGTGACCATGGTGGCGGCGTGGATCAGCGCGGAAACCGGCGTCGGCCCGGCCATCGCGTCGGGGAGCCAGACATAGAGCGGGATCTGCGCGCTCTTGCCGGCCGCGCCGATGAACAGGCAGATGCCGATCAGGGCCAGCACCGGCAGGCCGAAGAGCGTCATCGCGCCGAGGCGGCCCGCCATGCCGCTCGACTCGTCGGCGATCTGGTTGCGCAGCTCGCGGAACTCGATGGTGGGGCCGAGCTGCACTCCGGCGGGCGAGACCCGCGGGTGCGCGAGCGGCGCGCCGAGCCTGGGCGAGCCGAGTCCAGCTTCCGGCACGTACCTGGACTGCGCGTTCCAGGTTCCCGACAGCGACCAGAAGAGGATGAAGAGGCCGATGACGAACCCGAAGTCGCCGAACCGGTTCACCACGAAGGCCTTGAGCGCGGCCTTGGCCTTCTCCAGGTCGGTGTACCAGAAGCCGATCAGGCCGTAGCTGCACAGGCCCACGCCCTCCCAGCCGAAGAACATCACCGCGAAGTTGCTGCCCATCACCAGCAGCAGCATCGAGAAGACGAAGAGGTTCAGCCAGAGGAAGAACCGCCAGTAGGCGGGCTCGTCGGCCATGTACCCGACCGAGTAGATGTGGATGAGCGTCGCGACGTGGGTCACGATCAGCGTCATCACCATCCCGAGCGGGTCGAGGGCGAAGGAGAGGTCCACCTTCAAGGAGCCGCTCTGCCACATCGTCCAGAGGCGGTTCTCGAAGAATCGATCGTGGGCCGGGCGCGCGAACATCTTCCAGAAGGCGATCTCGGCCACGACGCACGAAGCGACCATCACGCCGATGGCGATGGCGTGGTTGGCACGCTTCCCGAAGCGCTTCTGCAACGAGGGCCCGAAGGCGGTGTTCAGGGCAGTGCCGAGCAGCGGGAAGAACGGGATCAGCCACAGCCACGAGACCGGGAACGCTTGTGCGACATCGGGCAAGGTCATGTCCTCACTGGCGCAACAGATCGGTCTCTTCCACGTCGATGGTGCGGAAGGTCTGGTAGATGGCGAGCACGATGGCGAGGCCCACCGCGGCCTCCGCCGCCGCCAGGACGATCACGAAGATGCTGAAGACCTGGCCGGTGAGGCGGCCCGGCCCTTCGACGAAATGATTGAAGGCGATGAAGTTCACGTTCGCGGCGTTCAGGATCAGCTCCACGCCCATCAGGATGCCGACGGCGTTGCGCCGCGTGACCACCGTGACCATTCCCAGGGCGAAGAGGATTGCGCCGACGATGAGGAAGTGGGGTAGCCCGATGGAGCTCATAGCGCCACGTCCGAGGTCTCCTTGATCTCCTTGCGCGCGATCACCACCGCGCCGATCAAGGCCGCGAGCAGCACCACCGAGGCGATCTCGAACGGGAGGAGGTAATCGGTGAGGAAGGCGATGCCCAGGCGGCTCGCGGTCGGCTCCCACGAGCGCTCCGCGACCACCTTCCAGGGCGCCATGATCGCCGTGTACGCGAGCGTGGCGACGGTCACCAGCGCGAGCGCGATTCCCGCCGGGAAGCCTACGTGCGTGTTGGTCAGCTTGGGGTCCTCGCCGATCTGCTTGGTGAGCATGATGGCGAAGAGGATCAGCACGAGGACGCCGCCCACGTAGACCAGCACCTGGACGACGGCGGGGAAATCGGCGCCGAGGAAGACGTAGAGGCCGGCCGCGCCCAGCAGCGCGAAGAGCAGGCTCCAGGCGCTATAGATGATGTTGCGCGAGAACGCGCAGCCTCCCGCGCCGCCGCAGGTCATCACCGCGAACAGGTAGAAGACGGCGTCGGCCAGCTTGACGTACGGAATGACGCGGCTCACGGCATCGACGACGAACGGGCCGGCGACCGCGCCGAGCAGGTACCCGAGGAGGAAGAG